>DATIFE010000063.1:0-22421 GCA_035455425.1 Anaeromyxobacteraceae bacterium | reverse complement strand
CGCGGCGGCGGGCGCGACGAGCGCGGCGGGCGCGGCGACGAGCGCGGCGGCGACGACATGGGCGGCCGGCGCGGCTTCGGCCGGCGCAAGGTGTGCCGCTTCTGCGCCGACAAGGCGCTCAAGGTCGACTACAAGGACCAGGGCCAGATGAAGTACTTCCTCACCGAGCGCGGCAAGATCATCCCGCGCCGGATCAGCGGCAACTGCGCCAAGCACCAGCGCGAGGTGGCCACCGCGGTGAAGCGCGCCCGGATGCTGGCCATCCTGCCCTACACGGTGCAGGCCGGGTAGGAGGACGCGATGAAGCTCATCCTGCGAGAGGACGTGGAGAACCTGGGCAAGGGCGGCGACCTGGTGGAGGTCCGGCCCGGGTACGGCCGGAACTTCCTCATCCCGCGCGGCCTGGCCGTGCTTGCCAACGCCAGGAACGTGCGAGAGCTCGAGCACCAGAAGAAGGTGGCCGAGGCCAAGGCGGTGAAGCAGAAGCAGAGCGCCGAGGCGGTGGCCAAGCGGCTCGCCGAGACGCCCGTCACCCTGAAGCGGAAGGTGGGCGAGCAGGACAAGCTCTACGGCTCGGTCACCGCGCTCGACATCGTCGAGGCGCTGGCGGCGCGCGGGCTGCAGATCGACCGGCGCTCCATCGACCTGGCCGAGCCCATCAAGACGGTGGGCGACCACGAGGTGCCCGTGAAGCTCCACCGCGAGGTGGTCGGCAAGGCCCGGGTCAAGGTCGAGGCCGAGGCCGAGGCCGAGGCCAAGGCCAAGGCATAGCGGCGGGGCGGCCCGGCGGCGCCCGCTCCCCGCCGCGGGCCCGGGGCCGTCTCATCCCGCGGTCGGGGGCGCGCGCACGGTGAGCACCGGCACCGGCGAGAGCCGGACCACCTTCTCGGCGACGCTGCCCAGGAGCGCGTGGGTCACGCCGTGGCGCCCGTGCGTGCCCACGACCAGCAGGTCGGCCCCCGCCTCCCGGGCGGCGGCCAGGATCTGCTCCCAGGGGACGCCCACCTTGAGGACGGCGTGGGCGCCGGGGCAGCGGCCGTGCACGCCGGCCACGACGTCGGCGAGCTTGCGCCGCGCCACCTCCACCACCGGCTCGAGCAGGTCGACCGGGGACATGGCCAGCTCGGTGTAGGCGTAGAACGGCACCTCGCAGGTGTGTTGCACCGTGAGATCGCAGCCCCCCTCGCGCGCCATCTCCACCGCCAGCCGGAGCGCCGGGCCGGAGGCCTCGCTGAAGTCGGTCGCCACCAGGATGTGCCGGAAGGCCATGGAAGGGCCGGCGGTTCCGCGGGCGCCACCTCCGCCCCGGGGTGCCGATCTCCTGCGCCAGCGTACGCCGCGGCGGGGCGCCGGGGGATGCGGCGCGGCGCCACGCCGCCGAGGCTCCGGGAGGCCTCGTATCTCAGTCGCACCGGAGCCGGCTCACGGCCGGGCGGGACGGGCGCGGGCCCGCCAGGTCGGAGGCCCTCTCCGCCGCCTCGGCCGGGCCGGCGCCCCGGCCCCGGGCGACGATGGCGTACTCGCCGATGGCCCGCTGCAGCGCGGCGCGCCCTCCGCCCTGCCAGTACTGCTCCTCCAGGGCCCGGGCCAGCTGGAGCCGCGCCGCCGGCGCCCGGGGCGAGCGCGGGAACCGCGAGAGGAAGGCCTCCGCCCGGCGCCGCACCTCGTCCGGCGTGCAGGGGAGGACCCGGCTCGCGGCCCGGAAGAGCGCCTCCTCCTCCGCCCCCCCGCTCCCCTCCGCCAGCGACTCGAAGGCCGATCCGTAGCGCACCCCGCCGGCGGCCGGCTCGAAGACCGCGAGGCCGAGGCGCCGGGAGGCCCGCTCGTAGTCGCGCAGGTCGAGTGGCGAGAGCGAGGGCGCCAGCCGCTCGGCCAGCCGGCCCGCCGCCGCCAGCACGGCGGTGCGGCCGGCGCCCTCCGGGATCCCGCGCGCGTAGGCGGCCGCGAGCTCCAGCGCCTGCGGCCCCTGGCCGGCCGCCGCCAGCGCCTCCACCCGGGCGCGCACCAGCGCGCCGCTGGCGCTCCCGGGCCCGAGCGCCAGGATCTGGTAGGCCCCCTCGCCCGAGAGGGCCCGCAGCCGGACGAGGGCCGGGGCGCGGGCATCCGGCGGCGGGTCGAGGCGCACCACCACCAGCTCGCCCGGCTCGCCCTGGCCCGCCTCGGCGAAGCGCTCGCGCTCGCCCCGGGCGGCCGGGTCGAGGTCGTCGGGGTCGGGGAGCCAGAGCTGGGCCGTGAGCGCCAGGTCGGGCGCGGGGATCGCGGCCACCAGCTCCGGCCGCCCCGCCTCGCCGCGGGGCGCGACCGAGAAGGTGTCGGCGTCGTCCTCCGCCGTCTGGCCCTCGATGCGCCCGCCCTCGCCCAGCGGGTTGCGCTCCGCCAGCGCCCGCCACTGCGGGTAGCGGCGCTCCGCCGGGCCCGGGTCGTCGTCCGGCTCCAGCTCCTCTCCCGGCACCGGATCGGCGAGGAGCACCCGCAGGCGGTACCCGGCGGCAGGCCGCTCCGCCGGCGCGGCGCCCGGCGCGCGCAGCTCCCGCACCGCCAGGTAGTGGACGCCGGGCTCGACCAGGGCCGCCAGGCGCTGCGGCCTCCCGGGCGCGCCGGGGGCCGACTGGGCCACGAGCGGCGCCGGGCGCCCTGCTCCCCCGCCGTCGCGGTTCAGCGCCAGGGCCACGGCGACGCCGGGGATCCCCTCGCCGGGAGCCGCTCCCCCCCACTCGGCGACCAGCACCCGCGCCCTCCCGCTGTCCGGCACCTCGAGGCGGTATACGTCCGCGCCGCCGGCGTCGCCGCCGAGCCGGCCGCGCACCACCGCCGGCCCGCCCGCGGGACGCCCGTCGGGCCCGGGCGGGAGGACCAGGGGGATGGCCCGGCGCATCGCCTCGCCGGGCTCGCGCACCCGTCCGCCGAGCCGATCGGCCGGGCGGAGCGAGGCCGGCAGGAGCCGCACGGCCCGCGAGAGCCCCCGCTCCAGGACGGGCTGGATCGCCGGCCAGCGCCACACCGCCGCGGCCCCCAGCAGGAGCGCCAGCGCCACCGCCACGGGCGCCGCCGCGCCGCCCCGCCGGAGCCGGCGCATCTGGCTCTCGAACTCCTCGAAGTCGGCGCGGTTCGCGAGATCGGAGGCCTCCCGGGGCGGCGGCGGGCCGGGCCGCGCGCCCTGCCGCGCCAGCGCCGGGAGCGCCAGGAGCGCCCGGCGCATCTCGGCGGCGCTCTGGAAGCGGCGCCCCGGCTCCTTCTCCAGCGCCCGGTGGACCACGGCCGCCAGCTCCTCCGAGACCCAGGGGGCGGCGAGCCGGAGAGGGGGCGGCTGCTGGGTGAGGTGGGCCTGCACCACGGCCATCGGGCTCCGGCTCACGAAGGGGCAGCGGCCCGATACCAGCTCGTAGAGCAGGGCGCCCACCGCGTAGAGGTCGGCGCGCGCGTCGATCTCCTCGCCGCGCGCCTGCTCCGGGGCCAGGTAGCTCGGGGTGCCGATGATCGCGCCGCGGGTGGTGTCGGATCCGCCGCCGGCCGCGTCGCGGAGCTTGGCGATGCCGAAGTCCAGCACCTTGACGAAGTCGGCCCCGCCGGCCTCCGCCAGCATCACGTTGGCCGGCTTCACGTCCCGGTGGACGATGCCGGCCCCGTGGGCCTCGGAGAGGGAGTCGAGCAACTGCTCGGCGATGGAGGCGGCGCGGGGCTCGGGGAGCCGGCCCTGCTCGCGCAGCACCGCGGCCAGGTCCTTCCCCGCCACGTACTCCATCGCCAGGTAGAAGCCCTCGCCCGACCCGAGGTCGCCGAAGTCGAAGACCGCGATGGTGTGGGGGTGCGACAGGCGGGAGACGATACGGGCCTCCGCCTGGAACCGCTCCGCCGCTGCCCTGTCCCGGGCGAAGCCCCCCCGCAGTAGCTTCACCGCCAGCGCCTTGCCCATGCGCACGTGCTCGGCGCGGAAGACCGCGCCCATGCCCCCCTCGCCCAGGAGCGCGGTGAGCCGGTAGCGCTCGGCGATCACCTGCCCGAGCCAGGCGGAGGTGGTGGGATCGGGGTCCGGGGGCAGGCCGGCGCGCAGGTCCAGGCCGCACTGGGGGCAGAAGTTGAGGGGGCCGGTGCTGGTGTCGGCGAGGTAGCCGCAGCGCACGCAGGGCAGCGTGGCGAAGGCCGGGTCTTTCGGGCGCTGGGTCATCGCGGGAGGCCGCCGGGCCGAGGCTATCGCGAACCGCGTGCCGGGCCCAACGCAGCGCGCGGCCCGCGGGGGCGTTCGTTGTCTTTCGGCGGTCTCTTGCTATAGTCCCCGCGCCGCCGTGCTCGACTTTCTCCACAACGTCTTCTCCCGCGACCTGGCGATCGATCTCGGGACGGCCAACACCCTCATCTACATCCGCGGGATGGGCATCGTCTCCAACGAGCCCTCGGTGGTGGCGGTGCAGCAGGACGGCCGCGGGCTCAAGCGCGTGCTGGCGGTGGGCAAGGAGGCGAAGGAGATGCTCGGCCGCACGCCGGGCAACATCGTCGCCATCCGGCCCATGAAGGACGGCGTCATCGCCGACTTCGAGATCACCGCGGCGATGCTGAAGTACTTCATCGCCACCGCCCACAACCGGAAGAAGTTCGTGCGGCCCCGGATCATCATCGGCATCCCCTCGGGGATCACCGAGGTGGAGAAGCGGGCGGTGCGGGAGGCGGCCGAGAGCGCGGGCGCGCGGGAGGTCTACCTCATCGAGCAGCCCATGGCCGCGGCCATCGGCGCCGGCCTCCCCATCACCGAGCCCTCGGGGAACATGATCGTCGACATCGGCGGCGGCACCTCCGACGTGGCGGTCATCTCGCTGGGCGGCATCGTCTACAGCCGGTCGGTGCGCATCGCCGGCGACAAGATGGACGAGGCGATCATCCAGCACATCAAGCGGCGCTACAACCTCCTCATCGGCGAGCGGACGGCCGAGCTCATCAAGATGGGCATCGGCACCGCCTACCCCACCGAGGAGGAGCTGACCATGGACATCAAGGGGCGCGATCTGGTCGCGGGCGTGCCCCGGACCCTCACCGTCACCTCGTCCGAGATCCGCGAGGCCCTCTCCGAGCCCATCAACGGCATCGTCGAGGCGGTCAAGGTGACGCTGGAGCGCACGCCCCCCGAGCTCGCCGGCGACATCGCCGACCGCGGCATCGTGCTCGCCGGCGGCGGTGCGCTGCTCAAGAACCTGGACGTGCTCCTGCGCGAGGAGACCGGCCTGCCGGTCTTCCTGGCCGAGGACCCGCTCTCGGCGGTGGTCATCGGCGCCGGCAAGGCGCTCGAGCAGATCGAGATCCTGAAGGCGATCGCCGCGCATCAGTAGATACGGGGGGGCTTCGCCCCCCCGAGCCCCCCTGCACGCTACGGTCCGGCGAAGCCGGACCTGCGCTCCGGAACAAATGGGGTGAAGCGGGGGCTGCGCCCCCCCGAGCCCCCCCACACGCTACGGTCTGGCGAAGCCAGACCTTCGCTTCGAGATCGATGGGGTGGAGCGATGGGCTGCGTCCCCCCGAGCCCCCCTGCACGCTACGGTCCGGCCAAGCCGGACCTCCGCTCCGGGATCGATGGGGTGGAGAGGGGGCTTCGCCCCCCCGAGCCCCCCCACACGCTACGGTCTGGCGAAGCCAGACCTTCGCTCCGAAGCACCTGCGCTCGCAGGCCGCGCCTTGGCGCCGGTGGCGCTCGGGGCGCGACACAAGACCGCGGATCCACTTGACCTGGATCCAGAACGTCCGGATTTCCCGGCAGTACTGTCTGGAACTCCAGACGTTGGGTAATCCAACAGTCCGGAATCCCGGACGGGCATGGGTGGCAGCCGACGTGCACGGCCGGGGAGCCGGAAAGGACCGCCCGGAGCCCGAACCAGGGGCCGAGGGCATGACCGGCCGCTCGTGCGCCGGGCGCCAACCAGACCTCGAGGAACCGAATGCGAGCGACCCTCCTCCTTCTCGCCATCGCCCTGTCCACCCCGGCGTTCGCGGCGGAGCCCGCCGCGGGCAACGCCGACTGTCTCCAGTGCCACGAGGCGTCCAAGCCCGGCGAGCCCGACGGCGCCGGACGGGCCGGGGTGCTGGTGGCGGCCTTCGCCAGGTCGGTCCATCGCGACCTCGCCTGCACCGACTGCCACGCCGGCTACACCGCCCCCGGCCCGCACGAGCTGCCCGCGCTCGCCAGCGCCGCCGAGGCGAAGCTCGTCGGCAGGCTCGGCGAGGCCCGGACGCTCGACGGCAAGCCGGCGGTGGGGGCGCCGCGCGCCTACCTGGCCTGCGACGGCTGCCACGCCGGGGTGCTCGAGGACGTCGAGGGCTCGGCCCATGGCCGCTGGCTCGCCAAGGACGGCGCCGTGGCCGGCGCCACCTGCCAGAGCTGCCACGGCTCGCTGCACGAGGTGCCGCCCGACCCCGCGCCGGCGGACAAGGCGGCGGTCCGGGCCTACCGGATGGCGCTCTCGCAGCGCTGCGAGGCCTGCCACGGCGATCCGAAGTTCGCCCGGGCGGCGGGCCTCGAGCCCGAGGTGGCGGTGAACTGGAAGGACTCGATCCACGGCCGCCTGGTGGCGCTCGGCTCGCAGCGGGCGCCGCTGTGCGTGGACTGCCACGCCGGGCTGGTGGCCAAGAGCGGGCACCGGAGCATCGCCGGCGGGAAGGTCCCGGAATCGGCGGTGGCCGCGGCAGACCCCATCCGCCCGGACGACGCCCGGGTGAAGACCTGCGGCCAGTGCCACCCGGCCTCGAACCCCGGCTTCGCCGGACTCATCGCCCACCGGCCGCTGCAGGACACGGGCAAGATCCCGCACCTGGTCCACGTCGCCTTCAGCTGGCTCACCACCCTCACGCTCCTCTTCTTCGCCTTCCACGTGCTGGTGGACTTCATCTTCGAGCTCCGCCGCCGGGTCCAGAAGAGGAAGCAGGCGCACGCCGAGGACCCCGAGGCGCACCAGGTGGTGCAGCGCTTCGACATCCACCAGCGCATCCAGCACTGGCTCATGCTCACGGGGGTGATCCTGCTCGGCCTCACCGGCTGGCCGCTGCGCGGCGCCGGCGCCGGCGCCGTGTACATGGCCGAGCGCGTGGCCTCGAGCTCGAAGTTCATGGCGCTCCTGGGCGGCCCCCATGGCGCGGGAATCGTGCACCGGGTCGCCGCCGTGATGATCATGCTCTCGGGCGCCTACCACCTCGTCTACCTGGCGACGCTCGCCAAGAAGAAGATCCTGCCCTTCTCGATGCTGCCGCTCCCCCAGGACGCCATCCAGATCCGGGACAACATCCTCTTCATGCTGGGGCTCAGGAAGGAGCGGCCGCGGTTCGACCGCTTCAACTACCTGGAGAAGTTCGACTACTGGGCGGTGTTCTGGGGCATCGTGATGATGGTCGGCTCGGGCTTCATCTTCTGGTTCCCGGCCGAGATCTCCCGGGTCCTGCCCACCTGGCTCGTCTCCTCGGCCCTCATCGTCCACGGCGAGGAGGCGACCCTCGCCATCCTCTTCCTCTTCGTGGTGCACTTCTACAACGTGCACCTCAAGCCCAGCATCTTCCCCATGAACTGGGCGTGGCTCACCGGGCAGACCACGGTCGAGTTCATGAAGGACGAGCACCCGGCGGAGTACGAGCGCGTCTACGGGAAGAAGTAGCGGGCGCCCGTGAAGCGGCGGACCTCCCAGCTGGCGATCGCCGGAGGGCTCCTGGCCCTCGCCGGGGTGGTCTGGGGCGGGTTCCGCTTCAAGGACTACGTCGACAACGACCCCGGGCTGTGCGCGCAGTGCCACCGCGCCAGCCCGGAGTTCGCGCTCTGGAACAAGGGCAGCCACCGCGGCGTCGCCTGCCAGCGCTGCCACCACTCCACCGTCTCGCAGGGGCTGGGGATGCTCAAGGCCTTCCTGGCCGGCAAGGAGCCGGGCGGCAAGGGGAAGCACGCCGAGGTGAAGCTCGGCTCCTGCGCCTCCTGCCACCTCTCCCACGACCCGCGCTGGAAGCAGATCGAGGGCTCGCGGGGCCACCGGGTCCACGTGGAGAAGCGGGGCATCGAGTGCGTCACCTGCCACGCCCAGGCGATGCACGGCTTCGCCCCCGCGGTGGACAGCTGCAAGGCCTGCCACGGCGAGCACGCCATCAAGGCGGTCGGGATGCAGCAGCTCCACTGCTTCGCCTGCCACAACTTCCTCTCCCACGACGCCGGCCTGCGCCCCACCCGCGAGGACTGCCTGCGCTGCCACCGGCAGAGCGGCGTGCACCCGGCCCGCTTCTCCGACGCCGCCCCCATGCAGTTCGACTGCGCCTCCTGCCACCACCCGCACGCGAAGTCGCTGGCGCAGGAGCACGTCCCCTGCCTCGGCTGCCACACCGGCGTGCCGCGGGCGGGCCTCCACGCCTCCCCGGGCCACCGGCGCTGCCTCGACTGCCACGGGGCCCACCTGTGGAAGTCGGGCGACGGCTCCTGCCGCCGCTGCCACCAGGCGCCCCACGCGGCGGGCAGGTCGTGCGCCCCGTGCCACGGGTTCCACGGCGCGGGCGAGCCCAGGGCCCCGCCCCCGTCGGGCCGCCACGCCCTCGACGCCATGGACCGCGAGGCGCTGCCGTGACCCTGCGGCTCAAGCTCTTCCTGCTGATGGCGGGGATCACCGTCCTCTCCACCACCGGGGTCACCGCGGTGGCGCTCTGGCGGGAGGTGCAGCGCGGCCAGGAGCTGCTGGCCCGCGAGGGCGCCAGCCTGGCTGCCAACGCGGCCCCGTCCGCCGCCCGGTTCATCGGCCCCGACGGCGCGCTCCCCGAGGCCCGCGAGGCGCTCGAGCCGCTGGTCCGGCGCCTGGTGCAGTCGGCGCCCCTGGCGCGGGCCTGGGTGGTGGACCGGACCGGCGCGGTGGTGGCCTGCGCCGAGGAGTCGCCGGGCGCCGGCTGCCCCGCGGGGATGCCCACCGCCTTCGCCCCGGCCGAGTCGCCGGTGCAGGCGCTCTACCGGCTCGTCGAGCCCCAGGGGATCGTCGCCAGCGCCCCGGTCCTGCGCGACGGCGAGGTCCTGGGGGCGGTCCGCCTCGACTACCGGCACGAGGAGGTGGTGGGGTCGGCCCGGGGCATCGCCTGGAGCGCCGCGGCGGTGGCCGGCTTCTGGATCCTGCTGGGCCAGGCGCTGGCCGCGGTCCTCTTCGCCGGCATCATGCGCCCCATCGCCAAGGTGGTGCAGGCCGCCGAGGTGCTGGCCGAGGAGGAGCGGGGCCTCCAGCTCCCGGTGCCGGCCGACCGGGAGCTCGCCGAGCTGGTGCTGGCCTTCAACCGGATGTCGGCGGGGCTCAAGGCCCGGCGCGACGAGAACGAGCGCCTCATCGCCGAGCTGGAGGCCCGCGTGGAGCAGAAGACGCGCGAGGTCCTGCGCGCCGACCGGCTGGCCACGCTGGGCGGCATCGCCGCCGGCTTCGCCCACGAGCTGGGGAACTCGCTCAACGTCATCCGCGGCTACGCCGGGGTGGCGCTCCGCGAGCTGCCCGAGGGGCATCCCAACAAGGCCGACCTCGAGGCGGTCAAGCGCGAGACCAAGCGGGCCGCCTCGCTCCTGGAGCGCTTCCTGGTGTTCGCGCGCTCCAAGAGCGCCAAGGCGCACCCCCAGTCGATCGAGCCGGTGGTGCGGGAGGCGGCCGAGGTGGTGGGCCCGGCGGCGGCCCAGGCGCGGGTGGAGACGGTGGTCCAGGTGGAGCCGGACCTGCCGCGGGTGAACGCCGACGCCGAGCTGCTGCGGCAGGCGTTCCTGAACCTCTGCGTCAACGCCATCCAGGCCATGCAGCCTGGCGGCGGGCGGCTCGAGGTCCGGCTGCGCCGCGACGGCGCCGGCGTGGCCATCGAGTTCCAGGATACCGGCCCGGGGATCGCCCCCGAGGTCAAGAAGCACGTCTTCGAGCCCTTCTACACCACCAAGGCCTCGGGGACCGGCCTGGGCCTGGCCATCGTGCGGCAGGCGGCCGAGACCCACGGCGGGACCGTGGAGGTGGAGAGCGAGCAGGGGAGGGGAGCGCTGTTCCGCGTGCGGCTCCCCGCCGAGGAGGGGGCATGAAGCCGAAGGTGATGGTCATCGACGACCTGGACTCGGCGCGCTCGATGGTGAAGCGGGCGCTGTCGCGGAGCTTCGAGGTCTACGACTTCGCCGGCGTGGCCGAGGCGCTGCCGGCGCTGGAGCGGGCCGACTTCGACTGCGTCGTCACCGACCTGCGCATGCCGGAGATCGACGGGATGGAGGGCCTGCGGCGCTTCAAGCAGCGGATCCCCGACCTGCCGGTGGTGATCGTCACCGCCTTCGCCGAGGTGGAGACGGCGGTGGAGGCCATGAAGGCCGGGGCCTTCGACTACCTCAAGAAGCCCTTCGAGCCGGAGGAGCTGGAGCTGCTGGTGGGCCGCGCGGTGGAGCACGGGCGCCTCCGGCGCGAGAACCAGCGGCTGCGGAGCGCGCTCGACGACAGCTTCTCGACCCACGGCATCGTGGGCCGCTCGGGGGCCATGCGCGAGGTGGTCTCGATCCTGGAGCGGGTGGCGCCGTCGGACGTCCCCATCCTCATCGAGGGGGAGAGCGGCACCGGCAAGGACATGGTGGCCCGCGCCGTCCACGGGATGTCCAGGCGCAAGGACGGCCCCTACCTGGCCCTCAACATGAGCGCCATCCCCGAGAACCTGGCCGAGTCGGAGCTCTTCGGCCACGAGAAGGGAGCCTTCAGCGGCGCCGACCAGGCGCGGGCCGGCTTCTTCGCCGAGGCGGAGGGAGGCACCCTGTTCCTCGACGAGATCGGGCTCCTCCCCTCCGTGCTGCAGCCCAAGCTGCTCCGGGTGCTGCAGGACGGCGAGTACATCCCGGTCGGGAGCCGCCGGCCCCGCAAGGCCGACGTGCGGGTGGTCTGCGCCACCAACGAGGACCTGCGCAAGGCCGTGGCCGAGGGGAGGTTCCGCGAGGACCTCTACTTCCGCATCCGGGTGGTGCCGGTGAGGCTGCCCCCGCTCCGGGAGCGGCGGGAGGACATCCCGCTGCTCCTCGAGCACCTGGTGAAGAAGCACTCCGCCCGGCTGGGCCGGCCGGCGCTGATGCCCGACGCCGCGGCCATGCGGGCCATCCTGGACCACTCCTGGCCGGGCAACGTGCGCGAGCTGGAGCACGGCCTGGAGCGGGCGCTCCTGCTGGCGCGGGGCGAGGCCCTCACCCTCGAGGACCTGCCCCCGGAGATCGGCGGGCGGGAGGCGGGCGAGGAGCCGGGCGAGGTCGGGTACCGCGAGGCGCGCGACGCCTGGGAGCGGCGCTACTTCGAGGAGCTGCTCCGCGAGGCCGGCGGCTCGGTGGGGAAGGCGGCCGACCTGGCCGGCCTGCACCGCTCGACGCTCTACGAGAAGCTGGCCCGGATCGGCCTGGTTCCGCACGAGGCGGAGCGCGGGCGCGGCGGCAAGGAGTAGGGCGCGCCCCCGGCCGGGCGCCTGCTATCATCGGCGGCGCGCCGGCCGCATGCCCGATCTCCCCCTCATCTCGGTGGCGCTGTGCACCTACGAGGGCGAGCGGTTCCTGCGGGAGCAGCTCGAGTCCCTCCTGGCGCAGGACTATCCGCATCTCGAGATCGTCGCGGTGGACGACGCCTCCCGGGACGGGACGCACGCGCTGCTCCGGTCCTACGCCGCCCGCGATCCCCGCCTCCGGGTCCACCGGAACGCGGCCAACCTGGGCCTGGTCCGGAACTTCGAGACCGCCTTCCGCCTCTGCCGCGGGGATCTCGTCGCCCCCTGCGACCAGGACGACGTGTGGATGCCCTCCAAGCTGAGCGCCATGCAGGCCGCCCTGGGCGACGCTCCCGCCGTCTACTGCGACTCGGAGATCGTCGACGAGGCCGGGAGGCCCCAGGGGCGCCGGCTGTCCGGAAGGTTCCGGATGGCGCCCGTCCTCGACCCCGCCTCCTTCCTGCTGGTGAACTGCATCTCGGGCCACGCCCTGCTCTTCCGCCGCGAGCTGCTGGGCCGGGCCCTCCCGGTTCCCGAGGGCGTCCTCCACGACTGGTGGCTGGCGTTCGCGGCCTGCTGCGCCGGCCGCATCGAGTACTGCGACCGGGTGCTGGTCCGCTACCGCCACCACGCCCGCGCCTCCACCCAGGGCAGGTGGAAGGGGACCGCCCCGGAGCCGCCGCGGGCCGGGCGGAAGCTGGCCACCGCGGTCGCGGTGGAGGCGCGCCTCCGCGCCTTCGCCGCCTACCCCGCGGCCCCCGACCCCGTCTTCTTCGAGACCGCCCTGCGCCTGTGGCTCGGGTGGAAGGAGCACTTCGTCAGCCCGCGGCTGGTGGCGTTCCTGCTCCGGCACCGGCGCCGGATCTTCGGGTTCCGGCCGGACGAGCGGGCGCGCCACGTCCGGTACGCCCTGCGGTACCTGTGGGGGCTCCGGCTCAAGCGGCTCCTCCGGCCCCGGGCCTACCGCCCCGCGCCGCTCAGGGCTGGAACAGGTAGCGCCGCGCCTTGAGCCGGGCCCACCCGAAGCCGGGCAGCGCCTCCATCTCCGGGAGCGGCCCGGCGTAGTCCTCTCCCATCCTCAGCACGGACCGGTAGAACCAGGAGGCGGGGATGCCCCACTTCCGCGCGAAGAGCCCGCGCCCCTCGCCGGAGCGCAGGCGCGAGGTGGACACCTTGCCGAAGTGGTAGACCTTGCTCGCCGCCACGCCGCGGAACTCGCGCACCCCGGCGCGCCAGAGCTTCATGGAGAAGTCGTAGTCCGAGGAGTGGCCCGGGGAGAACTCCACCGAGTACCCGCCCACCAGCTCCCACAGCTCCCGCGAGACGATGTTGGGCGGCCAGGAGGCGCCGCTCCAGTCGGGGCGCGCCAGCCGGGGAAGCGCCTCGAGCAGCTCCGCCTCGCGGAAGGAGGCGGGGGTGCGGCCGAAGTCGTGCCCGGGGTAGGCGGCGCGGTTCTTCCCGCCGGGCTCGATCATCGTCGCCGAGAGGAAGAAGCGGTGGTGGCCCACGGCCTCCACCGCCGCCCACAGCGCGGCGTCCCAGCCCGGGCAGGCGTACATGTCGTCGTTCAGGTAGACCACGAAGGGCGTCCGGGCCAGCGCCGCCGCGGCGTTGATCCCCCAGCACACCCCGGCGTTCTGCTCCGAGTGCGTGTGGCCCAGCCCCTGCCCCCGGACCCATTCGCGGGTGCCGTCGATCCCCTCGTTGACGTGGAGGATGACCTCGTGGGGCACGGCGGAGTTCCGCCGCAGGCTCTCGAGGCAGAGCTTCAGGTAGGGGAGGTTGTTCCAGGTGGGGATGACGACCGAGAAGCGCGCGCCCGGGACCGGGGGGGCGGGGCTCCGCTCGATGCGGGGCGCGCTGGCGGCGGGCGGCCTCACGAGCCGCGCAGCCTAGCAGGGGAGGGAACCTCAGGCGAGCCGGTGGGCCAGGGCGCGCAGCCGCGCCCAGCCGTAGCCCGGCTGCCCCTCCAGCTCGCCGAGGGGCCCGCGCCAGGGCTGGCCCATGCGCAGCACCCGCCGGTAGAAGAAGGAGGTGGGGACGCCCCACTTGCGCGAGAAGAGGCGGCGGCCGTCGTTGGGGGCCACGCGGCTCGTCGACTTGTGGTGGAAGTGGTAGACCTTGCTCGCCGCCACGCCGCGGAAGTGGCGCACGCCGGCGGCCCACAGCTTCATCGAGAAGTCCGGGTCGGAGTAGAGGCCGGGCGAGAACTCCACGCTCAGGCCGCCGACCAGGTCCCAGATCGAGCGGTGCACCACGTTGGGCGGCCAGGAGGCGCCGCTCCAGTCCTCCCGGACGAGTCCCGCCGCGGCGGCCAGGAGCTCCGCCTCGCGGAAGCGGTCGGGGTGGTCGCCGAAGTCGAGCGAGGCGCAGGCCCCGGGGTAGCCGCCGCGCGGGAGGATGGCGGTGGCCGACAGGAAGAAGCGGGGGTGGCCGACCTGCTCGATGGCCCGCCACAGCGCCGCGTCCCAGCCCGGGCAGACGTACATGTCGTCGTTCATGTAGACGACGTGGTCGGTGCGGCCCAGCGAGGCGGCGGCGTTGACGGCGAAGCAGATGCCGGCGTTCTCCCGCGACCAGGTGTGGTCGAGCCCCTCCCGCCGCGCCCAGGCCAGCGTCCCGTCGGAGCCGTCGTTGACGTGCAGCACCACCTGGTGCCGGAAGGCCGAGTTGCGCCGGATGGAGTCCAGGCACAGCCGGGCGTAGGGGAGGTTGTTCCAGGTGGGGATGACGATGGTGAAGCGGGCGCCGGGAGCGGCGGGCTCCTGCGGGTGGAACGAGATGGGGGGGATGGGAGGAGGGAGCCGCACGCCGGCCGGAGCCTAGCAGAATGGAGACGCACCCCAGCGGGACCACGGTGTTCATGCTATGCGGTGGCGAGGCGCCCTGGGCCGGGGGGCGGGTGCCGGGGAGAGGCCGTGGCGCGTCTCCGCATCGATCCCGCCGACTGGGCGCTCCTGAGCCGGCTGCTCGACGAGGCCCTGGATCTGCCCGCCGCCGAGCGCCAGCGTTGGCTGGCCGGCCTCGCCCCCGAGCACCGGCCCCTCGAGCCGCGCCTGCGGGAGCTGCTGGAGCGCTCTGCGCCGGGAGGAGCCTCCTCGCCCCTCGACACCATTCCCCGCCTGGACCTCGCCCCGACCGGCGCGGCCGCCGGCGGCGAGCCCCGGGACGAGCGCCCGGGGGAGCTCGTCGGCCCCTACCGGCTGGTCCGGCCCATCGGCGAGGGCGGCATGGGCAGCGTGTGGCTGGCGGAGCGCGCCGACGGCATGGTCCAGCGGCCGGTGGCCCTCAAGCTTCCGCGGGGGTCGGGGTGGGGCGCGGCGCTGGCGGAGCGGATGGCGCGGGAGCGGGAGATCCTGGCGAGCCTGGCCCACCCCCACATCGCGCGCCTCTACGACGCCGGGGTGACGGCGGAGGGGCGGCCCTGGCTGGCGCTGGAATACGTCGAGGGGAGCGCCCTCTCCGCCTACCTGCGGGAGGCGCGGCCCGACGTGCGGGGGCGGCTGGGGCTCTTCCTCCAGGTGGCCCGGGCGGTGGCCCACGCGCACGCCCACCTCGTGGTCCACCGGGACCTGAAGCCCTCGAACATCCTGGTGACCGGTGGGAACGAGGTTCGGCTCCTGGACTTCGGCATCGCCAGGATCCTCGAGGAGGGGAGGGCGACGGAGAGCGAGCTCACCCGGCTCGGCGGGAGGGCGCTGACGCCGGGCTACGCCTCCCCCGAGCAGATCCGGGGAGAGCCGGTCGGGGTGGCCACCGACGTCTACTCGCTCGGCGTGGTCCTCTTCGAGATGCTGACCGGGGCGAGGCCCTACCGGCCGGCCCGCGACTCCCCCGCGGCGCTCGAGGAGGCCATCCTCCAGGCGGAGCCGGCCCGGCCCAGCGAGGTGGCGGAGGACGTCGGAGCGCGGCGGGCCCTGCGGGGCGACCTCGACACGGTGGTCCTGAAGGCGCTGCGGAAGCGCCCCGAGGACCGGTACCCGACGGCCAGCGCCTTCGCCGAGGACGTGGAGCGCTGGCTCGAGGGGCGCCCGGTGCGGGCGCAGCCGGACAGCCGCGGGTACCGGCTGCGGCGGTTCGTGGGGCGCAACCGCCTGGCGGTGGGCGCGGCGGCGGCGGTGGCCGTCGCCGTCCTGGCCGGCGCCGGCGCCGCCCTGTGGCAGGCGCGGGTGGCCCGGGCCGAGCAGCGCCGGGCCGAGGAGGTGAAGGGCTTCATCGAGGCCATCTTCCGCGAGGCCGATCCCTACGGGGCCCAGGGCCGGGGCCTCTCCGGCGTCGAGCTCCTGCTGCAGGCGAGGAAGCGCATCGAGGGGATGGGCCAGGACCGGCCCGAGCTGCGGGTCGAGCTCCTGAACCTGCTGGGCGCGAGCCTGCTCGGCCTCGGGGACACGGACGACGCCGAGCAGGTCTCGCGCCAGGCGCTCGACGAGGCGGCGCGCCGGCTGGCCCCGGACCGGCTCCAGGCCCTCCGGGCGCGCTTGCTCGCCACCGACGTGGCCCGCGTCCGGGGCCGCACCCGGGAGATGCGCCAGGAGCTGGACCGGCTCGTCCCGGCGCTGGAGCCCCTGGCAGGGAGCCACCCCGAGGAGCTGGTCCGGGCGCTGCAGAACCGCGCCCACATGGACATCGACGACACCCGCTTCGCCGAGGCCATCGCCGCGGCGCAGGCGGCCTTCGACCTGGCCCTGGCGCGGCTCGGCCCGCACGACCCGCGCACCGTGGATGCCTCGAACCTCCTGGCGGAGTCGCACCAGTACGAGACGGAGACGCCCGAGGCAGCCCTGGCGGCGGCGGAGCGGGGCCTGCGCTTCGCCCTCGACGCCTACCCGGACCAGCCGGCGCACCCCCACGTCGTCGCCGCGCGCGAGGTGTACGCCCGCGCCCTGTCGCAGGCGGGGCGGGACGCAGCCGCGGTAGAGGAATGGAAGCGGGCCCTGCGGGAGGCGGGCCAGGCCTTCGGGCCCGACGCCCCCCTGGTCGGCCAGATCGCCTCGAACATGCTGCCGGGCCAGAGGCGGCTGGGGGACGTCCGGGGCGCGATCGAGAACGCCAGCACCGCCCTGGAGGTCATCTCGCACCACGCCCAGGGCGACTCCCGGGACGTCGCCACCACCCTCGTCACCCGGGGCGTGACCTTCCTCCTGGCGCGGCGCGGCGCGGAGGCCCTCCGCGACCTCTCGACGGCGACGGAGACCCTGGCGCGCATCCTCGGTCCCGAGAACGACGAGACGCTCACCGCGCGGCTCAACCGGGGGCTGGCGCTCGCCTACGTCGGCCGGGCCGAGGAGGCCCGCGCCGAGCTCTCCGCCACCGCGGAGCTGTACCGGGTTCACATGCCGCAGTACCTCCTCTACGCCAACCACCTCCGGGGCGCTGCCGAGCGGCTGGCCGGGTCGGGGGAGGAGGCGCTTGGCTGGCAGGAACGGGCCCTGGGCCTCGTCGCCGACGACGGGCTGCGCGAGTGGAACCGGCTGCGCGTGCTCGCCGAGCTGGCCCTGGCCCAGTCCGACGCCGGCAGGTACCGGGAGGCCCGGGCGTCGGCGGAGGAGGCCCTGGCCCTCTCCCGGGAGCTGCAGAGCCACGACTCGCCCCTGCGGGCCGACGCCCTGGTGGGCCTGGGCCGGGCGCACCTGGGCCTGGGGCGCGCGGCCGCGTGCCTGGGCCTCCTCGAGCAGGCCGACGCCTTCTGGCGCGCGTTCGATCCGGGGAGCCGATGGGCCGGCGAGGCGGCGCTCTGGCTCGGGAGGTGCCACGCCGCCCTGGGCCACCGGGAGGAGGCGCGCCGGGCGCTCTCCCGCGCCGCGCGGGTCCTGGAGCGCTCCCCCCTGGCGCTCGACGCCCGGCTGGCCCGGCTGGCGCGGAGCCCGCCTTGACGGGCGGGGCGCGAACCTGTTAATCGCTTCATCCGGATGGAGGGATTGAAAGCCACGCGCCGGCCCGACCGGCTGCTCGCCTGGATGGGCGGCCTGGCCGACCCGACCCGGCTGCGGCTCCTGCACCTGCTGGAGCGCCGCGAGCTGGGCGTGGCAGAGCTCTGCGCGGTGCTGAAGCTGCCCCAGTCCACCGTGAGCCGGCACCTCAAGGTCCTCTCCGCCGAGGGCTGGCTGGCCGCCCGGACGCGGGGTACCTCGCGCCTCTACCGCCCGGCCGAGGGGCTCGACGGCGGGGCCCGGAGGCTGTGGCGCCTGGTGCGGGAGCAGAGCCTGCCCTGGCCCGCGCTGGAGCAGGACCGCCTCCGGCTCGAGCGGCTGGTCTCCGACCGCAGGAACGGCGCCGAGCGCTTCTTCGCCGGCGCCGCAGGCGAGTGGGAGCGGCTCCGCGCCGAGCTCTACGGCAAGGGCTGGGTGGCCGACGCCCTGCTGCCGCTCCTCCCGGCGGACTGGACCGTGGCCGACCTGGGCTGCGGCACCGGCGACCTGGCGGCGCGGCTGGCGCGCCACGTGCGCCAGGTCCACGCCGTCGACCGCTCGCCGGCCATGCTCCGCATCGCCGAGCGCCGCTTCGGGGACGTCGCCCGCCTCCGCCTGTGGCGGAGCGAGCTCTCCGACCTGCCGCTCCCCGACCGCTCCTGCGACGCCGCCCTGCTCCTGCTGGCGCTCGCCTACCAGGCCGACCCGGCGCCGGTGCTGCGCGAGGCGGCCCGGATCCTGAAGCCCGGCGGCGCCCTCGCCATCGCCGATCTCCTGCCGCACGGGAGCGAGGAGTTCCGGAGCCGCATGGGCCAGGCCCGCGACGGCTTCGAGCCCGCCGAGATCGAGGCGCTGTGCCGCGGAGCCGGCCTGGCCGCCTCCGCCCGCCCGCTCCCGCCCGAGCCGGGCGCCAGGGGCCCCGCCCTCTTCGTGGCCCGCGCCGAGAAGGCCCGCACCTGACCGTGTCCCGAGGACCCTCGAGAGGAGAGACCGCCATGGCCGCACCCGCCCGCACCCGCAGGACCGCCCCCGCGCCCGAGTTCAAGGTCAAGGACCTCGCGCTCGCCGAGTGGGGCCGCAAGGAGATCGAGCTCGCCGAGAAGGAGATGCCGGGCCTGATGGCGGTGCGCAGGGAGTACGGCCCCCGGCAGCCGCTCCGCGGCCAGCGCATCACCGGCTCGCTCCACATGACCGTCCAGACCGCGGTGCTGATCGAGACCCTGGTCGACCTGGGCGCCGAGGTGCGCTGGGCCAGCTGCAACATCTTCTCCACCCAGGACCACGCGGCGGCGGCGGTGGCCGTGGGCCGCGGCGGGACGGCCGCCAGCCCGCGGGGCGTGCCGGTCTTCGCCTGGAAGGGCGAGACGCTCGACCAGTACTGGGACATGACCGAGCGGGCGCTGGACTTCGGCGGCGGCCTGGGGCCCACGCAGATCGTCGACGACGGCGGCGACGCCACGCTCCTGGTGCACCGGGGGGCGGAGTTCGAGAAGGCCGGCAAGGTCCCCTCCCCGGCCTCCGCCGACACGGAGGAGTACGCCGTGGTGCTGAAGGTGCTGGCGCGGGAGATGCGGAAGAGCCCCCGGCGCTGGACCCAGGTGGCGGCGGGCTGCGCCGGCGTCACCGAGGAGACCACCACCGGCGTCCACAGGCTCTACGAGATGGAGAAGGCGGGGAAGCTCCTCTTCCCGGCCATCAACGTCAACGACTCGGTGACCAAGTCCAAGTTCGACAACCTCTACGGCTGCCGGCACTCCCTGGTGGACGGGCTCAACCGGGCCACCGACGTCATGCTGGCCGGCAAGCTCTGCGTGGTCTGCGGCTACGGGGACGTGGGCAAGGGCTGCGCCCAGTCGCTGCGCGGCCAGGGGGCCCGGGTGGTGGTCACCGAGGTGGACCCCATCAACGCGCTCCAGGCCTCGATGGAGGGCTACCAGGTGGTCCGGCTCGAGGACGTCGTCGAGACGGCCGACATCTTCGTCACCGCCACCGGCAACGTCGACGTGGTCACGGTCGACCACATGAAGCGGATGAAGGACTGCGCCGTGGTCGGCAACATCGGCCACTTCGACAACGAGATCGACATGGCCGGCCTCAAGAAGGTGCCGGGCCTGAAGCGCGTCAACGTCAAGCCGCAGTACGACGCCTTCGTCTTCCCCGACGGGCACCGGGTGCTGGTCCTGGCCGAGGGGCGCCTGCTCAACCTGGGCTGCGCCACCGGCCACCCCAGCTTCGTCATGTCGTCGAGCTTCACCAACCAGGTCCTGGCCCAGATCGAGCTGGCCACCAACCGCAAGGCCTACCAGAGGAAGGTCTACGTGCTCCCCAAGCGGCTCGACGAGAAGGTGGCCCGCCTGCACCTCGAGCAGATCGGCGCCCGGCTCACCCGGCTCTCGAAGCGGCAGGCGGCCTACATCGGGGTGCCCGTGGACGGCCCGTACAAGGCCGATCACTACCGCTACTAGCTACCCGAGCCGCCGCTCCATCGCCTCGGTCACGGCGCGCAGGGCGCGGACCCGCGCCCAGCCCTTGTCGTCGGCCTCGACGATGGTCCAGGGGGCGTAGGTGGTGGAGGTCTGGGTGACCATGTCGTGGACCGCGGCGCGGTAGGCTTCCCACTTCTCGCGGTTGCGCCAGTCGTCCGGGGTGATCTTGTAGCGCTTCACCGCCACGCGCTCCCGCTCGCGGAAGCGCCGCAGCTGCTCCGGCTTGGAGACGTGGAGCCAGAACTTCACCAGGGCCGCCCCGAAGTGGTGGAGCGAGCGCTCGAACTCGTTGATCTCGGAGTAGGCGCGCCGCCACTCGGCCTCGGCGCAGAAGCCCTCGACGCGCTCCACCAGCACCCGGCCGTACCAGGACCGGTCGAAGATGGCGACGTGGCCGGCCCGGGGGACGCGGTTCCAGAACCGCCACAGGTAGTGGTGGGTGGCGTCGTCCCCCTCGGGCTTGGCGATGGGGAGCACCCGGTAGCCGCGGGGGTCCATCGAGCCGATGAGGCGGCGGATGTTGCCGCCCTTTCCGGCGGCGTCCCATCCCTCGTAGACCACCACCACCGGCACCCGCTTCTCCCAGCAGCGGAGCTGCAGGTCTCGCACCCGCCGCTGCAGCCGGTCGAGCGTCTCCTGGTACCGCGCCGGCGCGATGCGCTTGCCGAGGTCCACCTCGTCGAGCACCGTCCGGAGCGCGCGCGGCGGCCGGGCCGGCCTGGGCCGCGCCGGCCTGGCCGCGGATCGGGCGTCCAGGGCCCGCTGCACGGCGTCGGCCAGCGCCTCGAAGACGCGCACCCGCCGCCAGCGCTTGTCGGTGGCGGCCACCGGGGTCCAGGGAGCCCAGGCGGTATGGGTGCGCTCCAGCATCTCCTCGGCCGCGTCGCGCAGGGCGCGGTAGTGCCGGTGCTCCTTCCAGTCGCGCCCGGTCACGCGCCAGGACTCGTAGCGGCTCCGCTCCCGCTTCTCGAGGCGCCGGCGCTGCTCGGCCCGCGACAGGTGCAGGAAGACCTTCACGATCAGCATGCCGTCGTCCACCAGGGTGCGCTCGAACTGGTTGATCTCGTCGTAGGCCAGCCGCCAGGTCGAGCGCGGCACCTCGCCCTCCACCCGATCGCCGAGCACGCGCCCGTACCAGGAGCGGTCGAAGATGGCCATCTCCCCGCGCGCCGGGATGCGCGTCCAGAAGCGCCACAGGAAGGGGCGGAGGCGCTCCTCCTCGGTGGGTGCGCCGGTGGCGTGGACCGTGTAGCCGCGCGGGTCGATGCGCCCCACCATCTTCTCGACGGTGTCGCCCTTGCCGGCGGCGTCGAAGCCCTCGATCACCACGGCCACCGGGAGGCCCGACTCGTAAACGGCCCGCTGCAGCACCGAGAGCCGGTCGCGCAGCGGCCAGAAGGCCTTGCGGTACTCCTCGCGCGAGAGCGCGGCGTCGAGGTCCACGGTCTCGAGCATGGGCGGCCCTCCCCGGGCGATGATACACGGCGGGGCGCGGGCCGGGCCTCAGGCCGTGCGCCGCCGCCAGGCGAGCAGCGCCAGCAGGGCGGCCGCCGTCCCCGCGGCGAGCCAGGCGCCGGGGACCACCCGGTCGTTCCGGTAGCGCAGCTCGAGCCGGTGCCGGCCCGCCGGCACCGGCACCGCCAGGAAGGCGAAGTCGGCGCGGACCAGCGGCGCGGGGGCGCCGTCCACCGCCGCGCTCCAGCCCGGGAACCAGGGGTCGAGGATCACCGCCAGGCCCGGGGCCGGCGCGTCGACGACTGCCTGGAGCCAGTCGCTCCCCAGCCGGATCTCCGCGGCCGCCCGGGGCGGCGCCGGGGGACCCGGGGAGGCGAGGCCCGGGAGCGGCTCGGCGAGCACCGCCAGCTCCCCGGTGGCGGCGCGCAGCATGGGCCCGGTCAGCGCGTCGTCGGCGCGGACCTCCCAGCTGCCGGTCCAGAAGACGCGCGGCAGCGCCGGCGCGGCGTAGGCGGTCGTGGGGCGGCTCCACTCCGGCCGGAGGTCGGCGATCGGGGGAAGGGGCTGCGGGGCGTCGGAGACCACCAGCGGGGTCGAGAGCAGCGGCCAGAGGCGCGAGGTGGGGCGCGGCGCCGGGAAGTTCATGTCGCCCGTCACCGGCGCCGGCGGCATCACCCGGTCGGTCCGGGTGGCATCGAGCAGGGCCATGACGCGCCCGATGGAGGTGGGGCCGTAGCCGGTCGCCCCCTCGAAGCCGCGGCGCAGCGCCGCGTTGGCCGTCTGGCCCCAGCGGGCGATCACCGCCACCCGCCGCGGGCCCGGCGCCGGGGGAAGGAGGCGCTCCACCTCCGCCAGGGGAGGGATCTCGGCCGCCGCGGGGCCGACGTCGTTCCAGCCGCCGAAGGCCCGGACCAGGTCCGCCGCGCAGAGCGCCGCCGCGCAGAGCGCCCAGGCTCTGCCCGAGGCGGGCCGGGCCAGCGCCGGGGACCGCAGGGCCAGCCAGCCGACGCCGGCCAGGGCCAGGGCGGCGGCGAAGAGCGCCTCGCGCACGCCGGCGGCCCGATCGAAGGGGAAGCCGCCGAGCCGCGGGAGCACCGCGGCGGCGGCCCCGGCCGCGGCCAGG
>DATIFE010000062.1:0-5798 GCA_035455425.1 Anaeromyxobacteraceae bacterium | reverse complement strand
CGTCGGGGTCGGCGCCGGCCACCCAGCGCAGCACGCGGGTGAACTCGGCCCGGTCCTGGGCCTGCACCAGCGGCCCCTCGGCCCAGGCCACCAGCGGCCCGTACCTCCGGCCCCGGGCCAGGCCCAGCGCCGCGGCCAGGTGCCGGCGCGCCCTGTCCGCGCTGCCGCCGGGCCGCGCCGCCTCGAAGCCGACGAAGAACTCGTGCAGCGTTCCCTGGCCCCAGCCCTCGTCGAGCTCCAGGGCCCGCCGCGCCAGCGCCTCGGGGGCCGGCAGCTCGGCCACCAGCTCCATGTCCTCCTTGCCGGCGGCGATGGCCAGGGCCCAGCTGGCCGCGGTCCAGTAGGCGAGCGGGACGTCCCGCCTCTCGAGCGGCGCCAGCGCGGCCGGGAGATCGCGCAGGGCCCGGATGCGGGCCTCGGCGCCGGGGTGCCGCACCTCCAGGCCGCGCAGGCCGTAGTCGCGGGCGCGCAGGTAGAGCTTGCGGGCGCGGGCCCGGAGGGCGCGGGCCTCCCCCGACCGGCCGCCCAGCTCCGCCGCGTCGGCGTCCTGCTGGACGAAGGCCCAGGCGTACTGCGCGAAGCCCGAGGCCAGCGCCGTGAGCAGCCCGACGTGCCGCGGTTGCTCCTGGAGCAGCCCCTCCATGGTCTTGAGCCCGAAGGGCACCGCGTCGCGGACCAGCTCGGGGTCGTCGTCCGAGCCGAAGGCGCTGCCGTCCGAGGAGAGGGCGTCGGCCGCGAGCCCGGTGGCGGCGGCCCGGACCGAGCAGCCGGAGGCGGCGAGGAGGAGGAGTGCGGCGGCGCGCGCGTTCAAGGAGGGCTTCCCCCGCGGAAGTCGTGGTAGTCATAGAGGCCCTTCACCGGGGGGTCAACGACCTCGTGCACCACGACGGCGAGACGACGGACACCTGGAAGCCCCCGGACCCCGAGGCCGCGCTCCTCGATCGCGCCGAGACGCACTTCACCCGTCTCGCCGGCCTGGTGGTGGGGCTCCTGTGCCTGGTCCTCATCGCCGTGCCGGCGGCGGAGACGCTGGCGCGGCGCTTCCTGGGGCGCGACATCCCCGGCGCCTCGGTGGTGGCGCAGCACCTGACCCTGTGGGTCGGCTTCCTGGGGGCGCTGCTCGCCGCCGGCACCGGGCGCCACCTGGCGCTCTCCACCGCCGAAGTGCTTCCCGAGGGCCCGCCCCGCCGCGCGGCCGCCATCCTCACCCGCGCGGTCTCGGCCGGCGTCGCGGCGCTCCTCGCCTGGGCCTCCTGGAAGCTGGTCGAGGCCGACCTCCAGAGCGCCCGCACCGTCGTGCTCGGCATCCCGGTCTGGTGGAGCGAGGCCATCATGCCGGTGGCCTTCGGCTTCATGGCGCTGCGTTTCGCCTGGCGCGCGGGCAAGGGGCCGCAGCCCTGGCTCGACCGGATCGCCGCCGCCCTGGCCATCGCCGCCGCCCTGGCCCTGGGGAGCGTCGCTCCCGCCCCTCCCCTGGTCGCGGTCCTGGGGCTCCTGGTCGCCCTCGCCTTCCTGGCGGGGGCGCCCGTGTTCATCGCCATGGCGGGCGCGGCCATGCTGCTCTTCTGGCGCGAGAGCGCGCCCATCGCCGCGGTGCCGGCCGCCACCTTCCAGCTCGTCTCCTCGGCGACGCTGCCCGCCATCCCGCTCCTCACCGTGGCCGGCTACGTCCTGGCCGAGGGCGGCGCCGCCCGCCGCCTGGTGCGGGCCTACAAGGGGTTCTTCGGGTGGGTGCCGGGCGGGGTGGCGGTGATGGCCGCCTTCGTCTGCGCCATCTTCACCACCTTCACCGGCGGGTCCGGGGTGACCATCCTGGCGCTCGGGGGGCTGCTCCTGCCGGCGCTCGTCGAGGAGGGCTACCCCAAGGGCTTCTCGCTCGGGCTGGTCACCGCCTCGGGCTCGCTCGGGCTGCTCTTCCCCCCTTCCCTCCCGGTGATCCTCTACGGCGTGGTGGCCCAGGTCCCCATCGGCCACCTGTTCCTCGGGGGCCTGGTCCCGGGCCTGCTCATGATCCTGGTGGTGGCCGCCTACGGCATGGCGGTGGGCATCCGCCACCGCGTGCCGCGCCAGCCCTTCCACCCCCGCGAGGCCTTCCGCGCGCTGTGGGAGGCCAAGTGGGACCTCGGGCTCCCGACGGTGGTGGTGGTGGCGGTGGCGAGCGGCTACGCCACCGTGGTGGAGGCCGCGGCCCTGGGCTGCGCCTACGCGCTCCTGGTGGAGATGGTGGTCTTCGGGGCCATCCACCCCTGGGCCGACCTGCCGCGGGTGCTGGTGCGGGCGTCGACCCTGGTGGGGAGCGTGGTGATCCTGCTGGGCGTCGCCATGGGCCTCTCCTCCTGGCTCGTCGACGCCGAGGTCCCCGGCCGGCTGCTCGAGTGGACCACCACCCATGTCCGGAGCCCGCACCTCTTCCTCCTGGCGCTCAACGTGGGGCTCCTGCTGCTGGGGAGCGTCCTCGAGATCTACGCCGCCATCGTGGTGCTGGCGCCGCTGGTGGCCCCCATCGGCGCGGCCTACGGCATCGACCCGGTGCACCTGGGCGTGGTCTTCCTGGCGAACCTCGAGCTCGGCTTCCTCTTCCCTCCCATGGGCCTGAACCTGTTCCTGTCGGCCTCGCGCTTCAAGAAGCCGCTCCCCTACGTCTACGCCCGGACCATGCCGTTCCTGCTCATCCTGGCGGGCGGGGTCATCGCCATCACCTACCTCGACGTGATCACCACGGGTGTGGTGTCGCTGGTGAGGCGGTAGCCGGCCGCCACTCCCGCGCCGCGTAGATGGCGAAGGTCACCGCCCAGGCGCCGACCACGTCGATGGCGTAGTGGATGCGGGCCAGCAGCACGCTCGCCACCACCAGCGCGTGGGCGGCCAGGGCCACGGCGCGCAGCCGCGGCCGGCGCCACAGGTAGAGGAGGAGGAGGAAGGTGGTCGCGGCGTGGCCCGAGAAGAAGAGGTCCTTGGTGAGGTAGGCCCCCAGGGCGTTCCGGGCGAAGACGTCCACCGGCGACATCAGCGCCAGGAAGGCCTCGCCGAAGCTGCGCGCGCCCAGGCCGGGGCCGGCACGGGCGGGGTCGGGCGGCCCGAGGCCGGTGAGGACGATGGAGAGGCCGCGGGCCAGGGAGACCAGGCCGCCCGTCACCATGTACCGCACCCAGCGCCGCGGCTCGGTGAGGAGGAACCAGGCGGCGAGCGGCAGGTAGCAGAGGAGCCAGAGCCAGTAGTTGGCGCGCGCCACCCATTCCACGTAGGGCAGGTGCGCCAGCGCCAGGTCCGGCAGCGTCGGCGCCGGGCG
Organism: Anaeromyxobacteraceae bacterium; assembly: GCA_035455425.1. Classification (GTDB taxonomy): domain Bacteria; phylum Myxococcota; class Myxococcia; order Myxococcales; family Anaeromyxobacteraceae; genus JACRMN01. The sequence goes on along the minus strand of DATIFE010000062.1, from coordinate 2,509 downwards.
CCGCTCGTTCCAGACGGCCAGCGCCGTCATGGCCCCGTAGCAGGCGTAGCGGAAGGCGAGCGAGGCCAGGACGGCGGGCCAGAGCGCCCGGAGGGTGCGGGCCGGCCCGTTGGCCCCGGCCGCGGTCACGGGAACAGGCCGACCGCCGCCAGCAGGTCGAGCCGGGCGTTCCGCACCGCGTCCTCGGAGATCACCATGGCGAGGTCGGCGTCGCGCGACTGCTGCTGCGCGGTGGTCAGGTCGAGGCTGTTGGTGGCCCCGGCCTCGTAGGCCCGGCTGGTGAGCGTGAGGACCGTCTTGGCCTGCTCCGCGGCGCGGCGGGCCGCGGAGAAGGACGCCTCCTGGTGCTGTACCGCCTCGACCGAGACCCGCACCTCGGAGCGCGCCTGCCGCAGCGTGGCGTCGAGGGCGGCGGTCGCCTCCCGGGCGATGGCCTCGCGCTCGCGGAGCTGCCCGAGGCGCAGCCCGCCCTCGAGGATCGGCAGCGAGAGCACCAGCTGCACCTGCCAGCCCGACGGCGGCGTGGGGCGGATGGCCGGGTCGGTGAGGGTGCCCTGGGCGGTGGCCAGCAGCGAGGGGATCCAGTCGGCCCAGCTGTAGCGCGCCGCCGCCGCCGCGGCGTCGAACCGCGCCCGCGCCGCCGCGACGTCGGGGCGGCGATCCTCGGGCGCCTCCGCCGGGGGCGGGGCCTCCAGGGACGGCTCCTCGGCGGCGTCGAGGGGGCCGGCGGCGCCGGTGGCCAGGCCCAGCGCCTCGCGGGCTCGCGCCAGCCCCGTCTGCGCCGCCTCGAGCTGGGCCTCGCCGGAGGCCAGCACCTGCTCGGCGCGGGCCTCGTCGAGCGCGTTGCCCACCCCTCCCCGGAGCCGTGCCTTGGCGAAGTCCAGGCGCGCCCGGGCCAGATCCACCGCCGAGCGGGTCACCTCGACCGCCCGCCTCCCGGCGATGACGCCCAGGTAGGCGCGGCCCGCGGCCAGCGCCACCTGGCGCCGGACGTCGTCGGCCGCGATCCGGGTGGCGTCGAGCGCCTTGCGGGCCGTCACCCAGCTGGCCCAGCGCGAGGGGGCGACCAGCGGCACGGCCAGCGTCGCCGCGCCCTGCCACTGCTCCTCGGGCTGGGTCACGCGGCCGGGGATGGAGCGGGCGTGGTCGATGGCGGTCCAGGTGCCGGTGGCCGAGAGCGCCGGCAGGGACGCGGAGCGCGCCTGGCCGAGCAGCCCGTCGACGCGGGCGATCTCCTCCGCCGCGATCACCGCGCCCGGCGCGTGCGCCAGCGCCCGCTGCACCGCCTCCTCGAAGGTGACGCGCTCGAGGGGCGCCGCCGCGGGCCCGGCCGCCAGCGCGGCGAGCAGCAGGAGGGCGGTGGTGGTCATCTAGGGCGCGGCCTCCGGAGCGGCGGCCGCCTCCGGCTCGCGGTGCGTGAACTGGTCGAGGAGCGTGTAGGCGGCCGGGATGAGGAAGAGCGTGAACACGGTCGACACCGCCAGCCCCCCGATGACGGCGCGTGCCAGCGGCAGGTTGGTCTCGCTCCCCTCCCCGAAGCCCAGCGCCATGGGGAGCAGCCCGAAGATGGTGGCGATGGTGGTCATGAGGATGGGGCGCAGGCGGGTGCGCCCGGCCTGGATGGTGGCCTCGAGCAGCGGCAGGCCGCGGCCCTGGAGCACGCGGGCGAAGTCCACCAGCAGGACGCCGTTCGAGACCACGATGCCCACCATCATGATCACGCCCATGGCGCTGTTGACGCTGAGCGGCGTGCCCGTGAGCCACAGCGCCAGCAGCACTCCGGAGATCCCCAGCGGCACCGAGAACATGATCACCAGCGGGTCGAGCAGCGATCGGAACTGGGAGGCCAGGATCATGTAGACCAGGGCCACCGCCATCAGCCCGGCGAAGAGCAGGCCGGTGTTGGCCTCCTTCTGCGCCGCGGTCTGGCCGCCGAGCTGGGCGGTGAAGCCGTCGGGCGGCGGGTTGTCGTCGAGGACGCGCTGGGCCGCGTCGCTGGCCGAGCCCAGGTCCTTGCCCGGGGCCACGTTGGCGGTGACGTCGATGATGCGCTGCAGGTACTTCCGGTTCACCAGCACCGGCCCGGAGGAGCGGCGCACCTGGGCCACGTTGGCCAGGCTCACCACCGCGCCGCCGGGCGACTTGACGAAGATCTCGGGCACGTCCGACACCTGGTCCCGGTAGCGGTCGGCCAGCCGGACGTTGATGAAGTACTGGTTGCCCGTCTGGTAGTCGGTGAAGGGGATGGGCGCGAACTGGGTGTTGCCGACCAGGCTGGTGAGCACGCTCTGGGCCACCTGCTGCTCGGAGAGGCCCAGCAGCCCGGCCTTCTCGCGGTCCACCACCACGTCGAGCTCGGGGTAGTTCTCCTCGCGCGAGATCTGGAGGTCGGTGAGCAAGGGCCGGCCGTCGCGGGGGTCGGTGAGCGCCCGCAGCTTGGGGACGAGCCTCTTGGCGTACTCGCCGCCGGCGTCGAGGTCGTAGCCCACGATCTCCACGTCGATGGGGG
>DATIFE010000061.1:0-31686 GCA_035455425.1 Anaeromyxobacteraceae bacterium | reverse complement strand
TATGTGACGATGCATATGGTGTCAATCCGGCAACCGGCCGCTTACCGGCGCCATTTCGGACGCGCGGCGGGCCCTCGGCCGCGGAGCGGCCGCCGGGGCCGCCCGGTGCCCGGAAAACGCGGCGGCGGCGCGCGGCACGGGGGGAGCACCCCGCCCCGGCATGCGCCCCGCCGCCCTCGCGCTAATGGCCCTCGCCTGCCTTCCCTCGCCGCGCCTCCACCCCCGGGCCGCCGAGGAGCTGCAGCGCGGCTACCGCCACCTGGAATCCGGGGACCTGGAGCGGGCCGAGGTGGCCTTCGCCCATGCGCTCGAGTTCCACCCCGACCTGCCCGAGGCCTGGAACGGCGCGGGCGTGGTGGCCGAGCGGCGGGGCGACCTGGCGGCCGCGCGGGAGCGCTTCGAGCGCGCCGCCCGGGCCCCAGACTTCGCCGAGGCCCGCGTCAACCTGGGGGTGGTGGCCCTGGAGACGGGCCGCAGCGACGCCGCCGAGGCTCACCTCCGGGCCGCGCTGGCCGTGGACCCCGACCTGGCGGTGGCGCGGCTCGACCTGGCCCGGGGGCTGCTGCACCGGGGGCTGGCGGAGCCCCGCCGGCGCCGGGACCTGTGGCAGCGCGCCCGGATCGAGTACCTCCACCTGCTCGAGGGCCCGGGCCACGCCGCCGAGGCCTGGCACGACCTCGGCTACATGGACCTCGAGAGCGGTCGGTTCCCGCGCGCGGAGCAGGAGTACCGCCGGGCGGCCGAGCTCTCGCCGACGCCGGCGGCATTCCACGGCCTGTGCATCTCCCTCGTCCGCCTGGCCCGCTGCGCGGAGGCGGAGGAGTGGTGCCGCCGCTGCCTCGAGCTCGCCCCGGGCTCCGCCGCCTGCCGGCGGAGCCTCGCGGGGGCGGAGGCGTGCCGGTAGCCGGCTACTTCACCGTCCAGGTGTCGCCGCTGGAGAGGAACTTCCGCAGCGAGACCTGTCCCTTCTTGCTCTTGACGGCGTTGATCGTCTGCCAGTTCAGGTCGTCGCAGGTCGGCATCTCCACCTTGCGGAAGACGCCGATGGGGGTGGGGAAGCCCGGCCGGTTCGCCAGGTTCGCCAGCATGAAGGCGATGGTGGGATCCTCGCGCCGGGGGTTGTGGACCAGGATGTCCTTCTCGGTGACGCCGCGCTCCCCGACCGTCACCACCTCCAGCTCGGCGCTCTGCGGGTCGAAGCGGATGCCCTTCTTGTTGTCCTTGCCGAAGAGCAGCGGCTTCCCCTCCACCATCCGGAGCTGGGCGTCGGCCTTGACCGTCTTCTCGGTCAGGAAGGTGTAGGCGCCGTCGTTGAACACCGGGCAGTTCTGGTAGATCTCGACGTAGGTCGAGCCGCGGTGGTCGGCCGCCTGCTTCAGCACCTCGCCCATGTGGGCGCCCTCGATGTCGATGCTGCGGGCCACGAAGCTGGCGCCGGCGCCGATGGCCAGGGCGGGCGGGTTGAAGGGGTAGTCGGCCGAGCCGTACGGGGTGGTCTTGGTCTTCTTCCCCAGCTCGGAGGTCGGCGACACCTGGCCCTTGGTGAGCCCGTAGATGCGGTTGTTGAACATCAGCATCTTGATGTCCATGTTGCGCCGCATGGTGTGGATGAAGTGGTTCCCGCCGATGGCGAGCGCGTCGCCGTCGCCGGTCACCACCCACACTTGAAGCTCGGGCCGCGACAGCTTGAGCCCCGAGGCGTAGCTCGGCGCGCGCCCGTGCAGGGTGTGCATCCCGTAGTTGTTCATGTAGTACGGGAAGCGCGAGCTGCAGCCGATGCCCGAGATGAAGACGATGTTCTCCCGGGCCACCCCGACGCTGGGGAGCAGCTTCTGGACCTGGTTGATGATGGAGAAGTCGCCGCAGCCGGGGCACCAGCGGGGGTCGACGCCGGACTCGAAGTCCTTCTTGGTGTAGGCGGGCAACGCAGTCGTGCTCATGGTTCCGTCTCGTCCTTTCGAGTCGCTGTGGGCTAGCCGAGGAGCTCGATCACCTTGGCGGTGAGCTCGGAGATCTTGAGGGCCTTGCCGTTGATCCGGTTGAACTGGAGCGGATCGACGCCGGGGTACATGGCCCGGAGGTACAGGGCCAGCTGGCCGGCGTTCACCTCCGGCACCAGGACCTTCTGGAAGCTCTTCAGCACCGCGCCCAGGTTCCTCGGCAGGGGGTTCAGCCAGCGCAGGTGCACGTGGCCGACCTTCTTCCCCTGGGCCTGGAGCCGCTCCGCCGCGCCGGTGACCGAGCCGTAGGTCCCGCCCCAGGAGACCAGCAGCAGGTCGCCGCTCTGGGGACCGTCCACGACCACGTCGGGCACGTCCTCGACCACGTTGGCCACCTTCTGGGCCCGGGTCTTCACCATCTTCTCGTGGTTCATGCCGTCGTACGACACCATGCCGGAGAGCGAGTCCTTCTCCAGGCCGCCGATGCGGTGCTCCAGGCCCGGCGTCCCCGGGACGGCCCAGGGGCGGATGAGCTTGGCGTCGCGCAGGTACGGCATGTACTTGCCGCCCTCGTAGTTCGGGGTCGTCTGGTACTTGATGGAGATGGGCTTGAGCTCGCCGTCCTCGGGGATGCGGAAGGGCTCGGAGCCGAAGCCGAGGTAGCCGTCGGTCAGGAGGACGACCGGGGTCATCCACTTGGTGGCCACCCGGGCCGCCTCGATGGCGGCGTAGAAGCAGTCGGCCGGGCTCTGCGCCGCGAGCACCGGCAGCGGTGCCTCGCCGTGGCGGCCGAAGAGGGCGAAGAGCAGGTCGGCCTGCTCCGTCTTGGTGGGCATGCCCGTGGAGGGGCCGCCGCGCTGCACGTTCACCACCACCAGCGGCAGCTCGGCGATGACCGCCAGCCCGATCATCTCGGACTTGAGCGCCAGGCCCGGGCCCGAGGTGGTGGTCCACCCGATCGAGCCGCCGAAGGAGGCGCCGATGGCCGACCCGATGCCGGCGATCTCGTCCTCCGCCTGGTACGTCACCACGTTCATCTCCTTGAAGTACGAGGCCTCCTGGAGGATCTCCGTGGCGGGGGTGATGGGGTAGCTGCCGAGGAAGCACTGGCGGCCGGAGAGGTTGGCCACCGCGGCGATGCCGAGGGCCGTCGCCTGGTTGCCGGTGGCGTTCCGGTACAGGCCCGGCTTCAGCTTGGCGGCCGGGACGCTGTAGGTGCTGGCGAAGAGCTCCGAGGTCTCGCCGAAGGCGTGGCCGGCCTTGAAGACCGCGATGTTGGCGTCGGCGAACTGCTGCTTCTTGGCGAACTTGCTCTTGATCGCCTCTTCCTGGATCTCGATCGGGCGGCCGTAGAGCCAGTAGAGCATGCCCAGGGCGAAGTAGTTCTTGCAGCGGGCGATCTCCTTGGAGGACAGCCCCGAGCCCGCCAGCGCGGTCTCGGTGAGCTTGTTCATGTCCACCTGGACCACCCGGTAGCTCTTCCGCAGCGTCTCGTCCTCGAGGGGGTTCGACTTGTAGGCCGCCTTCTCGAGATTCCCCTCGGTGAAGGCGCCGCTGTTCACGATCAGCATGCCGCCGGGGCGCAGGTCGGCCAGGTTGGTCTTGAGCGCGGCCGGGTTCATGGCCACCAGCACGTCGGGCAGGTCGCCGGGGGTGCGCACCGCCTTGCCGCCGATGTGGACCTGGTAGCCGGAGACGCCGGCCAGCGAGCCGGCCGGGGCGCGGATCTCGGCGGGGAAGTCCGGGAAGGTGGCGAGGTCGTTGCCGGCCAGCGCCGAGGCCTTGGTGAACTCCGTTCCGACGAGCTGCATGCCGTCGCCGGAATCGCCGACGAACCGGATGGTGACGCTGTCGACCTGCTCGACCGGGCGGGACTTGCCGGCAGTGGTTTGCGTGGACATGTGGCGCTGACTCTCCTGGCGGGACCTGCGGGTGAAGCGCTGCCTGCGGCCTTGAAGGGGCGCCGAGCCGGCCGATGGCCCTGCGAGGGGTCGGCGGCCGCCGGCGCTCGGACGGAGCCAAAACCAATGAGAAAGCGCCGGTGTTATCGCCCCTCCCCGCATGGGATGTCAAGGATCAATGACGTTCCTGGCCCCGGCCGGGTTCCATCCAAATACGCAGAAACCGGGGAGGCGCTAGCCCTCCGGGAAGATCTTCCCGGGGTTCAGGATCCCGTCGGGATCGAAGGCCGCCTTGAGCCTCCGCTGCAGCGCCACCAGATCCCTCCCCTGCTCGTACTCGAGGAAGTCGCGCTTGGCGAGGCCCACGCCGTGCTCGCCGGTGATGGTGCCTCCCAGGTCCACCGCGGCGCGGAGGACGTCGGCCACGGCCGCCTCGACCCGGGGCCTCTCGTCGGGCCGGTCGTAGAGCACGTTGCAGTGCAGGTTCCCGTCGCCGGCGTGGCCGTAGGTGGCGACGAGGAAGCCGTGCCGCTTCCCGATCTCGCGCGAGAGCCGGATCATCTCCGGGATCCGGGATCGGGGGACGGCCACGTCCTCGGCGAGCTTGTGCGGGTGGAGCGCCTTCAGGTTCACCGAGAGGAACTTGCGCGTCTCCCAGATGTCGCGCCGCTGCGCCTCGTTCTGGGCCACGATCACCTCGCCGGCGGCGTCGCCCTGCACCAGCTCGGCCACGCGCACGATCTCGGCGAAGACCTGCTCCTCGTCGTTGCCGTCGGTCTCGACGAGCAGCGCCGCCCCGGCGTCGGCCGGGAACCGGAAGGGCGCCGTGAGGGCGCAGGCCTGCACCGAGACGTCGTCGATGAGCTCGAGGCAGCGCGGCAGCACCCCCTCGGCCAGGACCCGGGAGACGGCCCGGGCGGCGTCGGCGACGCCGCGGAAGAGGACCAGGGCGGTGGCGACGTGGCGCGGGCGCGGCAGGAGCTGCACCGTGATCTCGGTGACCACCGCCAGCGTGCCCTCGCTCCCCACCAGCAGCGCCGTCACGTCGTAGCCGGCCACGCCCTTGATGGTGCGCCGGCCGGTGCGCACGATCTCGCCGGTCGGCAGGACCGCCTCCAGCCCGAGCACGTAGTCGCGGGTGACGCCGTACTTCACGGCCCGGGGCCCGCCTGCGTTCTCGGCCACGTTCCCTCCCAGCATGCAGGTGTCGAGGGAGTTCGGGTCGGGGGGGTAGAAGAGGCCGTGCTTTTCGACCTCGGCCTGGAAGCGGGCCAGCACCACGCCGGGCTGGACCCGGGCCGTCGAGTCCTCGACGCTGATCTCCAGGATCCGGTCCATCCGCTCCAGCGACAGGGCGATGCCCCCCCGCAGCGCCAGGATGCCGCCCGACTTGCCGGTGCGGGCGGCGCTGGGGACCACCGGCAGGCGGTGGCGGCGGGCCACGAGGAGGACCTGGCGCACCTCCTCGGCCGACAGGGCGTGGACCAGGATCTCCGCCGGGAAGGTGCCCAGCTCCGACTCGTCCCGGCCGTAGGCCTCGAGCCTCTCGGCGTCGAGGGTGACGCGCTCCGGGGCCAGCGCGGCGCGGAGCTCGGCGGCCGCCGCGGCCACGGTGCGGGGATCGCTCATCCGAACACCTCCAGGTTGGACCCGGTCATGGCCGCCGGGGCCTCCCCGGCGCACCAGGCGATGACCCGGGCCACGTCCCCGGGGGACATCTCCGGCCCGAACCGCGTCTGCCGGAGCATCCCGGTGTCGGTGCTGCCGGGGGAGACGGCCATGGCCACCACGCCGTGCGCCCGGAGCTCCTCGGCCAGGCACTTGGTCAGCCCCACCAGCGCCCACTTCGACGCGTTGTAGGCGCTCCCCCCGGGCGTCCCCAGCGTGGCGGAGATCGAGGCCACGCTGACGATGCGGCCGCGGCCGCGCGCCTTCATCCCCGGGATCACGGCCCGGGCGCAGAGGAAGGCCCCGGTGAGGTTCACCTCCAGCACGCGCCGGAAGTCGGCCGGCGACAGCGCCTCGGCCGGCCCCTGGAGCAGGATGCCGGCGTTGTTCACCAGCACGTCGCAGGGCCCGAGCTCGCGCTCGTGCTCGGCCACCAGGTTGGCCACGTCCTCCTCGCTCGCCACGTCGCCCCGGACGGCCAGCGCCGCCCCGCCCGACCGCACCACGGCCTCGATCTCGCGGTGCGTGCGGGCGAAGACGGTCACCCGCGCCCCCGCCTCGGTCAGGGCGCGCGCCGCGGCGGCTCCGATGCCGCGCCCGCCGCCGGTGACGATGGCGGTCCTTCCCGCGAGCGCGCCCATCAGGCCCTCGACGCCGGCCGCGTCCTCCCCGCGGCCCCTCGCCCCGGGCTCCTCGATCCCGGGCGCCGCCGCGCCCGGTGCCCGGGGCGAGCGGAGCCGGAGGGCCCCGACGCCACCAGCGCCAGGAAGCGCCGCTGCAGGGCCGCGTCGCGGTCGAGGGCGCCGAGGAAGCACTGGGCGTGGGTCCGGGCGCGGAGGCGGCGCTCCCCCCGCACCGAGAGACAGGCCTGCTCGGCGTCCAGGACCACCGCGGCGCCCCGTGCGCCGAGGTGCCGGACCAGCGCCTCGGCGACCCGGCGCGCCAGGTCCTCCTCGAGCACCAGGCGATGGGCGAAGCAGTCGACCAGGCGCGCGATCTGGCCGAACCCCACCACCTTCCCGCGCGGCAGGTAGGCCACGTGGGCCACGCCGCGGGAGGGCAGCAGGTGGTGGGGGCACATGGAGTGGAAGTCGATCCCGGTCACGGCCACCAGGTCCCTCCCGGCGGCCGGCATGGTCTCCCCCAGGATGGCGGCGGGGTCGGCGCCGTAGCCGTCGAGCAGGTCGCCCAGCCAGGTCTCGGCCACCCGCCGCGGCGTCCGCCGGAGATCGAGGTCGCGGCGTCGCCGCTCCGCCTCGGGCAGCGGGAGCGCCGCCAGCAGCCGGCCGACGGCGTCCTCCACCCGGGCCGCCGGCGAGCGCCGCCGCGGCCGCCTAGCGGCCACGCCCGCCCCGGTACACCACGCAGCAGTCGGGGATCTCGTAGAGCCGGACCTCGGAGAGCCCGGGGAGCCTGGGCTCCAGGACCTCGAAGGCCCAGCGGGCGATGTTCTCGGCGGTGGGGTTCTCGAGGAAGTCGTTCAGCGTCCGGTGGTCGCAGCGCGAGAGCACGTGCTCCTGCACCGCCTCCTTCACCTTGCCGAAGTCCGCGACCATGCCGCTCGCCGGGTCCACCTCTCCCTCGACGACCACGAAGAGCCGGTAGTTGTGCCCGTGCATGCGGAAGCAGGGCCCCTCGTAGCGCGGCAGCCGGTGCGCCGCGGCGAAGTAGAACTCCACCTCGAGACGCGCCCGCCGGGTGTCGGTGTAGTCGATGGTCGCCATCGCGCCGTCTTATACCTCGACCCACACCTCCCCGCCTCGAACCTGCACCGGGAAGGTGCGCACCCGCACCCCGGGCTCGTCCAGGCACCGTCCGGTCCTGGCGTCGAACGGCCAGGCGTGCAGCGGGCAGTGGACGGCCCCCCCCTGGAGGTCGCCGCCGGACAGCGCCCCGCCGCGGTGCGGGCACTCGTTGTCGAGGGCCAGCACCTCGGCCCCGGAGCGGAAGAGGGCCAGGCACTCGCCCGCGACCTCGACCATGCGGCCCTTCCCCTCGGGCAGGTCCTCGATCCGGCAGGCGCGCACCAGCACCGCAGCGATCTAGGAGGCGGCGCCGCCTGCTTCACGGAGGGGACCATGCACCCTCCCGGGTCCTGCGGCCGGCCGTCGCCCGGAACGAAGCCGGGGCCCCACGCCGGATGCGGCCTGGACTCCCGCCTCCCCCGCCAAGGCGAAGGGGGACGGCAGGAAGGAGTCCCCGGCCTTCTCCTGCTACTCTCCTTCCCGTTCCGGGAGGCGGATTGTCCCTGCGGCTCCAGATCACCGCCGTCTTCGGCGCCATCCTGGTCCTGACCATGGGGGTGGCGGCCTACCTCGGCGAGTCGATCGCGGCGCGCGCCGTCGAGGAGGGGATCCGCGAGCGCACGGTGGCCGTGGCCCGCTCGGTCGTCTCGGAGCTGGACCTGGCGCGCGAGATGCTGGACGTCGACCGGGCCCGCATCGCCGACCGGCTGGCCGCGGCGGTGGCCCGCCACCGGGGACTGCGCCTGGCGCTCCTGGCCGTGCGGCGCCCGGGCCGCGACGACGTCATCCGCATCCAGTTCGGCCCCAGCGGCCCGGTGACCACCTTCGAGCAGGCGGACTTCCCCTTCACCGCCCAGCTGCAGACCCGCATGGTGGGATCCGCGGAGCAGCGCGCGGTGGAGGTCGACCAGCCGGTCCTCGACCCCTTCGGCCACCCGGTGGCGGCGCTGCACCTCGAGGCCTGGGTGGCCGACGCCGACCAGATCGCCGCCCGCGAGCGGACCATCTTCCTCTGGGTCACCGCCGGCAGCACCCTGGTGCTGGTGCTGGCGTTCACCCTGCTCCTGGGGAGGATGCTGGCGCGGCCGCTGTCGCGGCTGGCCGAGGCCATGGCCGCGGTCCAGTCGGGCGCGCTGGTGAGCCCCCACATCCCCGGCAGCGAGCGCAGCGACGAGATCGGCGTGGTGGCCAGTGGCCTCGACGCCATGCTCCAGCGCATCCGCGGCTTCAGCCGCGAGCTCCAGGAGAGGGTCGACGCCGCCACCGCCGACCTGGCCCGAAAGAACCGGGCCCTGGCCGACCTCAACGACCTCCTGGTCGCGGCCCGCCGCGACCTGACCGCCAAGGAGCAGCTGGCGGCGCTGGGGCAGCTGTCCGGCACCATCGCCCACGAGCTGGGCAACCCGCTCAACGCCATCAGCGGCCACGTGCAGCTCCTGGCCCGGTCCCCCGACTGCCCACCCGGCGTGCGCCAGGAGCTCTCGGTGATCGAGGGAGAGGTGCGGCGCATGACCGCCATCATCCGGCGCTTCCTCGACTCGGCGCGCGCCCTGACGCCGGCGCCCGAGCCGGTGGAGGTGGCGGCGCTGGTGGACGAGGCCCTCTCCCTGACGCTCTCGGCCGAGGCCCGCTCCCGCCTCTCGGTGCAGCGCGACGTCCCGCCGGAGACCGGGCGCGCCACCCTCGACCCCTCCCTGGTGCGCCACGTGCTCACGAACTTCATCTCCAACGCGGTGGACGCCATGGCCGCCCGGGGGGGCCGGCTCACCGTGCGCGTCCGGCGCGACGGCGACCAGCTGGCGCTCTCCGTCGCCGACACCGGGCCCGGCATCCCGCCCGACGACCGCAAGCGCATCTTCGAGCCCTTCTACTCCACCAAGCCCCGGGGCAAGGGCACCGGGCTCGGGCTCGCCATCTGCCGCGAGATCGCGAGCGCGCTCAAGGGGCGCATCGAGCTCGAGACCGCCCCGGGGATGGGCTCCACCTTCACCCTCCTCATCCCGGCGCCCGCCTGGCGCGCCGCGGGATAGGATGCGCCCATGGGCGAGGCCGCGCGCATCTTCGTGGTGGACGACGACGCCTCGAGCCGCGCGCTGCTCTCCCGCATCCTCTCGGCCGACGGCCACGAGGTGATCGCCCTGGCCGACGGCCGGGAGGCGCTGGAGCGGCTGGCCGCCCAGCCCGCCCCCGACCTGGTGGTCTCGGACATCCGCATGGGCGAGACCGGGGGGCTCGAGCTCACGGACGCCTTCCGGGGCCGGGCGCCGGACACCCCGGTGATCCTGGTCACCGCCTTCGGCAACATCGACGGCGCGGTGGAGGCCATCCGCCGCGGCGCCTTCGACTACATCTCCAAGCCCTACGACGTGGACGCCATCAAGCTGGTGGTGGCCCGCGCCCTCCGCCAGCGGAGCCTGGTGCTCGAGAACCGGGCGCTGCGGCGCGACGTGCGGGAGAAGTACCGGCTCGAGAACGTCGTCGGCCGCAGCGAGGCCATGCTCCAGGTCTACAAGACCGCCGCCCGCGTGGCCGCCACCGACGCCACCGTGCTCATCCTGGGCGAGAGCGGCACCGGCAAGGAGCTGGTGGCGCGGGCCATCCACCAGACCTCCCCGCGCGCCGCCGGGCCCTTCGTGGCGGTGGACTGCGGCGCCATCGCCGAGGGAGTGCTGGAGTCGGAGCTCTTCGGGCACGCTCGCGGCGCCTTCACCGGCGCCCAGGCGGCCCGGCGCGGGCTCTTCGAGGAGGCCCACGGCGGCACCCTGTTCCTCGACGAGATCGGCGACGTGGGGCCGAACCTCCAGGCCCGCCTGCTGCGCGCCCTCCAGGAGGGAACCATCCGCCGCGTCGGCGCCAACGAGCCGGTGGCGGTCGACGTGCGGGTGGTGGCGGCCACCAACCGCGACCTCTCCCAGGCGGTGAAGGAAGGGAGGTTCCGCGAGGACCTCTACTTCCGGCTCAACGTGGTGACCATCGAGATCCCGCCGCTGCGGGACCGCCGGGAGGACATCCCGCTCCTCGCCGAGCACTTCGCCCACAAGCACGGCCGTGCGGACGGCGCCCGCGCCATCTCCGAGGGGGCCCGGGACCTGCTGGTGGCGTACGGCTGGCCGGGCAACGTGCGCGAGCTCGAGAACGTGGTGGCCCGGGCGCTGGCGCTGAACCCGGCCGGCGTGATCCTGCCCGAGGACCTGCCCGATCACCTCCGCGGCGCCGCGCCGGAGGGCGCCGCGCCGCCGGGGCTGGCGCTGGCGGATCGCCCGGCGCTCGAGGAGGTGGAGCGCCGCTACGCGCTCCTGGTCCTCTCCGAGGTCGGCGGCAACAAGACGCGCGCGGCCGAGATCCTGGGAATCGATCGCAAGACGCTCTACCGGCTGATCGGCGAGAGGGACTGACGGCACCTCGGGCCGGCCACGGCCCGAGGCCTGTCGCGAGCGAGGTCGCGGGCTCGGGGAACGCCGTCCGGGCGGGCTCGGACCGGGACTACGTCGGCGGCGGGCCGCCGGCGGAGGCCTCGGCGGCCGCGTTGAGGGCGTTCTTCAGGACCTGGCTGGGGCGGAAGGTGAGGACCCGCCGGGCGGAGATCTCGATCTCCTCCCCGGTCTGCGGGTTCCTCCCCACGCGGGACTTCTTGTCCCGCACGATGAAGTTGCCGAAGCCGGAGATCTTGATCTTCTCTCCCCGCTCGAGGGTCTCCTTGATGGTGTCGAAGACCATCTCCACGATCTCGGCGGCTTCCTTCTTGGAGAAGCCCACCTTCTCGTAGACGCTCTCGATGATGTCGGCCTTGGTCACGGATCCCCTCGCCCGCTGGAACCTAAGTGGCGAGGATTCTTAGCTGAATCTCCAAGGTCTGTCAAACCTTTGCAATCACTCGGTTTCATGCCTGCCCTCCGGCTCGCCCGCGCCCTTCCCGCTCGCGGGGGGGCTGGCGCGACCCGCTTCATCCCGGGGCACCGGATCGCCCGGAGCCGTGCGGATTTCCTCGAGCTCCCGCCGCGCCCGCTCGCGCGCGGCCCGGGTCCGCAGTGCCTCCTCGTCGAGGAGCCGGGCCGCCTCGGCCTGCGTGCGGCCCCGCACCACCGGATCGCCGGGGAGGTCGCCGGTGACCGCCCCGGCCGTGAGCGCCAGGACGAGGCCGCTGGCCACCGCGGCCGCGCCGCCGGCGGCCACGGCCGCAGCGGCGACCCGGCGCGACCCCAGCCGGCGCCGCAGGGCGCGCACGCCGAGCAGGAGCGAGGCCAGCCCCACGGCCAGGCCGAGGGGCGCGGCGAACGGGTTCCAGCACGAGAGCAGCGCCGCGACGGCGAGGCCCAGCGCCACCGCGCCGGCCCGCGAGCTCGCCGGGGCCGGCTCCCCGGGAACGGATCCGACGCTCGCCTGCTCGGAGGGGCCCACGGGGCGCCTCAGGCCCGCAGGGTGCCGCGGACCGCCGGGTCCGTCCGGAGGCGCTCCACGATGCGCGCATGGAGCTCGTCCACCTCGGCGTCGGTGAGGGTGCGGTCCGGGGCGCGGTAGCGCAGGTACACCGCCACGCTCTTCTTGCCGCGCCGGCCCAGCTCGCCGCCGGCGTAGACGTCGAACAGCGTCCACTCCTCGACCGGGGCCGCCGCTGCGAATGCCGCCACCACCCGCTCCACCGCGGCGGCCGGCACGCGGGCGTCCACCTCCACCGCGAAGTCCCGCGTCACCGCCGGGAACGACGACACCGGCCGGTGGGCGGGGACCAGCCGCGCCGAGGCCAGGAGCGACTCCGCCGAGAGCTCCAGGGCCATGACCCGGCCCGGCAGCTCGAAGGCTGCGGCCACCCGCGGGTGGATCTCGCCGAGGAAGCCGAGGTCAGCGCCCTCCGGCGACGACACGGCGCAGGCGCTGCGGGGGTGGAGCCACGGGACCGGCGCCGCGGGGGGGCCGAAGGCGAGCCGCAGGCCCAGCGCCTCGCCCACCGCCTCGACCGCCGCCCGGGCGTCGTAGAAGTCGATGCCCGGGTCGCGGGACCGCGCCCGCCCCTCCTCCGCCTCTGCGGGCGAGGTCCAGCCGTGGGGGTGCCGCCGCCCGAAGAGCACCGCCGCCAGGCGGAGCTCCTCCTCGGCGGGCGGGTCGCCGGCTCCCTCCGGCCTGGCCCGGTAGACCCGGGCCAGCTCGTAGAGCCGCGCCTCCTCGGCGCCGCGCCGCAGGTTGGTCGAGAGGTTGCGGAGGAGCGACGGCACGAGGGCGGTGCGCATGGCCGACATCTCGGCGGAGATGGGGTTCTGGAGGAGGAGCGGCGCCGGCGCCCCGACCCGGGCCAGGTCGCCGGGCGCAACGAAGCTGAAGTTCACCGCCTCGCGGAAGCCGCCCGCCTCGAGCGCGGAGCGCAGGCGGCCCGCGGCCAGCGCCTCGCGCGGCTCGGCCGGGGTCCAGTTCGCGCTCCGGGGGAGGGTCTCGGGAATGGCGTCGTACCCGCGGGCCCGGATCAGCTCCTCGACCAGGTCCTCCTCCAGCGACACGTCCACGCGCCAGCTGGGGACGGTGAAGGTCGCCCCCTGGTCGTCGCCGCGCCGCACCTGGAAACCCAGGCCCTCGAGGACGCGCCGCGTCTCCTCCGGCGGCACCTCCATCCCCAGGATCTCGGCCGGCCGGCTCCAGCGCAGGCGCACCTCCGCGGCCCGCGCCGGACGCGGGTGGACGTCGATGGCGCCGGGCCGGACCGTTCCCCCCGACAGCTCGGCCAGCAGCGCGGCGCAGCGGTCCAGCGCCGGGATCACCATCCCCGGATCGGCTCCGCGCTCGAACCGGTAGGAGGCCTCGCTCTGGAGCCCCTGCCGCCGCGAGGTGCGCCGGATGCCGGAGGGCTGGAACCAGGCGGACTCCAGCAGCACCCGGCTGGTGCCGGCCGAGATCTCGGAATCGCCGCCGCCCATGACGCCGGCCAGCGCGCTGCCGCGGTCGCGGTCGGCGATGAGCAGGTCGTCCGGCTCCAGCGCCCGCTCCTTCCCGTCGAGGGTGACGATCCGCTCCCCGGGCCGCGCGGTGCGGACCACGATCTCGGCGCCGGCGACCTTGTCGAGGTCGAAGGCGTGGAGGGGGTGGCCCAGCTCCAGCAGGACGTAGTTGGTGGCGTCGACGACGTTGGAGATGGGGCGCACGCCGCAGGACTCGAGCCGGCGCGCCAGCCATCCGGGCGAGGGGCCGATGCGGACGCCCTCGATCACCCGGGCGGCGTAGCGGGAGCACTTCTCCGGGGCCTCGATCCGCACGCGGGCCAGGCTCGACGCCGGCGCGCCCGACTCGGCGAGCCGCGGCGCGGGCGGGCGCACCGGGCGGCCGAGGATGGCGGCCAGCTCGCGGGCCATCCCCAGGTGCGAGAGGGCGTCGGGCCGGTTGGGAGTGACGTTCACCTCGAGGATGACGTCGTCGAGCCCCAGGGCCTCCGCCATCGGCGTGCCCGGCCGGACGTCCCGGGGCAGGATCAGGAGGCCGCTGGCGTCGGCGTCGACGCCGAGCTCCTTCGCCGAGCAGAGCATGCCCGAGGACTCGACGCCCCGCAGGCGCGCCTTCTCGATGCGCTGGCCCCCGGGCAGCGCCGTCCCCACGGCGGCCAGCGGGACCACGTCGCCCACCTGGTAGTTGCGCGCCCCGCACACCACCTGCAGCGCCGCGCCGTCTCCCCGGTCGACGGTGGTCACCGAGAGCTTCTCGGCGTCGGGGTGGCGCTCGGAGGAGAGGATGCGGGCCGCCACCACCCCCTCGAGCCCCTGCCCGGGCCGCTCCAGCGCCTCGACCTCGAGGCCCACCCCGGTGAGCCGGCGGGCCACCTCCTCGGCCGCCAGGCCGGAGAGATCCACGTACTCCGAGAGCCACTTCAGCGAGATGCGCATGGCTAGAACTGCTCGAGGAAGCGGAGGTCGTTCTCGAAGAAGAGGCGCAGGTCGTCGATGCCGTGCTTGAGCATCGCCGCCCGCTCGACGCCCATGCCGAAGGCGAAGCCGGTGGCGCGCCCCGGGTCGATGCCGCCGTTCTCCAGGACCCGCGGGTGCACCATCCCGGCCCCCAGCAGCTCGAGCCACCCGGAGCCCTTGCACGTGCCGCAGCGAGCGCCTTCCGCCTTCTTCCCGCTGCCGCCGCAGATGGAGCAGGAGACGTCCACCTCGGCGCCCGGCTCGACGAAGGGGAAGTAGCTGGGGCGGAACCGGGTGCGGGTGCCGGGGCCGAAGTAGGCCCGGGCGAAGGCCGCCAGGGTCCCCTTGAGGTCGGCGAAGGTGATGCCCTCGTCGACGCACAGCCCCTCCACCTGGTGGAACATGGGCGAGTGGGTCTGGTCGTAATCGGAGCGGTAGACGCGCCCGGGGCAGATGACCCGCACCGGCGGCCGGCGGATCCGCTGCATGGCCCGGATCTGGACCGGCGAGGTGTGCGTGCGGAGCAGGACGCTCCCCGAGCGTATCCGGTCGAGCGGGGGGCTCGGGGGGGCCGGCATCATGGCCCCCCCGATATAGAAGGTGTCCTGCATGTCGCGGGCGGGGTGGTCGAAGGGGATGTTGAGGGCCTCGAAGTTGTACCAGTCGAGCTCGATCTCCGGGCCGCTGGCCACCTCGTAGCCCAGCCGCCCGAAGATGGCCGCGATCTCCTCGCTGGCCCGGGTGAGCGGGTGCCGGTGGCCGCGCGGCAGCAGCCGGCGGCCGGCCAGGGTCACGTCGATGGGCGGCCCGGCGAGCTCGGCCTCGAGCTCGGCGTCGGCGATCCGGGTCCGGGCCGCGGCGAGCAGCCCCTCCACCTCGTCGCGGACCCGGTTGGCCACCTCTCCCAGGCGCGGGCGCTCCCCGGCCGGGAGCGCGCCCATGCCCCGGAGGACGGCGGAGATCTCGCCCTTCTTCCCCAGGAAGCGGACCCGGAGCTCCTCCAGGGCGCGCTCGTCCGCGGCCGCGCCGATGGACTTCCGCGCCGACTTCGCGAGCGCCTCGAGCTGCCGGAGCAGGTCGGCCATTGAAGCCGGCCTACCCCTGTGCGGCCTTCACCACGGCGGCGAAGTCACCCGGGAGGAACAGCGCCAGGTCGGCCAGGATCTTGCGGTCGAGCGCCACCCCGGCCTTGCGGAGCCCGGCGACGAGCCGCGAGTAGCTGATCCCGTTGGCCCGGGCGGCGGCGTTGATGCGCGCGATCCACAGGGAGCGGAAGTCGCGGCGCCGGCGGCGGCGGTCGCGCGTGGAGTAGTTGAGCGCCCGCTCCACCGCCTGGTTGGCGCGCTTGTAGCAGTTCTTGCGCCGGCCGCGGAAGCCCTTGGCGAGCTTCAGCACGCGGTTGCGGCGGCGGCGAGCCTTGAAACCCTTCTTGACGCGCATCGGACATCACCTCTCGTGCCGGCGGGAGGCGGCCTCGCGGCCGCGCTTCGGGACCCCGCTGGGGCGTTGGTGGCGGAGCCGTCGCCCTACCGGGCGTACGGGAAGCACTCCACGATCTTCTTCGCGTCCTCCGACCCCAGGTGGCCGGTGCCGCGCAGGTTCACCTTCTGCTTCTTGGTCTTGCCGAACGTGGCCAGGTGGCGCACGCCGGCGCGGCGGAACTTCACCGCGCCGCTCTTCTTCACCTGGAAGCGCTTCTTGGCGCCGGACCGGGTCTTCAGCTTGGGCATCTCTCTCTCCGTGAATGGCCTGCGTCAGGGCGAGGGCGGCGTCTGGCCGCCGGGCGGGCGCTCGCCGCCGGGGGCCGGCGCCGGGGCCGCGATCTCCGCGGCGGGGTGCGGTGCGCCTGCGGCCTGCACCGCCTGGCGGGCGGCCAGGTCCGCCTTGGCCTTCGCCTGGTCGCGCTGCCGCTGCAGCATCTTGGGGTTGGGCGCCAGGATCATGAACATCTGCCGGCCTTCCATCCGCGGCGTCGACTCGATGACCGCCACCTCGCGGGTGTCGTCGATCACCCGCTGCAGGACGTTCTGCCCCAGCTCTCGGTGCGTGATCTCCCGGCCCCGGAACATCACCGTCACCCGGGCCTTGTTGGCCTCGTGGAGGAACTCGCGGATCTTGCCGATCTTGACCTGGTAGTCGTGCTCCTCGGTCCGCGGGCGCAGCTTCACCTCCTTGAGCTGCACCACCACCTGCTTCTTCTTGGCCTCGCTCTGCTTCTTCTTCTCGTCGTACTTGAACTTGCCGTAGTCCATGATCTTGCAGACCGGCGGCTTGGTCATGGGGTTGACCTCGACCAGGTCGAGACCCTCGTCCATGGCCTTCGCCAGCGCCTGCTCGATCGGAAGCACGCCGAGCTGATCGCCGTTCGACCCCACCAGCCGCACCTCCCGCGCCTTGATGCGGCGGTTGGTGCGCGCGTCGCGGTTCGTCCGGGTGTCACGCGGGTTGTTGATGGGGTTCCTCCGTCAAAAGTCGCCGGATGATAAGGATTTTCGCGCCTTTGTCAACGCAGACCGTCAACGGGCGTTTGGATCGGACGAGTCCTTCTTGGCCTCCCGGATCCAGCTCATCATGTCCCGCAGCCTCTTCCCCACCTCCTCGATGGGGTGCTGCGCCTCGCGCTCCCGCAGCTTGTCGAAGACCGGCCGACCCACCTGGTTCTCCAGGATGAACTCCTTGGCGAACTGGCCGGTCTGGATCTCCTTGAGGATCCGGCGCATCTCGTTCTTGGTCTCCTCGTTGACGATGCGCGGCCCGCGCGTGTAGTCGCCGTACTCGGCGGTGTCGGAGATGGAGTGGCGCATCCAGGCGAGCCCGCCCTCGTACATCAGGTCCACGATGAGCTTGAGCTCGTGGAGGCACTCGAAGTAGGCGCTCTCGGGCTGGTAGCCTGCCTCCACCAGCACCTCGAAGCCGGCCTTCACCAGCGCCGAGGCGCCGCCGCAGAGCACCGACTGCTCGCCGAAGAGGTCGGTCTCGGTCTCCTCCTTGAAGGTGGTCTCCAGCACGCCGGCGCGGGTCCCGCCGATGGCCCGGGCGTAGGAGAGGCCGAGCGGGTGCGCCTTGCCGGTCGGGTCCTGGTGGACGGCGATGAGGCACGGGATGCCGCGCCCGTCCTGGTACTGCCGGCGGACCAGGTGGCCGGGGCCCTTGGGGGCCACCAGCACCACGTCCACGTCGGCGGGGGCCCTGATCTGGCCGAAGTGGACGTTGAAGCCGTGGGCGAAGAAGAGCGCCTTCCCCGCCGTCATGTGGGGCGCGATCTCCTCGGTGTACACCTTGCGCTGCGTCTGGTCGGGCATGAGGATCATCACCAGGTCGGCCTCCTTCGAGGCCTCGCCCACGTCCACCACCCGCAGCCCGGCCCCCTCGGCCTTGGCGCGCGACCTCGAGCCGGCGTGGAGCCCGACCCGGACGTCCACCCCGGAGTCGCGCAGGTTGAGCGCGTGGGCGTGTCCCTGGCTGCCGTAGCCGATGACGGCCACCTTCCGCTTCTTGATGACCTCGAGCTTCGCGTCCTTGTCGTAATAGATCGTGGCCATGGCGTCTGGTTCCTCTACTTGATGGAAGGGGGAGCGAGCGTCTTGAAGCCGCGCTCCAGGGCGATGCGGCCGCTGCGGCACAGCTCCTGGATACCGTACTTGCCGAGCCGCTCCTCCAGGGCGTCGAGCTTGGCCCCGGTGCCGGAGGCCTCGATCATGAGCGCGTCGGGGGAGACGTCCACGATCTGCGCCTCGTAGGTGTCGGCGATGGCGCGCAGCTCGGCGTGGTTCTGCTCCGGGGTCTTGATCTTCACCAGCACCAGCTCGCGCTCGACGAAGTCCGCCGGCTTGAGCTCCTTGACCTCGATGACCGGGATCAGCTTCTGCACCTGCCGGATCACCTGCTCCACCGGCTTGGCCTCGAGGCGCACCACGATGGTCATGCGGGAGTACTCGGGATGCTCGGTCGGGCCCACCGCCAGGCTCTCGATGTTGTAGCCGCGCCGGGCGAAGAGCCCGGCGATGCGCTGCAGCACGCCGGCGCGGTTGGCCACCAGGAGCGACAGGGTGTGGGTGTTCCCGTTGGGGCTCTGCTCGGTCCGTTCCATGTCACTCTCCCCCGATCATGTCGTTCAGCGGAGCGCCCGCCGGCACCATGGGGAAGACCTTCTCCTGCCTCTTCACCCGGATGTCCACGATGCAGGGGCCGTCCTTGTGCGCCAGGGCCTGGTCGATGACGCCGTCGAGCTCCTCGACGGTGCGGGCCCGCAGGCCCAGGCAGCGGTAGGCCTCAGCCAGCTTGACGAGGTCCGGCAGGTCGCTGAGCGGCGTCTCGCTGAAGCGGCCGTCGTAGAAGAGCTCCTGCCACTGCCGCACCATCCCCAGGAACAGGTTGTTGAGGATGAAGATCTTGATGGGCAGCTTCATGTCCACGGCGGTGGCCAGGTCCTGCAGGGTCATCTGGAAGCTGCCGTCGCCGTCGATGCCCACCACCAGCGCGTCGGGGCGGGCCAGCTGGATGCCGATGGCCGCCGGGAGGCAGAAGCCCATGGTTCCCAGGCCTCCCGAGGTGATGAACTGCCGCGGCGCCGACACCTTCCAGAACTGGGCGGCCCACATCTGGTGCTCGCCCACCCCGGTGGTGACGATGGCGCGCCCCTCGCACTTGCGCCAGATGCGGTCCACCGCGGTCTGGGGCAGGATGTACTTCTCCCCCTCCTGCTTGAAGCGCAGCGGGTGCCGCGCCCGCCAGTCGTCGACCTTCTTCCACCAGGGGGCGAGGTCGGGCCGCCCCTTCTCCTGGAACACCTTGCGCACCTCGGCGGTGAGCTGCGGCAGCAGGGGCTTGAGGTCGCCCACCAGCGGCACCGTGGCGGTCACCAGCTTCGAGATCTCCGCCGGGTCGATGTCCAGGTGCACCACCTTGGCCTCGGGGGCGAAGGTGGAGAGCTTCCCCGTGACCCGGTCGTCGAAGCGGGCGCCCAGCGCCACGATCAGGTCCGAGTTCTGCACCGCGTAGTTGGCGTAGCGCGCGCCGTGCATGCCGAACATCCCGAGGCAATGGTCGTGGGTCTCGGGGAAGGCGCCCTTGCCGTGCACCGTGGTCACCACCGGGGCGCCCAGCACCTCGCAGAACTCGAAGACCTCGGGGAAGGCGTTGCCGGTGCGGACCCCGCCGCCCAGGTAGATCACCGGGCGCGACGAGGATCGCATCAGCAGCGCCGCGTCGGCCAGCCGCGGCGGCTCGCGCAGCGGCTTCAGGTAGCCCGGGATGTTGACCGACTCGGGGTACTCGAAGTCGATGGTCATGTTGAGGACGTCCTTGGGGATGTCCACCAGCACCGGCCCGGGCCGGCCCGTCCGGGCGAGGTGGAAGGCCTCCTTGAGCACCCGGGGCACGTCGTTCGGGTCCGTCACCAGCCAGTTGTGCTTGGTGATGGGCATGGTGATGCCGGTGATGTCCGCCTCCTGGAACCCGTCGGTGCCGATGAGGAAGGTGGAGACGTTGGCGGTGATGGCCACCAGCGGCACCGAGTCCATGTAGGCGTCGGCGATGCCGGTGACCAGGTTCGTCGCCCCCGGGCCCGAGGTGCCGAAGCACACGCCCACCTTGCCGGTGGCGTGCGCGTACCCCTCGGCGGCGTGCGCGCCCACCTGCTCGTGGCGCACCAGCACGTGCTTGAGCTGCTTGGAGGAGAACATCGCGTCGTAGATGGGCAGGATGGTCCCGCCGGGGATCCCGAAGATGTAGTCGACACCCTCGAGCTCCAGCGCCCGGACCACCGCCTGCGCTGCGGTCATCTTCTCTTTCGCCATGATTCCTTCCCGTCGTGCGTCGGTTCGAGAGACTGCTTCCCCATCAGCCGGGCCCGCCCCCGCCCTTCCCGGCGGCCAGGGCGCGGAGCACCGCCTCGCCCGCCCCGGAGGTCCCGACGGGCCGGTCGGCGGTCAGGTCGGGCGTGAGCGCGCCCTCCGCGATGGCCTGCTCCACGGCGCGCTCCACGGCGCGCGCCTCGGCCTCCAGCCCGAGGGAGTGGCGCAGCAGCATGGCGCAGGAGAGGATGGTGCCGTACGGGTCGGCGACGCCCCGGCCGGCGATGTCCGGCGCCGAGCCGTGGATGGGCTCGTAGAGCCCGCGCGTCCCCTCCCCCAGCGACGCCGAGGGCAGCAGCCCGATGGAGCCGGCCAGGACCGAGGCCTCGTCGGTGAGGATGTCGCCGAACATGTTCTCCGTGACCAGCACGTCGAAGTCCGCCGGGCGCCGCACCAGCTGCATGGCGCAGGAGTCGACGAGCTGGTGCTCGAGCTGGCAGTCGGGGAACTCGTCCCGGACCACCCGCTCCGCCACCTCGCGCCAGAGCCGGGAGGTCTCGAGGACGTTGGCCTTGTCGACGCTGGTGATGCGGCGCCGGCGCCCGCGGGCCAGGCGGCCCGCCACCCGGACCACCCGCTCCACCTCGCCGACGGTGTAGCTGCAGACGTCCGAGGCCCCCGCCGCGTCCCGCCGCTTCTCGCCGAAGTAGATGCCGCCGGTGAGCTCCCGCACCACCACCAGGTCCACGCCCTTCACGATCTCGGGCCGGAGGGGGGAGGAGGCGGCCAGCCTCGGGTTCACGGTCACCGGGCGGAGGTTGGCGAACAGGCCCAGCTCCTTGCGCAGCGCCAGGAGCCCCTGCTCGGGGCGGACCTTGGCCGAGGGCCCCCACCTCGGGCCGCCGATGGCGCCGAAGAGGATGGCGTCGGCGCGGCGGCAGAGCGCCAGCGTCTCGGCCGGGAGCGGGCCCCCGGTGGCGTCGATGGCCGCGCCGCCCACCAGGGCCTCGGCGAGCTCGATCTGGTGGCCGAAGAGCATTGCCACGGCGCCGAGGACCCGGGTCCCCTCCCGCGCCACCTCCGGGCCGATGCCGTCGCCGGGCAGGACCGCGACCAGCGCCTTCACCGCGACCTCTCGAAGGCGGCGATGGCCTCCTCCTGCGAGAGCAGGAAGCCGAGCTCGTCGACGCCGTTCAGCAGGCAGGTGCGGGAGAAGCCATCGATGGGGAAGGCGGCGGAGGATCCGTCGGCCAGCGTCAGGGTGCGCGACTCGAGGTCGATGCGGACCTCCTGGCCCGGCGCGGCCAGGAGCCTGCGGTGGGTCTCCGGGTCCACCACCACCGGGAGCAGCCCGTTCTTGAGCGCGTTGCTCCGGAAGATGTCGGCGATGGAGGTCGAGACCACCGCCCGGATGCCGAAGTCGAGGAGCGCCCAGGGGGCGTGCTCGCGCGACGAGCCGCAGCCGAAGTTGTCCCCGGCCACGAGCACCGTGCAGCCGGCCGCCTCGGGGCGGTTGAGCGCGAACTCGGGCCGCGGGGCGCCGGCGGCGTCGTAGCGCCAGTCGGCGAAGAGCGACCTCCCCAGGCCGCTCCGGACGGTGGTCTTGAGGAAGCGGGCCGGGATGATCTGGTCGGTGTCGACGTTGGCCCGGGGGAGGACGGCGGTGCGGCCCGCCACGGTGCGGATGGGATCCATGGTCAGGTCCCCAGGCGGCGCGGATCGGCGACCCGGCCCGCCACCGCGGCCGCGGCCGCGGTGAGGGGGCTCGCCAGCAGGGTCCGGCCGCCGGCGCCCTGCCGCCCCTCGAAGTTGCGGTTGGAGGTGGAGACGCAGTACTCGCCGGCCCGGATGCCGTCGCCGTTCATGGCGATGCACATCGAGCATCCCGGCTCGCGCCACTCGGCCCCGGCGTCGCGGAAGACCCGGTCGAGACCCTCGGCCTCCGCCTGGCGCTTCACCGCCTGCGAGCCCGGGACCACCAGCGCGCGCACCGCCACCTTCCGCCCCCTCATCACCCCGGCCGCGGCGCGCAGGTCCTCGATGCGGCTGTTGGTGCACGACCCGATGAAGACCACGTCGATCCGCTGGCCCAGGATGGGCTTGCCCGGCGCCAGCCCCATGTAGCGCAGCGCCCCCTCGAGCGAGGCGCGCGCCGACGGATCGGGCGCCTGCGCCGGGTCGGGGACGATCCCGGTCACCGGGATGGCCTGGGCCGGGTTGGTGCCGAAGGTGATCATGGGCTCGAGCGCGGAGCCGTCGAGCGAGACCTCCCGGTCGAAGCGCGCGCCCTCGTCGGTGGGCAGGCGGCGCCACGCGGCCACCGCCGCTTCCCAGTCCGCGCCCTTCGGCGCCCGCTCCCGCCCGGAGAGGTACTGGAAGGTGGTGTCGTCGGGGGCGATCATCCCGGCGCGGGCTCCCGCCTCGATGGACATGTTGGAGACGGTCATCCGCTCCTCCATCGAGAGGGCGCGGATGGCGGAGCCCCGGTACTCGACGACGTGCCCGGTGCCGCCGCCGACGCCGATCCGGGCGATGACGGCCAGCACCAGGTCCTTGGCCGAGACGCCGGGCCGGAGGCGGCCGTCCACCTGGACGGCGAGCGTCCTCGCCTTGCGCTGCAGGAGGCACTGGGTGGCGAGCACGTGGCCCACCTCGGAGGTGCCGATGCCGAAGGCCAGCGCGCCGAAGGCGCCGTGGGTGGCGGTGTGGCTGTCGCCGCAGACCACGGTCATCCCCGGCTGCGTGGCCCCGAGCTCCGGCCCGATGACGTGGACGATGCCCTGCCGGCCGGAGCCGAGGGCCAGGACCTCGATCCCCGACGCGGCGCAGTTCCGCTCCAGCTCCCCGACCTGGGCCTCGGCCTGGGCGTCGGCGAAGGGCCAGCGGCCGTCGGGGCGGCGCGGCAGGGTCGGCGTCGAGTGGTCCATGGTGGCCAGCGTCCGCTCCGGGCGGCGGACCCGGAGACCGCGCTCCCGCAGCACGGCGAAGGCCTGCGGGCTCGTCACCTCGTGCACCAGGTGCAGGTCGACGTAGAGCACCGCCGGGGAGTCGGCGGTCTCCTCCCGAACCCGGTGCGCCTCCCAGACCTTGTCGAAGAGGGTGCGCGGGCCCACGGCTACGGCGTGCCTTCTTCCATGGCCTGGGCGCTCTTGCCCTGGCCGTTGCCCCGCCTCAGCGCGATCCGGTTCACCACGTCCAGGAAGGCGCGGGCGCTTCCCTCGATGATGTCGGTGGAGAGCGCCCGGCCGCGGTAGACGCCGGTGTCGTGCTCGACCTCCAGCGAGACCTCGCCCTGGGCGTCCTCCCCGGTGGTGACCGCGGCGATGCGGTAGTCCCGCAGCTTCACCGTCACTCCGGTGATGCTCTCGATGGCCTTGAAGACCGCGTCCACCGGCCCGTCGCCGGCGCTGGCCGCCTGGAAGCGCTCGCCGTCCGACTTCACCAGGGCGATGGAGGCCGCCGGAAGCGTGCCGGTGCCCGACGTGGTGGAGAGCGCCGAGAGATCCCACATCTGCTGCCCCTTGAGGAGCTGCCCGTGGATCACCAGCGCCTCCAGATCGGCGTCGTAGATCTCCTTCTTCTTGTCGGCCAGGACCTTGAAGTCGGCGAACACCCTGTCGAGCTGGGCGTCGTCGAGCTTGTAGCCCAGCGAGGTGAGCCGCTCCTTGAGCGCGTGCCGCCCGGAATGCTTCCCCAGGACGAGCTGCGAGCGGCTGAAGCCCACCTCCTCCGGCCGCATGATCTCGTAGGTCTCGCGGTGGGTCAGCATGCCGTGCTGGTGGATGCCGGCCTCGTGGGCGAAGGCGTTCTGGCCCACGATGGCCTTGTTGCGCTGCACGTAGCTGCCGGTGACCTGCGACACCAGCCGGCTGGTGGGGAAGAGCTTCTCGGTCTTGATCCCGTGCGTCACCCGGAAGACGTCCTGGCGCGTCTTGAGCGCCATGGCGATCTCCTCCAGCGACGCGTTGCCGGCCCGCTCGCCGATGCCGTTGATGGTGCACTCCACCTGGCGGGCGCCCACCATCACGCCGGCGAGCGAGTTGGCCACCGCCAGGCCCAGGTCGTTGTGGCAGTGGACGCTCATCACCACCCGGTCGATGCCGCGGACGTGCTTCCTGAGATACCCGAGCGTGTCGGCGTAGGTCTGGGGCAGGGCGTAGCCCACGGTGTCGGGGATGTTGAGGGTGGTGGCGCCCGCCTCGATGGCCTTCTCCACCACCTCGGCCAGGAACTCGAGCTCGGTCCGGGCGGCGTCCTCGGTCGAGAACTCGACGTCGTCGAACTTCTCGCGGGCCATCTTCACGCCCTCGACGGCGCGCTTCGCGATCTCGCCCTTGGCCATCTTGAGCTTGAAGTCGCGGTGGATGGGGCTGGTCGCCAGGAAGACGTGGCAGCGGCGGCGCGGCGCATCGCGAAGCGCCTCGAAGGACGCCTCGATGTCGCCCTTGTTGCAGCGCGAGAGGCTGCAGATGACCGGCCCCGGCACCTCGCGGCTCACCGCCCGGATGGCCTCCAGGTCGCCGGGGGAGGCCGCGGCGAAGCCCGCCTCGATGACGTCTACGCCGAGCGACTGGAGCGCCTTGGCCACGCGGAGCTTCTGGCCCAGGTTCATGCTGCAGCCCGGGCTCTGCTCCCCATCCCGCAGGGTGGTGTCGAAGATGACGACGCGGTCCATGGCAGCTACGCTCTCTTTCGGCATGACGGTTCCTCGGGCTCCAGTTCGGGGCCGAAGGGGTCGTCTCTGTCGGGAGGGACCTCTCCGGCCGGGTTCGGCGGAAGAGGTCTCGGCGCAGCTAGCCCGGCCGGGACTCTCCCGCCAGGCGAAGAAGTCGACGATGGCTGCGTACGAAAGACACTGAGCCTGTGAACCTACCCGGGGCGTGCGGCGCCGTCAAGGGCACGGCCGCGGCGACCGGGCCTAGTACGGCGGCGTCGCCTCGCGGCGGAGGAGCTCCTCGAAGGCCTCGAGCGGCATCGCCTTGAGGTCCTCGCCGCCGTGGCGCCGCGGGGAGACGCCCCGGGCCTGGGTCTCCTTCTCCCCCACCACCAGCGCGAAGGGGATCTTGAGGAGCTCGGCGTTGCGGATCTTGGCGCCCAGCTTGTCCGAGGAGTCGTCGAGCTCCACCCGCCAGCCCTGCCCCTGGAGCCGCGCCGCCACCTCGCGGCCCCAGGCGGCGAAGCGCTCGGAGACCGTCACCACCCGCGCCTGCACCGGCGAGAGCCAGGCCGGGAAGGCGCCGGCGTAGTGCTCCACCAGGATGGCGATGAAGCGCTCGAAGGATCCGTAGACGGCCCGGTGGATCACCACCGGCCGGTGCTCCTGGTTGTCGTCGCCGACGTAGGTGAGGTCGAAGCGCTCGGGCGCGGCGTAGTCGAGCTGGATGGTGCAGGTCTGCCACCTGCGCCCCAGCGAGTCGGTGACCACGAAGTCGATCTTGGGCCCGTAGAAGGCGCCGTCGCCGGCGTTGAGCTCCCAGGGCAGGCCGAGCCGGTCCAGGGCCGCCCGCAGCGCGGCCTCCGCCTTGTCCCAGAGCGCGTCGTCGCCCACGCGCTCGGCGGGGTTCGGCGGCCGGGTCGAGAAGCGCAGCGAGAACTCGAGGCCGAAGGCCCCGTAGACCGTCTTCATCAGGGAGGTGATGCGCTCCACCTCGTCGGGGATCTGCGACTCCATGACGAAGACGTGGGAGTCGTCCTGGGCGAACTGCCGCACGCGGGTGAGGCCGCCCAGGGCCCCGGAGAGCTCGTTGCGGTGGAGCACGTCCACCGTGAAGTAGCGGATGGGCAGCTCGCGGTAGCTGCGCCGCGCCATCCCGTAGATGAGGTAGTGCGACGGGCAGTTCATGGGCTTGAGGCTCATGGAGAGCCGCTCGTCGAGGGGCAGCGCCGGGTCCGACTCCTTGTCCAGGACCAGGAACATGTTCTCGCGGTAGACGCCCCAGTGCCCGCTCTGCTCCCAGAGCCGCTTGTTGAACAGGAGCGGCGTCTTCACCTCCAGGTACCCGTTCCGCGAGACCAGGCGCCGCATGGCCTCGGCCAGCGTGTTGTAGAGCGTGGTCCCGTGCGGGAGCCAGAAGGCGCTCCCCGGCGCCACCTCGTGGAAGGCGAAGAGGCCGAGCGCCGCGCCCAGCTTGCGGTGGTCGCGCTTCTTGAGCTCCTCCTGGCGCACGAGCCAGGCGTCGAGGTCCTTGCGGTCGAAGAAGGCGGTCCCGTAGATGCGCTGGAGCATGGCGTTCTTGCTGTCGCCGCGCCAGTAGGCCCCGGCCACCGAGAGGAGCTTCACCACGCCGATGCGGCGGGTGGACGGCCCGTGGGGCCCCAGGCAGAAGTCGACCCAGTCGCCGTGCCGGTAGAGGGTGAGCGTCCGGGCCCCCTTGGCGGCGATGTCCTTCACGATCTCGACCTTGTAGCGCTCGCCCAGCTTCTCGAAGAGGCCGAGGGCGGCCTCCATCGAGACCTCCTCGCGGACGAACGGGCTGTCGGCCTGGATGGCCTCGTTGGTCGCCTTCTCGATCCGCTCCAGGTCCTCGGGGGTGAAGGGGGCGTCGCGCGCGAAGTCGTAGTAGAAGCCGTCCTCGATGGCGGGGCCGATGGTGACCTGCGTGCCCGGGTAGAGCTTCTGGACCACGCTCGCCATCACGTGGGCCGCGTCGTGGCGCGCCACCTCCAGCGCCTCCGGGCTCCGGGTGGTCACCACCTCGAGCCGGGCGTCGCGGTCGAGGGCGCGGGAGAGGTCCACCGGCTGGCCGTCGAGCTTGGCGAAGTAGGCCGCCTTGGCCAGGCCGGCGCCGATCGAGGTCCTCACGAAGTCGAGGATGGTGGTGCCCCGGGCGACGTCCTTGGCGGAACCGTCGGGCAGGGTCACCTTCACGATCTCGGGCATCGGCCGCCTCCGGAAGCGGGCCCGGTTTGTAGCGCACGCTCCCGCCGGGGCGCAAGGAACGCGGCCGCTACTCCAGCGGGACCGCCACGTCGACGCCGAAGGCCTTGCGCACCTCCTCCTGCACCCAGGGCACGGCCTCCTCCCGGGTGCGGATGACGCGGGTCCTCCACCCGGTCTCCTCGGCGAAGGCGCGCCACATGGCGGCGAGGCCCTCCTCCAGTTCCGGGCTGGCGACCACGGCCACCACCACGCCGCGCTTCCCGCGCGCGGCCAGGTCCCGGTACTGGAGGGCCATGGCCCTGAGCTGCGGCGGGGTGTTCTCCACGGACGCCGCCTCGGCGTAGTCGATGACCCCGTAGAGCCACCGCTCCGGTCCCTCGGTGGAGAGGAGCTGCCGGTTGCGCTCCAGGATCTCCTCACCCGTCACCGCGCCGTGGCAGCGGAAGACGGCTCCGTAGCCGGTGTCGGTGAAGTCGATCGGCATCGCGCTCGCCGCCGGGCCACCCTGCCCGGCCCCGCGACGAGGCTAGCACGGCGCGCCCCCGGGGCGGGATCAGCTGCCGGTCGCGGCCGGCGGCCCGGCCGACCGGCCCGCTTCGCCCGGACGGGCCGGCGCACCCGCCCCGCGGCGGAGCCAGTCGCGCATCCGCGCGAGGAAGCCCACCGCCTCGCGGTCCCTGCAGACCGGGCAGCCGTTCTGGTGCGCATCGAGCCTCTGCAGGCGCTCCTCGAGGACGCGGGCGAGCTCTGCCACGGTGGCGGCGTCGAGGCTCCGGGGCATCTGGCTGACTGCCCCGGGAACGGGAGTGATCGCTTTCGGGGCGGCGCCCATGGAGAAGCAGGCTACAAGGCAGGCGCCGCCCGGCACCATTGCCGGGGATCGGTGACGCCGGGGCAGGTGGCCCGGGGCCAGACCCGGCTCGGGGACCGGCGGCGGGTACGCACCCGGCAAGCCCGCGAGCTGGCGCCGGTTTCCCGACCCGCGTCCACCGCGCCGGGCACGGCCCCGCCCCTGGCGGGGCCCCAAGCTCGCTCACTCGCTGCAGGTGCAGCCGCTCACGAGCCCCGAGCAGAGGGTGAGCTGCGCCGTGTAGCAGGTGCCCGCGCAGCACGGCATCGCGTCGTTGCAGGCCTGGCCGAAGCCGGCACAGGCCAGGGCGCCGCAGGTCCCGCTGGTGGCTCCGGGCAGGATGCTGCACACCGTGCCGGTGCAGCAGTCGGCGTCCCCGGTGCATGCCCCGCCGCTCGGCTGGCACTGCGCCACGCACAGGAATCCCTCGGGGTCGCAGGCCCCGGAGCAGCACTGGCCGCCCGCCGCGCAGGACGAGCCGTTGGGGACGCAGGCCACGCACTTCGGCCCGGTGCCGGTGTCGCGGCAGAGGTTGCTGCAGCAGTCCGCGTCCCCGGCGCAGGTCGCGTCGACGGGGGCGCAGCTGCCCGACGGGACGCCGCACCGGAAGCCGCCCGCGCCGTCGGAGAGACAGCTGCTGGGCGCGCAGCAGGAGAGATCCCCCGCGCCGCTGCAGGCGCTGCCCGCGGGCGTGCACGTCGAGACCGCCGTGCAGTGGAGGACGCCGCTCGCATCGGGGACGCAGGGGGCGCCGCCGCAGCACTGGTCGCTGAACTGGCAGACGTTGCTGCCGGTCTCCTGGCCGGGCTGGGCCGCCGGGATGCAGCAGGCCGGGTCGCTCGGGTCGTAGCCGGTCGGGCAGGTCGAGCAGTCGTTGTTGGGGCAGCCGCCGAAGCAGCGGTAGATGCCGTTCGAGTCCGGCTTGCAGACCGCCTTCTTCCCGTCGCAGCAGTTCTGGGAGGCGTTCACCGCACCCGAGCCGCCGCAGATGTTGCCGGGCGGGTTGCAGGAGGTGCCGTTGGTGCAGCGGAAGTCGTCCTTGGTCGAGGAGTCGTTCCGCGGCGGGGTGGGATCCCGCCCGGCCGTGTCGCAGAAGACGCCGTAGGGGTTGGTCGCCGTGTGGAGCGCGTCGGGCGACCCCCCGCAGCAGGCCTGCGTCCGGTCGCAGTAGTCGCCGGTCATCCGGCAGCCGGCCGCCGGCTGGCAGACCTTGGTGCCCGAGCCGAGGTCGACGCACAGGCGCGTGCAGCAGTTCGTGGGGCTGTCGCAGGGATTGCCGTCCTGGGTGCAGCTGCCGGGCATCTGCTGGCAGCGCCCGGGGCTCGAGAGGCTGGTGTCGCAGACGCCCGAGCAGCACTCCTCGTCGCGGAAGCACACGTCGTAGTAGGCGTGGCAGGTGTACGACGGGGCGCACGACCCCGACTTGCAGTCATTCGAGCAGCAGTCGCCCGCGAGCGTGCAGGAGTCGCCCAGGGTCTTGCAGCCGTTGCCGCCGGGGAGCGCCGCGCACTTGCCCGAGGTGCAGAGGCCGGTGCAGCACTCGCTCCCCGCGGTGCAGGCGGTGTCGAGCTGCTTGCATGCGGTGTCGCCGCACGTTCCCCCGGCGCAGGAGAGCGAGCAGCACTCCCCCGAGGAGACGCAGGCCGCGCCGCCGGCCTTGCAGAAGGTGCTGGTGGTGCAGCTCCCGTTGCTGCACACGGCCGAGCAGCAGTCGGCCGAGGCGGTGCAGTGGGCCCCCGCCGCGCCGCAGGTGGAGGATGGCGAGGCGCAGGCCATGGCGGTCCCGACCCCCGTCGGGGCGCAGAGGCCGGAGCAGCACTCCGAGCTGGCCGCGCAGGAGGCGGTCAGGCCGGCGCAGGTGCTGGGGGGCTTGGTACAGGTGCCGTTGGCGCAGGCGTTGGTGCAGCAATCCGCGATGCCGGCGCAGGCCGCGCCCTCCGCCCCGCACAGCGAGGTGCTCACGCACAGGTTGCCGGCGCAGCCCAGGCCGCTGCAGCAGTCCGACGGCAGCGAGCAGGCCTGGCCGCTGGTGGCGCAGGCGGGGACCTGGCAGGTCCTGGGCGTCCCGGACGTCGGGCACACCAGGCCGATGCAGCAGTCGCCGTCGGTGAGGCAGGTGGCCCCGCCGGCGCCGCAGCTGGCGGCCCCCGCGCAGGTGCCGCCGGTGCAGGTGTCCGAGCCGCTGCAGCACGGGACCGTCGGCGAGCAGCTGCCGCCCGTCGCCCCGCAGACCGCCGGGGCGACGCAGGAGCCGCCCGCGCACGAGTCGGCGCCATTGCAGCACGGCACGGTCCCCGAGCAGGAGCCCCCGGTGTTGGCGCAGGTGGCCGGCGCGGTGCAGAGGCTGCCGGTGCAGGAGTCCGCGCCGTTGCAGCAGGGCACGGCCGCGGAGCAGGCGCCGCCCGTTCCGGCGCAGGTCGCCGGCGCGGTGCAGGTGCCGGCGGTGCAGGTGTCCGCGCCGTTGCAGCAGTCGGCGTCGGTGGCGCAGCCGGACCCGGTGCCGCTGCACGAGGCGGCGCCCGCGCAGACCTTCGGCGTCCCGGTGCAGGTCGCCGCGGAGCTGCAGCAGTCGGCCGGGGAGCCGCAGGCGGAGCCCGTTCCCGCGCAGGCGGCCGCGGGGCTGCAGGAGCCGCCGGCGCAGACGTCGGCGCCGCTGCAGCAGTCCATGGCGCCGGGCGTGCAGGCGGCGCCGGTCGCCGCGCAGGTCGCCGGGAGCGTGGCGACCTTGGCCGTCCCGCCGCAGGCGGCGAGCGCCAGCGCGGCGAAGGCGATCGAGAGCGAGCGAGACGCGATGCGGGCCATGTGGTTGTCTCCGGCGCGGCGGGGCGCCTACGCCAGGAAACCACCGCAGGGCGGGGCTGTCGATGTTCCGGCGTCGGGAATCCGCGCACAGGGTGCGCATTCCCGGCCGTCACCCGGGGCAGATGCACACCCGCGTTGCCGCCGACCGACCCCGCGCCGGCAGGGCCCGTTGACTCCCGGGGGTCAGTCCGGCATCTATCGGCCCTCGGCTCGGCCGAGCCTATTCCACCCACTTCCGTCGGAGAAGCCTTGGGCGACGAGACGACGGAGTTCGCGTCCCGCTACGCGGTCGCGCTGAAGCGCCTCGAGCGGTTCGCTGCCTCCGAGGCGCCGGCCGGGCCGGTACGGGCCCGGGCCACAGACCCCGTCCTGGCCCTGCGCGACGCGCTCGAGGCGGTGGAGGCGGTCCACGGAACCTCGACCCAGGCCGTGCGAGGCTGGCCCGAGAAGCAGCGGCGCGTCCTGGCGCAGGTCGCCGCCCTCCGGGACGAGCTCGACCGCAAGGGCGCCAGCGGCGAGGCGCGCCGCCTGGCGGCCGCGCTCGTCGCCGCCCTCGAGCCCGCCGCCGGGCGGCGAAGGCGGCGCGCCCGCTGACCGCGTGCCCGGTCACCCACCTGACCTCGCTTGCCTGTGGTGGCGCCGTTTCGGATCGGCTCTCGATCCAGCCCGGCCGTGCAAGGAAGACGGGGACCCGGCACCGCGCCAGGTCCCCGTCTTTCTGGTAGGCCCGAGTGGGATTGAACCACCGACCCCTACCGTGTCAAGGTAGTGCTCTACCACTGAGCTACGGGCCTGAAGCGGACGCGATCTCTATCCGCGCCGCGAAGAGGTGTCAACGAGCGAGCCTCGGCCCCTCGCCCTCGGCGCGCCACTGCCCGCGGGCGCTGCGCACGAAGTAGAGGAAGTACTGCACCCAGCTCACCGCCACGCACTCGGCGGCCACCAGCCCGGCCGCCGCGATCCACGGGCCCAGCGTCGCGCTCGATGCGCCGAAGTCCTCCGACAGCGCCAGGATCACCGTGGCCGCCAGCCAGAAGGTGGCGTACTTGCCGATGCGGGTGGGGGCCACGGGCACGTAGCGGTCGCGGCGCCGGAGGTAGACGGCGCCGGCCAGCTGCGCCGCGTCGCGCGAGAGGTCGAGCACCGGGAGCCACAGCGGCAGCCGGCCCCGCGCCGCCAGCGCCACCAGGGCGCAGGCCGAGAGCACCTTGTCGGCGATGGGGT
>DATIFE010000060.1:0-8150 GCA_035455425.1 Anaeromyxobacteraceae bacterium | reverse complement strand
CGGGTCGCGCACGGCGGCCAGGGGCCCCTGGATCTCGGCGGCCACCGCCTCGGCGGCCCCCGGCACGCGCAGCGCCCGCAGGAGCTCGAGCGAGAGGACGTTGGTGGTCCCCTCCCAGATGGGCAGGACCTGCGCGTCGCGCAGCAGGCGGGGGAGCCCGGTGTCCTCGACGTAGGCCGCCCCGCCGATGCTCTCGAGGGCCTCCGAGGCCACGGCCACCGCCTGCTTGCCGGTGGTGAGCTTGGCCAGCAGGACCACCGCGCGGTGCGCCGCCTTCTCGGCCTCGGTGGCCTCGCCGGCCTCGATGCGCCCCTGGAGCTCCGCCGCCCGGAAGGCGAGGAGCAGCGCCCCGGTGCGCTCGGCCTCGGCGCCCTGCAGCGTGTCGCGGTGGAGCGGCTTGTCGGCCAGGGCGGCGCCGAAGGCCGAGCGCCGCCGGGCGTAGTCCTCGGCCAGCGCCAGCGCCCGGCGCATCCCGGCGGCGGCGCAGACCGCGTTCCACAGGCGCGTCACGTTGAGCATGGGGGCGATGGCCTTGACGCCTCCCCCGAGCCCCGCCACCGGGGTGGCGAGCGCCCCCTCCAGCCCCATCTCGGCGGTGGGGAGCTTCCGCGTGCCGAGCTTCTCCTTGAGCCGGTGGACGACGACGCCGTTGGGGCGGCCGTCGGGGAGGCGCAGCTCGAGGTAGAAGAGCGCCAGGCCCTTCCCCCCGGGCCCGTTGCCCTGCGGGCGCGCCAGCGCCAGCGCCATCTCCGAGGTGGCGGCGGAGCTGAACCACTTGGTGCCGTGGAGGCGCCACCCCTCGGGCGTCTGCCGGGCCTCGGTCTCGGCGAGCCCCACGTCGGACCCGCCGATGCGCTCGGTCATCCACTGGCCGCTGGTCCAGGCCCGGGCCGGGTCGCGCGAGGTGAGGCGGGGCAGGGCGCGCTCGACCAGCGGGGCGTTGCCGTGGTCGAGGAGCGTGCGTGCGGCGCCGTCGCTCATGGCCAGCGGGCAGGAGTAGACGTCGAGCGAGGGCTCGACCACGTGGAGCAGGGCGAACTGGACGGAGCGCGACCAGGCGCCGAAGCGCCGCTCGTAGGCCGTGGCCACCAGCCCGTGGCGCGCCGCCAGCGCCGCCGCCTCGCGCCACAGCGGCGTGAGCTCGATGCGGTCCACCCGGTTGCCCCAGGGATCCCACTGCGTCAGCCTGGGCTCGGAGAGGCGGTCCTCCAGCTGCAGCGCGAGCAGGCGCCCGCCGGAGAGCGCGCCCAGCTCGGCGAGCTCCGGCTCGACGGCGGAGAGCACCTCCGGCGGGAGCCGGATCTGGAGCATCTCCCGCAGGAGCGGGTCGTCCTGGTACTCGTTCCCGAGCCGGGGCGGATCCTGGAAGAAGGGCATGGCGACCTCCCGGCGGGGATCGTCGCGCCGCTCCGCCCAAAGCGCAACGCCCCCTCACCCGGGGGCGACCGTTCGTCAGAGCGCCACCTGGGGGAGGTGCTTGAGCGACTCCTGCACCTTGGCGGCCGGGTACTCGAAGTCCTCGAGCTTGCCGGCGAAGTAGTCGTCGTAGGCCGCCATGTCCACGTGCCCGTGGCCGGAGAGGTTGAAGAGGATGGTGCGCGGCTTCCCCTCGCGCTTCGCCTCCAGCGCCTCGTCGACGGCGGCGCGGATGGCGTGCGACGACTCGGGAGCCGGGATGATGGCCTCGGTGCGGGCGAACTGCACCGCGGCCTCGAAGCAGGCGAGCTGGCCCACCGCCCGCGCCTCGATGACCCCGTGGTGCCTGAGGAGCGAGACCAGCGGCGCGGCGCCGTGGTAGCGCAGCCCGCCGGCGTGGATCCCGGGCGGCATGAAGTCGTGACCCAGGGTGTACATCTTGGCGATGGGGGCCATCTGGGCGGTGTCGCCGTAGTCGAAGGCGTAGACGCCCTTGGTCAGGGTGGGGCAGCTGGTGGGCTCGACGGCCAGGATGCGGATCTTCTTCCCGGCCGCCTTGTCGGCGACGAAGGGGAAGGCCACGCCGGCGAAGTTGGAGCCGCCGCCGTGGCAGCCGATGACCACGTCGGGGTACTCGCCCGCCAGCTTGAGCTGCTCCCGGGCCTCGAGGCCGATCACCGTCTGGTGCATGAGGACGTGGTTCAGGACGCTGCCCAAGGCGTAGCGGGTGTCCCCGTGGGTGGCGGCGTCCTCGACCGCCTCGGAGATGGCGATCCCCAGCGAGCCCTGGCTGCGGGGGTCCTTCGCCAGGATGCCCCGGCCGGCGTTGGTCTCCGCCGAGGGCGAGGCCAGCACCTTCGCGCCCCACAGCTGCATCATCGACTTGCGGTAGGGCTTCTGCTCGAAGGACACCCTCACCATGTAGACGGTGCACTCGAGACCGAACATCTGGCAGGCGAGCGCCATGGAGCTGCCCCACTGCCCGGCCCCGGTCTCGGTGGCGATGCGCCTCGTGCCCGCGGCCTTGTTGTAGAAGGCCTGCGGCACGGCGGTGTTGGGCTTGTGCGAGCCGGCCGGCGAGACCCCCTCGTACTTGTAGTAGATGTGGGCCGGCGTGCCGAGCGCCTGCTCCAGGCGGCGGGCGCGGTAGAGCGGCGAGGGGCGCCAGAGCCGGTAGATCTCGCGGATCTCGTCGGGGATCTTGATCCAGCGCTCGGCCGACATCTCCTGCTCGAGGAGGCCGGGCGGGAAGAGGGGCAGCATGTCCTCCGGCGTCACCGGCTTCTTGGTGCCGGGGTGCAGCACCGGGGAGGGCGGCGCCGGGAGGTCGGCGGCGATGTTGTACCAGTGCGTCGGGATCTGGCTCTCGGGGAGCACGTACTTCGTCTGTTCCATGGGCCCTCGTCTGGCGGGTCGGAGGGGGGATCCGAACCCGAACGGGGCCTCCCCGTCAAGCCAGCGGAGCTGTCCGCCCCGTCACTTCGAGGCGGCCGCCCGGGCGGCGTCGCCCGGGCCGGCGCCGGCCTCCCGCGCCGCGCGGCCCGCCCAGAAGCGCCGCGGCAGGAGGGCGAGCGCCACCAGCAGGAGCTGCGAGGCCACGAAGGCGGAGAGGGCGTAGAAGGCCTTGTCCATGAACCCGTAGGAGTGGAGCCCCACGCCGAGCATGTTGACGCCGAACCAGGAGAGGCTGGTGATGACGTTGCCGAAGATGGCCATCGCCATGATGCCGCGCTCGCGGGCGTAGCCGCCCCAGCGGGCGTGCAGGATGATGGCGTTCCAGAGCACGATCAGCAGGGCGCCGTTCTCCTTGGGGTCCCAGCCCCAGAACCGGCCCCAGGACTGGTCGGCCCAGATGCCGCCCAGCACCGTCCCCACGAAGCTGAAGAGCAGGGCGAAGCAGATCACGCCGTAGGTCATGGAGCCCAGGGCCTTGGTGGTCCCGGGGTCCATGGTCCGCGCCAGCTGGTTGCGCAGGGTCCAGACGATGGCGATGGCCCCGGCCAGGAAGGTGGCCCCGTAGCCGATGGTGATGGTGGTCACGTGCGTCGCCAGCCAGAAGTTGGAGTCGAGCACCGCCCGCATCATCTCCATGGTGTCGCCGTCGCTGGCCAGGTGGTGGGCCACGATCAGGGTGGCGAAGCCGGAGGCCGCTGCCACCCCCGTGGCGAAGCCCCGGCGGTAGATGCGCTCCAGCACCACCCCCAGGATCACCGCCACCCAGCCCACGAAGACCGCCGAGGAGTAGAGGTTCGTCACCGGGGGCCGGCCCTGGAGCACGATGCGGGAGACCAGGCCCGCCGTGTGGACCACGGCGCCCGCCGCCAGGAGCCCGAAGGCGGTCGAGCGGAGGACGTCGGGCCACCACAGCCAGGAGGCGAACAGGACCAGCAGGGCGAGGACGTAGAGCACCATCCCCAGGTAGAAGGGCTGCGACCGGTTGAAGAGCACCTCGTGGCCCGCCTGGGTGACGGCGGCGGGGAGCCGGTCGCGGACCATGGCGCCGAGCTCGGCCGCGGTCCGGTTGAAGCCGGCGGCGTCGGCGGCGGCGTAGGACTGGCCCAGGCGCGCCAGGCCCTGGAGGTAGGGGTCCGGGCTGGCGGCGCGCAGCGCCTCGCCGACGTTCTTCCAGGCGTCGGCCGGCTGGCCGGCGAGCGGCGGCACGGGGCGGAAGTAGGCCAGCTGGGCCAGCGCCCGCTGGCGCTCGGCGGCGCCCGGGGCGGAGCGCGCCTGGATCTCGGCGGCCAGCCGGCTGCCGTCGGGCTGCGC
This sequence comes from Anaeromyxobacteraceae bacterium, assembly GCA_035455425.1. Lineage (GTDB taxonomy): Bacteria > Myxococcota > Myxococcia > Myxococcales > Anaeromyxobacteraceae > JACRMN01. The sequence goes on along the minus strand of DATIFE010000060.1, from coordinate 3,968 downwards.
CGTGTTCCGGAGGCGGAAGTAGAGGTAGAGGCGGTCGAAGAGCGTCAGCACCGCGCTCTGGAAGCGGGTGCGCGACCGGCTGTCGACGGGCTGGGCGGCGTGGGCCTGGCGCTCGATCTCGGCCACGTAGGGCGCCAGCCGGGCGAAGGAGAAGCGCCGCTCGGAGCTCTGCTTGAGGCCGGCCAGGGCCAGCACGTCGGGGTCGTCGATGACGAAGATGGGCTGCTGGTCGGCGACCTCGGGCCGGAACATCACGTCGAGCAGCCAGGCGTCGGCGGTGAGGTTGCGGCCGCCGTACGCGAAGCTCTGCGTGCCGCGGATCATGAGGAGCGAGTTCCGGGCCACCGAGTCCACCGGCTTCACCCGGCCGCCCTCCAGCACCGGCAGCCGCCCGAAGGCGTCGAGGTCGAAGGGCGCGGGGCGCGGCGGCACGACGGCGAGGAGGCTGGCGGCGAGCGCCAGCCCGAAGGCTGCCCAGGGGGCGATGCGGGCGATCTTCATTCAGGCCTCCAGCACGGCTCCGCGGCGCGGGCCGCGGCGCATGGTGATGGCGAAGTGCACGACCAGCCCCAGGGTCACCAGGGCGCAGGCCACGTAGGGCAGGAGCCAGCCGGGGTTCTGGACCACCTGCAGGATCGAGAGCGTGTCGCCCTTGCCGAAGCTCGCCTGGTAGAAGGTCTTGCCGTCGTAGCGCAGCGGCTGGTTCATGTAGATGAGCACGTCCCGCTCCTCGCCGGTCGAGCGGTTGGAGAGGTGCACCAGGCTGGAGAAGTTCTTGGGGATGTCGGTCCCGGCGTAGACGTCGTGGGAGAACTTCTTCAGGGTGAGCGAGTAGGGCAGGTAGATGCGCCGCGAGCGCATGGAGAGCACGTAGGTCCGGCCCTCGTGGATGAAGGACTGGGGCGCCCCCAGGGCGTTGGAGACCAGCCAGGTCCCGTAGCTCTGGCCGCCGGCCACCGGCTCCACCAGGGCGGCCGAGCGGTTGATGTCGTCGTCCGAGGTCACGGGCGGCAGCGGCGCCAGGAGCACGCCCGTCCCCACCCCCATGGTGGCCGGTCCCGGGGGGTCCTGGGGGCCGCGCATCCTCAGGTCGGCGTTCTGGAGGTACGCCTTCACCCGGAGCGACAGGGGCGTCCCGGGCACCGGGATGGTCCCGCCGCGGGAGAGGAGCGACTCGGAGACGCCGTAGACGTCGTCGTAGCGGGGATCGGTGACGTCCTTCACCACCAGCTCCATCTCGCGGGGGCTCTCGACGTAGTTCACCGTCTGCCCCTCCTCGATGGCCATGCGGGTGTCGATCTGGAAGACCGCGCTCACGAACTCGCCGGCGATGAGGAGGATCAGGCCGGCGTGGGCGATCCACAGCCCGGACTTCTTCCAGCTCAGCTCCAGCCGCCGGCCCTGGGCCGCCAGCAGGTTCACGGCCAGCACCAGCCCCACCAGCGCGCCGCCCGGCAGGATGGCGATCTCCCAGCCGGTCCCGGGGACGGCCCACCAGACGAAGAAGCTCCGCATGAAGGCCTTGACGGCCCCGAAGGTTCCCATCTCGACCTGCGCCAGGGTGCAGCCCACCACCAGCACCATCAGCAGGGCCAGGAGGACGATGGTGAGCTTCAGGGAGGTGATCGCGTCCCAGGCGCGGGAAAGCCAGCGGTCAATCAAGGTGGAGCGTCTCCAGGAGGCGAAGGAAGTTGGACCGCGACGCCGCCACCACGCCGGCATCGCCAACCATCTTGAGGAACCATGTATTCCCGTCGGCGGTCTCGAGCAACCCGGCGATCATCCGGGTCCGCGACTGGCCGCCGCTCTCGAAGTCGTAGAGCGACACCTTGCCCGCCCGGGTGGCCACCTCCTTGCGCGCCGAGGCCAGGCCCGCCTCGTCGAGGGCCGGCAGGCCGATCTGGCCCCGCCACCGGTTGACGTTGGCCAGCTCCCCGCCCGCCATCCCGGGGAGTACAACCACCGACACGTCGATGCGCCCCTCGACCGGAGGCTTCAGCGTGGCGTAGCGCATGCCGCTGCCGCCGGTCTCGGTCCACCCCCTGGGCAGCGACCACTTGAGTGCGCCGGCCCCGCTCGGCCGGGGCGGCGCGGGCACGTCGCCGGCCATGGGACCGCCCGCCATCGGCCCGCCGCCCATGGGCCCGGCCCCCGGCGCCCCCGCGTCCGGGAGGGCCTGCTCCTTCGGCAGGCGGGCGTGCGCCACCTCCTCGCGGCGGCAGCCCTGCGAGGAGGCGATCAGCGCCCCCGCCAGGGCGACCAGCGCCGCCCTCCAGGACATCCCAGCTCTCATGGCCCATCCTTTCTAACGCCGACCCCCACCCGAGTCAGCGGATCTGCGGCGCGATCTGCTCGGCGGCCCAGTGGGCGACGCCGAAGATGGTCTCCTGCGGATTCACGCCCAGCGAGGTGGGGAAGACCGATCCGTCCACCACCCAGATGTTGTCCATCCCGTGCATCCGGAGCCTCCCGTCCACCACCGAGCGATCGGGATCGCGCCCCATGGCGCAGCCTCCCATGAGGTGGGCCGTGAAGAGCGCCACCCGGAGCCTCTCCCAGGGCGCCCGGTCGAGCCGCGCCACGTCGGCCTCGAGGCGCATCTCCACCGGGTCGTCGTGGAGCGAGTAGGCCACCTCGGCGCCGGCGGCCAGGTGGATCCGCGCCAGGGCCTTCGAGCCCTCGCGCAGCGCCTCCCAGACCGGCGGCGGGACGTCGTAGCGGAGCCGGATGCGCCCGTCGCCGTCCACCGTCACCTCGCCCCCCCGCTCCTCGGGCAGGAAGCCGTCGATGGCGAGCACGATGAGCGCCGAGGCCTGCGGGAGCCGGGCCATGAGCTCCTCGTGCGCGTCGCCCAGGCCGCCGAAGGAGGTGGCGGCCAGCATGGGGTGGAGCGGGGCGGTCTCGAGGAAGAAGCCCACCTTCCCCGGGCCGCGGTCGGCGAAGTGGTGCGAGGTGACGGACTGGGGCGCACCCGACCAGCCCTCGATGGCCCGCCGGTACATGCCGGCCACCGCGGTCACGGGGTGGATGAAGGTCCGCTTGCCCACGCGGCCGGAGATGTCGAGCCGCGATCGCAGCAGCAGCGCCGGCGTGTTGATGGCGCCTCCCGCCAGGACCAGCGCCCGCGGGCGCACCGTGATCTTCCGGCCGCTGGGAGCCTCGGTGCGCGGGTCGAGCGAGACGGCGTGGACCGCCACCGCGCGCCGGTCCCGGTACTCGATCCGGACGGCGCGGGCGTCGGCGTAGATCCGGGCGCCGCCCGCCACGGCGTCGGGGAGGTAGGTCTGGTCCATCGAGGTCCGGGCGCCGATGGGGCAGCCCATGCCGCAGTAGCCCAGGTTCTGGCAGCCCTGCACGTTGCGCCGGGTCCGGACCCGCTGCCACCCCAGCTTCCCCGCGCCGTCCCAGAGCACCTGGTTGTTGGGGTTCACCTCGTCGGCCGGCTGCTCGTGGATGCCGAGCCGCGCCTCCACCGCGTCGAAGTGCGGGGCCAGGGCCGCGGGCGTGAGCCCCTCGACGCCGTGCTCCCGCCGCCAGTGCTCGAGCACGCGGTCGGGCGTGCGGAAGCTGGTGGTCCAGTTCACGGTGGTGCTGCCGCCCACGGCCCGGCCCTGGAGCACGGCGATGGCGAGGTCGGCGGTGGCCCGCTGGCCCTTCTCCTGGTAGAGGCGCGGGTAGGCGTCCCGCTCCAGCAGCGTCGAGTCCGAGGGCCTGTGCCAGGGCCCCTCCTCCAGCACCACCACCCGGGCGCCCAGCGCCGCCAGCCGCGCCGCCGCCACCGCGCCGCCGGCTCCCGAGCCCACCACGCAGACGTCGGGGCGCTCCTCGACGTCGCGCGCCAGGTCCGCGCCCGTGAGGATGCGGCCCGCTCCGGAGGGCGCCTCAGCCGCCAAGGCCGCCTCCCGGCGCCGCTCCGGGCGGCTCGCCCGCCGGCTCGGGCGCGGCCGGCTGGAGCACGGGGGCCGGCC
>DATIFE010000059.1:0-31497 GCA_035455425.1 Anaeromyxobacteraceae bacterium | reverse complement strand
CCATGAAGCTCGCCAGACCCTTCTGCGCCAGCACCTTGGTGATCGCCGCCGTCAGCGTCGTCTTCCCGTGGTCCACGTGCCCGATCGTCCCCACGTTCACGTGCGGCTTGGTGCGCTCGAACTTCTCCTTGGACATGTGCGCTCCCGGTCTGGTGTTGCCCGCGTGCTGCGCCTGCGCGTCTTGGAGCCCTCTTCCAGGATTGAACTGGAGACCTCGTCCTTACCAAGGACGCGCTCTGCCGACTGAGCTAAGAGGGCCTTTCTCTCGCATGTGGAGCGGGAAACGGGATTCGAACCCGCGACATTCAGCTTGGAAGGCTGACGCTCTACCAGCTGAGCTATTCCCGCGTTCTGCCCGTTCCTTCCGTCTTCCCGTGGTGCGTGGTGGAGGGGGGTGGATTCGAACCACCGAAGGCGAATGCCGGCAGATTTACAGTCTGCTCCCTTTGGCCGCTCGGGAACCCCTCCGGACTCGTTCACCTGCCGTGATGACCGCCCCCCCTCGCCTCGATGGAGCTGGCGGTGGGACTCGAACCCGCGACCTGCTGCTTACAAGGCAGCTGCTCTACCGACTGAGCTACGCCAGCCGAAACTCCTCCCGCTCGAGGGGTCGCCTGGGAAATCGACTTCGGGACCCTCGACGTGCCGGAACTGGCCCCGACCGGTGGAGCGGCGCTTTGTAAACGAAGGGGCGGCGCCTGTCAAGCCCGAGAATCGCCTCCGGTTTCGCCGCTGGCCCGGGGCTTGCCCTGCCCCTTCCGGGGACACCCTCAGGAGCCCTTCCGGAGACGCCTCTGCCGGAGCGCCTCGTAGAGGCAGATGGCGGCGGCGGCCGAGACGTTCAGGCTTCCGACCCCCCCCGCCATGGGGATGCGAGCCGCCAGATCGCAGGTCTTCCGGACCAGGGGCCGGATGCCGCGGCCCTCCCCCCCGAGCACGATGGCCACCGGGCCGGCGAGGTCGACCGCCCCCAGGTCGGCCTCGGCATCCGCGGCCGTGGCCACCGTCCAGACACCCGATTCCTTGAGTCCTTCGAGCGCCTGCGCGACGTTGGTCACCCTGGCGACCGGGCAGTGCTCGACGGCGCCGGCCGAGGCCTTGGCGGCCGCCGGGGTGATCCCGGCGGCGCGGTCCCGGGGGATGACGATCCCGTGGGCACCCAGCGCGTGGGCCGAGCGGACCACGGCGCCCACGTTGTGGGGGTCCTCGACGCCGTCGAGGACCACCAGCAGGGGAGGCTCGCCGCGCTCCCTCGCCGCCCCCAGCAGGTCCTCGAGGTCGCGGTACCGGTAGTCGGCGACCACCGCCACCACCCCCTGGTGCCGGTCGGTGCCGGCCAGCCGGTCGAGCTTCTGCCGCGGCGCCTCCCGGACCTTGGCCCCCCGCTGGCGCGCCATCCGGAGGATCTCCGAGAGCCTCCCCTGCTGGGCGCCCTCCGCGACCCAGAGCTCGGCCGGGGGCTCCGCCGCGGAGCGAAGCAGCTCCCGGACCGGGTTGACCCCGTGGACCGCCCGCACCTACTTCACCGTCACCGCGACGGCGACGGTCCGCGTCTGCTGGGCGCAGATGGTGTCGCGGCACAGGAAGAACTTCAGATGGGCCTGCGCCTCCTGCCGACCCGGGGCCGAGGCGGTGAAGGGCACCTCGAAGCGCGGCACCTCCGCCTTGGGCTCGAGCGCGTCCTTGCGGCCGAGCTGCGCCTTGGCGAGCGCTAGGCCCGCGGGGGCCTCGAGCCGGATGGTGAGCGGCGCCCGGGGATCGACGTGCCAGGGGGCCTTGGGGACGATGGCCAGGGAGAGCTTCCCCTTCTGCCCCACCGCCACGGCGCCGGTGCTCCGCGAGGTGTCCACGGAGAAGGCGTCGGCGCCGGGGTTCTCCTCGGCGGCGGCGGCCGATGCGGCGAGCCCGAGGGCGAGTGCGATGGCGAGACGGTTCATGGTGCCTCCGTTGGGGCCCTGGAGGGAGACGTCCGGGCCGGCGTGGGGATTCACGGGCTGGCCGCCCGGCGGGGCGCCTCCCGGCGCACCCCGGCCAGCGCCTCGGCGTGGGCCACGATGGCGTCGGCGGCGTCGATCCCGCAGGCCTCCTCCACCTCGCGGATGCCGGGCGAGCTGTTGACCTCGAACACCAGGGGGCCTCCCTTGACGTCGAGCATGTCGACGGCGCACACCTCGAGCCCGACCACGCGCGCGGCCGCCACCGCCGCCCGGGCGCAGGCCGGCGAGGGCCGGGCCGCCTCGTAGCGCGCCCCGCGCCCCAGCGTGGGCGCGATCCGGCCCACCGGCGGGCGGCGGCGCAGGGCGGCGATGGCGCGGCCGCCCACCACCAGCACGCGCAGGTCGCTTCCGCGCGGGCCGCGGACGTACTGCTGCACCACGATGTTCTCCCCCAGGCCGAGGATGGCCTCCAGCGCCGCCTCCAGCGACTGCAGGGTCTCGCAGATCACCACCCCGCCCCTCTCGTTGGCCGAGAGCAGCTTCACCAGCACCGGGACGCCGCCGGCGTGCTTGACCATCTCGTGGAGGCGCGAGGGATCGGCGGCCATCACCGTCCGCGGCACCTGGATCCCGCTGGAGGCGAGCAGCTGCAGGCAGCGCATCTTGTTGCGGCTGGCGCTGATCCCCTGGGCGCGGTTCACCAGGGGGACGCCGAGGAGCTCGAGCTGCTTCACCACCGCCAGGCCGTACTGGTTCACCGAGACCGCGATCCGGGGGATGGCGACGTCGGTGCGGGGGAACGGGCGGCGCAGGTGGTAGAGGACCGGGCGGCTCCCGGCGCCGAGGCCGAGCTCCACCGCCACCGGATCGAGGACGCGCACCACGTGCCCGCGGGCCCGCGCCGCCTCGGCCAGGCGGCGCGTGGTGTAGATGGCGGGCGAGCGCGATAGGACGGTGACGCGCACGGCGGGGATACTACACCTCGGTCCCGCAAAGCGGGACCGGGGCCTGTCGCGAGCGGTGTCTCTGGACTCGGGGAACTGCGGACATGGCGACGTCTGCGGGGATCCGTTCCCCCGCCCCGAAGACTTCACGAACGACAGTCCCCGGCCCTGCGAAGCAGGGCCGGGGTGCTATACCTGCTTGAACTCGGCGTCCACCACGTCGTCCTTCTTGGGGCCCTCGTCCTTGGGCTTCTCGCCGCCCGGCCCGGGACCCTGGCCGGCGCTCTTGTAGAGCTCCTCGGCCGCGCGGTGGCTCGCCTTCTCGAGCCGGCTCGAGGCCGCCTTCACCTCGTCGGCCGTCCCCTTCTCGCGGACCCGGTGGGCCTCGGCCACGGCCTCCTCGATCTCCTTGGCGGCGGCGGCGGAGAGCTTCTCCTTGTTGTCCTTGAGGAGCTTCTCCATCTGGTAGGCCAGGTTCTCGAGCCGGTTCCGGTTCTCGATCTCCTCGCGCCGGGCCTTGTCCTCGGCCTCGTGGGAGTGGGCGTCGGCCACCATCTTCTCCACCTCGTCCTTGGCGAGGCCGGAGGAGTGGGTGATGGTGATCTTGGTCTCCTTGCCGGTCCCCTTGTCCTTGGCCGACACGTTGAGGATGCCGTTGGCGTCGATGTCGAAGGTGACCTCGATCTGCGGCAGGCCGCGCGGCGCCGGGGGGATGCCCTCGAGGTGGAACCGCCCCAGGGTCCGGTTGTCGCGCGCCATCTCGCGCTCGCCCTGCAGCACGTGGATCTCCACGGAGGTCTGGTTGTCCGAGGCGGTGGAGAAGGTCTCCGAGCGCCGGCAGGGGATGGTGGTGTTGCGCTCGATGAGCCGGGTGGTGACGCCTCCCAGCGTCTCGACGCCCAGCGAGAGCGGGGTGACGTCGAGCAGCAGGATGTCCTTCACCTCGCCCGAGAGCACGCCGGCCTGGACCGCGGCGCCGACCGCCACCACCTCGTCGGGGTTGACGGTGCGGTTGGGCTCCTTCCCGAAGAGCTTCTTCACGCTCTCGATGATGGCCGGCATGCGGGTCTGGCCGCCGACCAGGACCACCTCGTCGATCTGCGAGGGCTCGAGCTTGGCGTCCGCCAGGCAGCGCTTGGTGGGCCCGAGCGCACGCTCGATGAGCGGCTCCACCATCTTCTCCAGCCGGGCGCGGGAGAGCTTCATCACCAGGTGCCGGGGGCCGGTCTGGTCGGCGGTGAGGAACGGCAGGTTGATCTCCGTCTCCATCACCGACGAGAGCTCGATCTTGGCCTTCTCGGCGGCCTCCTTGAGCCGCTGCAGCACCATCTTGTCCTTGGAGACGTCGATGCCGGTGTCCTTCTTGAACTCGGCGATGAGCCAGTCCATCAGCAGCTGGTCGATGTTGTCGCCGCCGAGGTGGGTGTCGCCGTTGGTGGCCAGCACCTCCACCACGTTCTCCCCCACCTCCAGGATGCAGATGTCGAAGGTGCCGCCGCCGAAGTCGTAGACCGCGATCTTCTCGTTCTTCTTCTTGTCGAGCCCGTAGGCCAGCGCCGCGGCCGTGGGCTCGTTGACGATCCGCTTCACGTTCAGGCCCGCGATCTCGCCGGCGTCCTTGGTGGCCTGCCGCTGGGCGTCGTTGAAGTAGGCGGGAACGGTGATGACCGCGTCGGTGACCTTCTCACCCAGGTGGTTCTCCGCCGCCCGCTTCAGCTTGAGGAGCACCTGGGCGCTGATCTCGGGAGGCGAGTACTGCTTGCCGTCGATCTCCACCCGGGCGTCGCCGTTCGCCCCCTCGACCACCTTGTAGGGGACCCGCCGGACCTCCTCGCCCACCTCGGAGAAGCGGCGCCCCATGAAGCGCTTGATGGAGTAGACGGTCTTGTCGGGGTTGGTGATGGCCTGGCGCTTCGCCACGTGGCCCACCAGCCGCTCGCCGTCCTTGGTGTAGCCGACCACCGAGGGGGTGATGCGGGAGCCCTCCTCGTTGGCGATGACCACCGGCTCCTTGCCCTCCATCACGGCCACGACGGAGTTGGTGGTGCCGAGGTCGATTCCGATGATCTTGCCCATCTGGCGGTTTCCTCCTGGACCCCCCGAACCTAAGTCCGCTTGCCGCCCTGTCAAATCGGCCCCGATGGCCCGCCATGGGCCCGCCAGGGGTGCGCAGGGCGCTACGCAGTCGCCACCCCGGCGATGCAGTCCCGACACCCGGTGCGGTCCAGGACCGACCGTGCAAGATCCTGTTTATCGGTCGATTCCTCCGGATGACGCGCCGTGGCACCCCCCTTGCTCGAGAGACGGACAATGGCGTCAGCCTGGGATCATCGAGCGAGGAGCCTCTCGCAGGGGGCGGTGCGCGGCCTGCCGCGCTCCACGGCGGTCCTGCTCAACGCCAACGCCCGCCAGGTCAACGACCGCGTCCGGCGCGGGCTCGAGACCATGGTCCCGGCGGAGGACCTGTTCCTCTCCCGCAGCCCGGAGGACGCCTCGCGCATCGCCGACACGGTGGTGAGCCGCCGCTACGCCACGGTCTTCACCGGCGGGGGCGACGGGACCTTCGTCTCCTGGGTGAACGCCATCCTGGACGGCGCCGAGCGCCTGCGGACCCCGGCGCCTCGCTTCGGGCTCCTGGCCCTGGGCACCGGCAACGCGGTTGCCGAGGTGGTCGGCGCGCGGCCCGAGGCCCACCTCCAGGACCTGGGGGCCTTCCTGGCCGGCCGGGCGCCGCGGACGCGCCGGCTCGACCTGCTCGCCTGCGAGGGTCGCCGCACGCCCTTCGCCGGCCTGGGGATCGACGCCGCCATCCTCAACGACTACAACTGGGTCAAGTCGAAGCTCCGGGGCCGCGGGCTCGGGAGCCTCGGCACCGGCATCCCCGGCTACGGCCTGGCCATCGCGCTGCGGTCGGCGCCGCGCTACCTGCTGGAGCGCCGCCCCGCCTACTGCGAGATCGTCAACACCGGGCGCGCCGCCTGGCGGCTCGACGCCCGCGGCCGGCAGGCCGGTCCGGCCATCGCACCGGGCGAGCTCCTCTACGCCGGGCCCTGCCTCATGGCCGCGGCCAGCACCGTGCCCTTCTACGGCTTCGGCCTGAAGGCGTTCCCCTTCGCCGCCAGCCGGGCCGGCATGATGCAGGTGCGGGTGGCCGGGAACATCCCCGTCTCGGCGCTGCTCGCCAACCTGCCCCGCATCTGGTCGGGCAACTTCGCCCACCCCGGGCTGGCGGACTTCCACGCCGAGCGGGTGCACGTCTCCTTCGAGCGGCCCATGCCGCTGCAGCTCGGCGGCGACGCCGCCGGCTGGCGCGACGAGATCGGCCTGGGGATGGCCCGGCCGGTCGAGCTCGTCGACTTCCAGCCCGCCCTGCTGAACTAGCCGCTCCGGCGCGGGTCCTCGCCTTCGGGCTGTCCTCGCCCGCAAGCTCGGGACCCACGCCGCGCGGACGCACGCGACGCGGGGCTCCTCACCAACGGCTGTCGCGCAAGCCACCTCAGGCGCGGGGCGCTGGCGCTCCTTGCCGGTGGTTCGTCGCGACCGCGGAGCGCGAGCCGCGCGAAGCGCAAGACCCGTGGCGGGCTGCGGGATCGCCCTTCAGGCGAGGCCCGCGCCGTCGCCCTACAGCAGGTTCGCGGCTAGTTCCGCCAGCGGCGACCGCTCCCCCTTCGACATGGTGACGTGCCCCGCCAGCCGCTCCTGCTTGAAGCGGTTGGCCACGTGGATGAGCCCGTTGTTGGTGGCGTCCACGTAGGGGTTGTCGATCTGGTACGGGTCGCCGGTGAGGACGATCTTCGTCCCGTCGCCGCAGCGCGTGATGATGGTCTTCACCTCGTGCGGCGTCAGGTTCTGGGCCTCGTCCACGATGATGTACTGGTTGGGGATCGAGCGGCCCCGGATGTAGGTCAGGGGCTCGATCTCCAGGATGCCCAGGTCCATGAGCTCGTGGTAGCCGCGCCCCTGCTTCTTCTCCGAGCGCGACAGGTTCATGAGGTACTCGACGTTGTCGAAGATGGGCTGCATCCAGGGGTTGAGCTTCTCCTCCACGTCGCCGGGCAGGTAGCCGATGTCCCGGCCCAGGGGGAAGATGGGCCTCGACACCAGCAGCTTCTGGTAGACCGCGTCCTCCGTGGTCCGCTGCAGGCCGGCGGCGATGGCGAGCAGGGTCTTGCCGGTGCCGGCCTTGCCCACGATGGTCACCAGCCGCACGTCGTCGTTGAGCAGCAGGTCGAGGGCGAAGGACTGCTCCTTGTTGCGCGGCCGGATGCCCCAGACGCCCTCCTTCGGGATCTTGATGAGCGGCACGTAGCCCTGGCGGCCGGCGCTGTACTTGCCGACGGCGCTGTGCTGGGCGTTGTCCCGGTCGCGCAGCACCACGAACTCGTTGGGGGGCGGCGGGTCGGAGTCGCCCGGCGGCACCGGAACGAAGCCGGAGGTGTAGAACTCGTTCACCTCCTGGGCCCCGACGACCACCTCGGTCATGCCGCTCCAGAGCTCGTCGAGCGCCACCTCCTCGACGTCGTAGTCCTCGGCGCGCAGGCCCAGCGCGTCGGCCCGGATGCGCAGGTTGGTGTCCTTGGTGACGAACACCACCGGCTTCCCCCTCTCGCGCTCGCGCACGTCGAGCGCCACCGCCAGGATCTTGTTGTCCACCGAGCCGGGGCTCTCGGAGAGGTGCTTGGGCAGCTCGCGGTCGGTGAAGAGCACGCGCACGGTGCCCTTGCCGTCCCCGAGCGGCACCCCCTCCCCGAGCTTCCCCTGGGCCCGGAACTCGTCCAGGAACCGCGCCGCCTGGCGGGCGTTGCGGCCCAGCGAGGAGAGGTCGCGCTTGAAGTTGTCGATCTCCTCGATGACGTAGATGGGGATGACGACGTCGTTGTCGTCGAAGGAGAAGATGCTGCGCGGGTCGTGCAGGATGACGTTGGTGTCGAGGACGAAGTTCTTTTTCACTGCCCTGGGCTCCCCGGGATCGGCGGCGATCCTACCACCCGCTCACTCCGGGCGCAGGGCGCGCGCCGCCCCGCGGGGCGAGGCGGCGACGGTGCGGTTCCGGCCGCCGCGCTTGGCGGCGTAGAGGCACCCGTCGGCGGTCTCGAGCAGGTCCGCCTTGCGGGCGGCGTCCGCCGGGTAGGTGGCCAGGCCCAGGGAGATGGTGACCCGGAGCGGACCCAGCCCGGTGTCGAAGACCTCGGCCGCCACCCGCTCGCGGATGCGCTCGGCGATCACGCCGGCGCCGGCGCCGTCGGTCTCGGGCATGACGATGGCGAACTCCTCGCCCCCGTGGCGCGCCACCAGGTCGGTGGCCCGCGCCTCCTGGGCCAGGATGCGGGCCACGCCCCGGAGCACCTCGTCGCCCACCGGGTGCCCGTAGGTGTCGTTCACCGACTTGAAGTGGTCGACGTCGGCGAGCAGCAGCGCCAGCCTCCGGCCGTAGCGCTGGGCCTCCGCCAGCTTGGCCTCGAGCCGCTCCTGGAAGACCCGGTGGTTGGTGAGGCCGGTGAGCCCGTCGGTGGTGGCGAGCTGCTCGGTCCGCTCGAAGAGGTGCGCCCGCTCCAGCGAGGCCCCGGCCTGCAGCGCCACCACCTCCAGCTGGCGCACCTGCTCGGGGCCGACCGGCCGCCGCCGCGTCCCGACCACCAGGGTGCCCAGGACCCGCTCGCCCGACTTCAGCGGCACCACCCGGACCGAGGCCAGGCCGCGCAGGCGGGTGTGCTCGTCGAAGATCACCGCCGCCTCGGGCCGGACCTCCCGGCCGGGGAGCGACGTGCCGAGGCGCACCGCCTGGGCCACCAGCCCCGGGTTGTCGCCGAACTCGAGGCCCTCGATCTTGCCGGCGCCGCCCTCGGCTTCCGGCAGGTGGCAGCGCGCCACGCGGTGGCGGCGTTTGCCCCCCGCGCCCTCGACGAGCGTCACCGCGCCGAACTGGAGCTCGACCATCTCGGCGGCCGCGCGGAGCAGCTCCTCCACCACCGCCGGCCGCGTGGTGACGCGGTTGAGCCGCTCGATGGCCTGGTAGAAGCGCTCCTTCTCGTCGCGCCCGCGCTTCATGTCGGCCAGCAACCGCTCCGCCTCGATGGCGCGCAGGAGCTCGCCTGCCAGCGTGGTGAGCAGGCGCTCGTCCTCGTCGGAGAAGGCGGCCGGCTCCCTCCGGTCCACCAGCAGGGCGCCCCGGACGTGGCCGCCCCGGCGGTCCACCAGCGGCACCGCCAGGAGCGCCCCGGGCCGGGTGCCGTCGCCGTAGTGGTTGGCGCTGCGGATGTCGCCGCAGAGCCGCACCGCCGCCCGCCGCCGCACGGCGCCGCCGAGCGGCCCCTCCCCCGCCGGCAGGGGGCCCGGCGCCACCCGGTCGCTGGGGGAGCGGCACTCCCGGAGCCGGAGCTCCCGGTCGTCGGGCGAGAGCACGTAGACCGCGGCCGTGTGCGCCCGCAGGGCCACCTCGGCCACCTCCAGGACGCCGCGGACGGCGGCCTCGATCTCCACCACCGAGGCCTCGGCGAAGCGCCGCTCCCGCTCGGCCGCGTCCCCGGCCGCACCCTCGCCGGGCGCGAGCAGGCGGTACTCGCGGGCGCGCTCCTCGATCTCCTTCAGCCGCCGCTCGACCGCGGCGCGCTCCGCCCGCCGCGAGGCCGCCACCCGGGCCGCCAGCACCGCGTGGTACAGGAGCGCGAAGGAGAGGAGGAAGGCGGCGTGCGAGGCCAGGACCGGCAGCTCGCCGGGCGCGCCGCCCCTCTGCCGCCAGATGGCGGCGTCGAGGCCGACCGCCAGGGCCGCCAGCCCGAGGCCCACCGCCCGCGGCAGGAGGGCCACCAGGAACGCCATCGCCAGGTAGACGGCCGGGAAGAGCGGGGCGTCGCCCGCGCCCGCCGCGCCCTCGCTCACCTGGGCCACCGCGAAGGCGGCCGCCAGGAGGAGGGTTCCCATCTCCAGCTGCTCGCGGATCCCCGCCCGCCCGCCGCGGGCTGCGCCCCGGGCCCGGCGCCAGGAGACGCCGGCCAGCGCCGCCAGCAGCGCCAGCGCCGCAGCCGCCTGCGGCCACCCCAGCTCGGGCGCCGCGAACTGCCGCAGCGCCAGCATGGCCAGCAGGGCGGCCGCCACCGCGGCCGGGAGGCTGCGGACGGCGAGCGCGCCCAGCCGCCGGCGGGCCCGGCGGCCCAGGAGGCCGCCCTCCCCCAGCGCGGCGGCGTAGAGCGACACCAGCGCCGGACGCCGCCGCTGGCCGGCGAGCCGGGCGCGGCTCTCGCGGACGCTGCCGATGGGGGCGCGGGGCGGGGGCGCGGGGACGGCCGTCGGGCTCACCGGCGGCTTCCCCCGGGGAGCTGGAACACCATCTCGCCCGGCCGGACGAAGCCCAGCTCCTCCCGCGCCGCCCGCTCCAGGGCCGCCGGGTCGCCGTGCAGCGCGCGGACCTCGCGCACCAGGCGGGCGTTCTCCCGCACCAGGGCGCGGTTCTCCTCGGCCACGCGGCGGGCCTGGTCCTCGAGGCGGCGGTGCTTGCGCAGGCCCTCCGGATCGGCGGCCGAGAGGGCCAGGAGCCCCAGGAGGCCGGCGGCGAGCAGGAGGGTGGCGCGTCGGCGCAGGAAGGACATTTCGGACCCGGGGCCGGCCTTCCGCCGACGGTACCAGCGCGTCCCCGCATGGCAAGAAACCGGCCGGTATCGCCGGGGCCTCGCCGGGCCGGCGGCGGGACGGGGCCCGCCGCGCCCTCAGATCCGCTTCACGAAGATCTCGCCCGCGATCTCGGGATCGAGGGCGATGGTGGTCTCGCCCACCTCGATGACGTACGAGGGCGAGCGCTGGTGCAGCCGGATCTCGCTTCCGGGGATGACGCCCAGCGCGGCCAGCCGGTCCATGCGGTCGTGGAACTTGGGGGCGATGAAGACGATGCGCCCGGAGGCCCCCAGGTCGAAGTGCGGCAGCCCCGTCACCAGCGGCCGCAGGGTCCGGGGGCCGGCGCTGCAGCACGGGCCGGGCGGGATGGCCTTGCCGTGAGGGCAGGTGGGCGGGTGCCCCAGCAGCGTGCAGACCGAGTCGGTGGCCTCGGCCGAGAGGATGTGCTCGAACTCGCACGCCTGGCTCTCCATGGCCCCCTCCCCCAGGTCGAGCAGGTCGCGGAAGAGCCGCTCCGCCAGGCGGTGGCGGCGCACCACGCTCCCGGCCCTGCGCTCGCCCCGGTCGGTGAGCGCGACGCGGTCGCCCTCGCGGCGCACCAGGCCCATCGCCTCCAGCTCCCCGAAGTCCGCCTCGCTCTTCCCCTCGGCGTGCTCGCCGGCGTGCGCCAGCACGCTGCCCACCTGGTCGCGCCCCTGCTCGCGCTCGGTGAAGACGGTCTCGAGCAGCTCCTCGATCTTCCGCTCCTGCATGGCCCCCTCAGCGCCCCTTCCCGCGCCGCCGCTCCAGCAGGTTGCGCAGCCGCCCGGCGAGCCCGGTCTCCTGCGGAAAGCTGTAGCTGCAGCTCGGGCAGCAGACCACCCGGCAGCCCGCCGACATGGGGCAGCTGGGGCGGCAGCCCTGCCCCTCGGCGTCGAACTCCGTCCCGCACAGCGGGCAGCGCTCCATCCTGGCGGCGACGGCGGGCATCAGTAGAGCCAGCGCATGAGCGCGCCCACGCTGCCGCCCATGGCGATCGCGAAGGGGACGATGAAGGCGGCCACGGCCACCCCGGTCTTCCAGCCCCGCTCCTTCAGGATCATGAAGAAGTTGGCGATGCAGGGGATGAAGAGCGTGAGGGTGACCAGGGCCACGGTGATCTCGATCTGCATGTCGCGGGTCAGCGTCCCCGCCTTGAGGAACGGCTGGTACAGCAGGAAGAGGCCGGCCGCCGCGTAGTCGCGCCGCAGGAACCCCAGGATGAAGGCCATGGCCGTCTCCTTGGGCAGGTGCAGCACGCCCACCACCACGGGGGCCGCGGCCCGCTGCAGCACCGACATCCCGCCGATGCGGTCGAGGCCGTAGAGGAGGAGCGTTCCCAGCAGGAAGAGCGGCAGCGCCTCGCGCAGGTACCACTCGATGCGCGCCAGGGTCTTCACCGCCACGTTGCCGGCCTGGGGGACGCGCAGCGGCGGCAGCTCGAGCACGAAGTCGGAGCCGCGCCCGGGCAGCACCTTGGCGGCCAGCCAGCCCACCAGCACCAGCGTCGCCAGGATGGCGCCGAAGAACCAGAAACTGGCGGCCAGCGGCAGGCTGGCGGTCATGGCCAGGATGACGGCCATCTGGGCGCTGCAGGGGACGGCCAGGGCCAGGAGCAGCGTGACGATGATCCGCTCCTTGCGCGTCTCCATGATGCGGGCGGTCATGGTGGCCATGGTGTCGCAGCCCAGGCCCAGCACCATGGGCAGCACCGCCTTGCCGTTGAGCCCCATGCGCTTGAAGACCTTGTTCACCATCACCGCCAGCCGCGGCAGGTAGCCCGAGTCCTCGAGCACGCTGAAGGCCACGAAGAAGGTGGCGACGATGGGCAGCACGATGGCCATGCCGTAGGAGAGGCCCATGGAGAAGAGCCCGTAGCGCCCGACGATGAACCCTCCGTGCTCGCGGAAGGGCACGCCGGCGGGGCCCACCAGGAACTCCTGCAGGCCCTTCCACGGCACCAGGAAGCGCAGCGCGGCGTCGGTCCAGGGGACCAGCCGGTCGTAGAACACCTGGTTCTCCAGGAAGTCGACCGCGGTCTTGGCGCCGAAGACGCCGACGAACTCGTAGCAGACGAAGAGCACCGCGCCCAGGAAGGGGATGCCCCACAGCGGATGGGTCGACCAGGCGCCCAGCCTGCGGCCGAGGTCGCTGGCCGCGGAGCGGGCGCCGCGCGAGAGCACCGCGTCGTGGAGCCGGTCCACCGCGGCCAGCCGCTGCTTGGAGATGACGAAGCGCAGCGACTCGGGGTAGCGCGAGGCGAGGCGCCGGCGGACGGCCTCCACCCGCTCGCGCCCGGCGGCGTCCAGCGCGCCGTCGAGCCGGCCGGGAAGGGACTCGTCGCCCGAGAGGAGCATCAGCGCCAGCGCCCGTCCCGAGAGCCCTCCGGCGGCGCCCACCAGCGGCGCCATCTCGGCCAGCGCCTCCTCGATGACCGGGTCGTAGCGCGGGGTGAAGGAGGACGGCCGCGCCCCGGGGAGCGCCGCCTGCAGCTCCGCCAGCCCCTTCCGCTCCACCGCCACCGTCGGCACCACCTCGACGCCCAGCGCGGCGGAGAGCGCCGCCGCGTCCACCCGGATCCCCCGGCTGGCCGCCTCGTCGCTCATGTTGAGCGCCAGCACGAAGGGCACCCCGGCCTCGGCCAGCTGGGCGCTGAGCAGGAGGCCGCGGCGCAGGTTCTTGGCGTCGCACACTTGAAGTACGACGTAGCCTCGCTCCCGCAGCAGGATGTCCCGGGTCGCCTGCTCGTCCTCCGACATGGGCGTGAGGCCGTTGGTGCCCGGCGTGTCCATCGCGATCCAGGGCCGGCCCCCGATGGAGGCGTGGCCGCGCGTCACCTCCACCGTCGTGCCCGGGTAGTTGGAGACGGTGACGTACTTCCCGGTCAGCGCGCCGAAGAGCACGCTCTTGCCGACGTTGGGGTTGCCCACCAGGATCGCGGTCCGGGGCTCGGGGCGGAGCTCCTTGTCGAGGACCGCGGCCGGCGCGGCCGCTGCGGGGGGCGGGGGGCTCACGGGGCGGTCTCCCTCTCCGGCGCGCTGCGGCACCGGGCGCACAGGCCGTAGAGCTCGACGTGCCGGCGCTGCACCTCGAAGCCGTGGCGCCGCGCCAGCCGCAGCTGCAGCTCCTCGACCCGCTGGCTCTCGAACTCCACGATGGCGCCGCAGCCGGTGCAGATGAGGTGGTCGTGCGAGTTGCCGTGGCGGTGGTGGGCGGGCTCGTAGCGGGCGCGCCCGTCGCCGAAGTCGCGGGGCACCGCCAGCCCGACCTGCGCCAGGAGCTTCATGGTGCGGTAGACGGTGGCCACGCTGATGCGGGGCTCGTCCTGCCGGACGCGGGCCACCAGCGAGTCCACCGGGACGTGGCCGCCCATGGCGAAGAAGGCGCGGGCCACCAGGTCGCGCTGGCGCGAGTGGCGCAGCCCCTTCTCCTCGATGACCTGGGTCAGCGCCTCCTCGGGGGACCGGGCCGCCTCCCGGCGCGGCGGACCCGCCGCCGCTCGCCTGCTGGTCCTGTCGCCCGGGGTGGCCATTGTTGATAGTGATTATCAATATCAGGACAGTCCCGGATGGGCAAGCCCGGAGGCCGCCCCCGGGACGTGGGACGCCGGCCGGAGACGGAAGCCCAGGAAGAATCAGGGGATGGCAGTTCCCTGCCCGCGCCAGAACGCCCGCCAGCGGGCGGCGGCGCCCGCCCCCTCCCCCCCGGCGTCGCGCCCGGCCAGGGCCACCAGCGAGGCGTGCGCCTGGCGGCGGACCTCCGGCGAGGGATCGTCGAGCAGGTCCAGCAGGCGCGGCAGGTAGCGCATCGCCTCGCCCCGCTCGCGGTGGCGCGTCAGCTCCGCGGCCATGGCCCGCGTCTCGGCGTCCGGGGCCGAGAGGTGGCGCGACAGGTCCACCGGGCGCACCGTGCCGGCGGCCCGGTAGCGCTCCAGGGAGCCGGGCAGGAGGAGCGTGAGCACGAGCAGCATGAGCCCCACCTGCACGAACGCCTTGCCGGCGAGGTAGTGGCCGCTGCGGACCAGCGCGTAGCGGTAGGCGGCGAAGACCAGGATGAACACCAGGAGCAGCGCCGGAGCCACCACCAGCGCCCCCTGCGGAAGCCGCCCCTCCCGGACGGCCTGCTCCAGCGAGGGCCCGGCCAGCAGCGTGGCCAGCGCCGAGGAGACGAGCAGCGCGTAGAGCAGGAGGCGGGCGGGCGCGAGGAGCCTGGTCCATGCCGCCGGCTGCTGGGCCTCACCCGTCCCCATCGGCCGTAGTCAAGCACGGGGCCCCCGCCGGCGCCAGCGGCTTGACTTGGGGCCGGCGCCGGCGCAGGTTCGCCGTCCCATGGCCGGGATGGACGAGGGAGCGCCCCGCCGCCGGAGGGCGCCGGCCCCGGGGCGGCGCGCCTCGGTCGTGATCCGGCGGGCCCGCGACCGCTGGCCGCCCGGCCCGGCCTCGGCGCCCCCGCCCCCGTCGCTCGACGGGCTCCTCGCCCCCGAGGGGCGCGCGACCCTCGAGGCCCTGCTCCGCCGCCACGGGGCACGCGCCTCGCACCTCGTCCGGGCGCTGGCCGAGGGGTGGCGCCGCGCCGACGGGTCGCCGCCCGGCGAGCCCGATCTGCGCGCCCTGCTCGACGCCCACGGCCTCCGGCGCTCCTTCGAGCGGCGCGAGCGGGACGCGGCGCTCCACGCGGTGCGGGTGGCCGGCGGCGTGCTCCGGCGAGCGGCCGCCTCGCTCCGGATCGCGCCCGGGGACCTGGAGGCGCTCCTCCGGCGCACCGGCGGCTCCGGGGAGGCCGAGGCCCTCCGGGAGGCGCGGCGGGCCGAGCTGCGGCGGCGCGCCACCCTCGCCGAGCGGGCCCGGCTCCTCCTCGCCGACGCGGAGCGCCTCGAGGACCTCGGCCTGCTGGAGGAGTTCGAGGCGGACCTGAGGCGGCGGCTCCCCGAGCACCTGAAGGCGCTGCGCGCCGGGGGGGCGGCCTCGCTGGCGGCGGCGCTCGGGCGCAGCCTCTCGCTGGAGCGGGCCGAGGTGGCCTCGCTCGCCGGCCGGCTCGGCCTCGGGCTGGACGCGCAGGCGCCGCGCGCGACGCCCCCGGCCGCAGCCGGGCGCCCCCGGCGTCCCGGGGCCCCGGCACCCCGCCCCGGCCGCCGACCTGGCCCGCGCCGGCGCTCGCCCTTATGATCCCGCCGTGCCCATCTACGAGTATCTGTGCGAGGGCTGCGGCAACCTGACCGAGCTCATGCAGAAGGTGGACGAGCCCGCGCCGCGGAAGTGCCCCGAGTGCGGCAGCCGGAAGATCGCCAGGCTGGTGTCGCGGACCTCGTTCCGGCTCAAGGGCGGCGGCTGGTATGCGGATCTCTACTCCTCGCCGCAGAAGGACGGGGAGCGCAAGGGGACCCACTCGGCGAAGCCCGAGGCCCCGCCGCCGCAGGCCGAGGGCAAGCCCGCTCCGCCGGCCAAGGCGGAGGCCGGGCCGGCGCCGCAGCCGGCCAAGCCGTCCCGGAAGGCCAAGGGGGGCTGATGGGGGCTCGATTCCTGGCCGCCAGGGCTCGCCTTCGGGCCACCTCTCCGCGGCCGCGCCCGAAGTGGGGAAGTACTTTCGCCCCCGGCGACCCGCGGAGCTAGACTCGCGCCATGGCTCGCACCGCCACGGTGCTGGTGGTCGACGACGACCCCAGCATCCGCCAGACCATGGAGGCCATCGTCCGGTCCGCGGGCATGATCCCGCTGACCGCGCCCACGGGCGAGGACGCCCTCCAGCTGCTGCGCAAGTCCCCGGTGGACGTGATGCTGCTCGACGTGCAGCTCCCCGGGATGAGCGGGCTCGACGTGCTGCGGCTCATCCGCGAGGGCCACCCGGACGTCGGCGTGATCATGGTCTCGGTGGTGAAGGAGATCCCCATCGCCGTCGAGGCCATCAAGCTCGGCGCCCTCGACTACCTGACCAAGGACTTCTCGCCCGGCGAGCTGTCGGCGCGCGTCTCCAAGTCGCTGGAGCAGCTCCGGGCGGCGCGCGAGCTGGCCTGGCTGCGCGAGGAGGTGGCGGTCCGCGGGAACAAGCCCATGGTGGCGGGGCGCTCCGCCGCCATGGCCTCGGTGGTGGCCATCGCCGACAAGGTGGCGGCCAAGCCCGTCACGGTGCTCATCAACGGCGAGAGCGGCACCGGCAAGGAGGTCCTGGCCCGCTGGATCCACCAGCGCAGCGACCGCAGCCACGGCCCCTTCGTCGCCGTGAACCTGCCCGCCATCCCCAGCGAGCTGGTGGAGAGCACCCTCTTCGGGCACGAGAAGGGCTCCTTCACCGGGGCCACCCGGCAGCGCTACGGGAAGTTCGAGCTGGCGAACGGCGGAACCCTCTTCCTCGACGAGATCGCGGAGCTGAAGCTGGAGGTCCAGTCGAAGCTGCTGCGCGCGCTTCAGGAGAGGGAGGTGGAGCGCGTCGGCGGCGCCCGGCCCATCAACGTGGACCTGCGCGTCATCTGCGCCACCAACCGGCCGCTCGACCGCATGGTGGCCGAGGGGCGCTTCCGCGAGGACCTCTACTGGCGGCTCAAGGTGGTGCCCATCGAGGTCCCCCCGCTGCGGGAGCGGCGCGAGGACGTGCGCGACCTGGCCCAGCACTTCCTCTCCCGCTTCGCCGCCGCCTACGGCCGCGTGCCGCAGACGCTCACGCCCGAGGCGGTGGCGCTGCTGGAGAACTACGCCTGGCCCGGCAACGTGCGCGAGCTCGAGAACCTGGTGGAGCGGCTCACCGTGGTGTGCGACGCGCCGGTGATCGACGAGACCGAGCTGCCGCTGGAGATCGCGGTGGGGGCGGGCCTGGCCCGGGAGGCCGAGCGGGAGTCGAGCTACGAGTCCGCCATGGCGGCCTTCGAGAAGGGCTACCTGCGCAAGATCCTGGGCCAGGTGGGCTGGAACCGGCGCCGCGCCGCCGAGAAGCTGGGGATCGGCTACTCCACCCTCAAGGCCAAGCTGCGCGACCACGGGCTCACGCGCGGCGAGGGCCCCGCCGACGGCGACGAGGACTGAGATGCCGGCGGCCGCGGGGCCCTAGGCCTGCGGCGCCGCGGTGCGGGGCAGGTCGATGCGGAAGGTGCTCCCCTGCCCCAGCCGGCTCTGCACCGAGACCCGGCCGCCGTGGGCCTCGACGATGCGCTTCACGTTGGGCAGCCCCATCCCCACGTGCGCCCCGGTGCGCTTGGTGGAGACGAAGGCGTCGAAGAGGAGCGGGAGCCGATCGGGCGCGATGCCCTGGCCGCCGTCCACCACCGAGAGCCACACCTCGGCGGGGCCCGCCCCCACCTCGATCCGCACCGCTCCCTCGCGCGGCGACGCCTCGACGGCGTTGGAGATCAGGTTGAGCGCGGCGCGCTCCAGTAGGTAGCGGTCGGCCCGGGCCCAGGCCCCTCCCGGCGAGGCGGCCAGCTCCAGGCGCACCGCGTACTTCTCGGCGTGGGGTGCGGCGGTGCGGCGCACGCTCTCGGCGAAGGCGTCGAGGTCGAGCGGGAGCAGGTCCGCCGTCCGCACGTCCCGCGAGAGGTCGGCGAAGTCGGCCACGAACTTCCGCAGCGTGGCCACCTCGGCGCGCAGGTTCTCCTCG
Source organism: Anaeromyxobacteraceae bacterium (assembly GCA_035455425.1). GTDB lineage: Bacteria > Myxococcota > Myxococcia > Myxococcales > Anaeromyxobacteraceae > JACRMN01. The sequence continues at coordinate 13,406 of DATIFE010000059.1, read as the reverse complement.
ATGCGCGGCAGGAAGGCCGCCTCCCCGGTGGCGGCCATGGAGGCCGTCTGCTGCAGGATGGCCACCCGGTGCCCGAGGTCGTGGGTGATCCCGGTGGCGATGCGCCCGGCGGTGCGCCAGCGCTCCTCCACCTCCAGGTCGGCCAGCACCCGGCGCGACTGGCGCACCCCCACCAGCACCGAGAGCGCCAGGGCGAGCAGGGCCACGCCGGCCAGCACCAGCTGGGCGGTGCGCGCCGCCCGCAGGGCCTCGGCGGCCGGCTGCTCCACCACCACGGTCCAGCCGGTGTCGGGGACCGCGGCCCAGCCGGCCAGGACCTCCTCGCCCATGGGCCCGGGGTAGTGCCGCGGCGCCCCCGCCGGGTCGGCGGAGGCCCGCCGGGCCACCTCCCGCTCCGGCACCGGCTCTCCGGTGAGGATGGCGGCGCGCAGCGCGCCGGCGCCCGAGGCGATGAGGCGGCCCGAGCGATCGAAGGCCAGGGCGTAGCCCGACGCCCCCACGCGGATGCGCTGCACGAATCGCCACAGCTCGAGCAGGTCGAGCTGGGCGCAGACGGCGTGGCCCGGCCGCCCGCGCAGGGGAACGCAGGCGTCGAGCGCCGGGGTGTCGTCCTCGCCGAGGTAGATCTCGGAGAGCACCTCGCCTCCGGCGCGGGCCGATTCCACCTTCTTGGCGTCGAGCCTCCTCGGCAACCCGTCGGGCGGCGCCTCCGGACCCACCAGGAAGACGCGTCCCAGGCTGGGGGCCTCGAGGAGCACGTCCTCCAGGCGCCGCTCGGCGTCGGCCGCCGGGCCGGCCGCGGCGGCCACCGCCCGCAGCGTCTCCCGCTGCGCCGCCACGTAGCCGCCGATCCGCTCGGCGGCCTGCGCCGCCACCGAGGCCAGCGTCTCGTGGGCCGCGCTCTCGCTGCGGCGCCTCATGACCTCGACGGCGATGGCCCCGATCGCCAGGAGGGGCAGGACGCCCGCCAGCGCCACCAGGATCGCCAGCCGGGCCGCCACCTGGGCGCGCTTCACGGTGCGACCTCCCACTCGGGGACGAGCTCGAAAGCGCCCCAGTCCCCGAGCTTCGCCTCGGGGAGACGGGCGTCGACGGCCGCAAGCAGCTCGCGCCGCCCGATCGTCACCGCCGGGGGGTTCCGCTGCAGCGCCTCGTCGGCGGCCGCCTCGTCCCCCGCGGCCAGGGCCGCGTCGTAGTCGCGGTTCGAGTACCGGGTCCAGTTGTAGGGCGCCCCGGTCTCGAAGTAGAGCGCCGACATTCCCGGGGGCCGCACCAGCATGGTGATGAGGAAGAGGTCGAACTCGGGCGCGCGCCGGGCCCACTCGTCGGGCCCCAGCGCCACCACTTCGCCGCCCCGCGAGCCGAGCGCCTGCCGGAGCGCCAGCGCAGCGCGCGCGAGCTCGATGGAGCGCGGATAGCCGATGCGCAGCGGGCGGCCTGGCGGCAGGGGTGGGCGCTCGCGCCGGGGCTCGGGATGGCCCACCTCCCGCCTCATGGCAGCCGCCACCTCGCCCACCGGGAGCCAGGCGGCCAGCGCCCGGCGCTCCGCCGGCGGGAGGCCGGGCCCGAACAGGACCGCGGTGGCGTTCGGCGAGGAGCCTCGCACCACTCGCACCCCGGGAACGCCATCGAGCAGCTCCGCGAAGGCCCGGTCGATGGGGAACATGGCGTTGACCTCGCCGCGGAGCAGGCGTGCGAACGCCTCCCGGCCGCTCGAGCAGGCGACCAGCTCGAGCTGCGCGATCTTCCCCGGTGCGGGCTCGACGCGACGAAGCACGAGGTGCTCGCGCGTCTGCTCCGCCACTGCGAAGGCCCCGGTCCCTAGGAAGCGATCGCCGCTGCGCCGCGCGACGACGCCCAGGGCCAGCGCGACCTCCAGGGGCCGGCCGCTGGAGGACGACTCGACCTCCAGCGTGTCGCCGCTTACCCCGGCAATGGTCATTCCCTGGGGGCGGAGTGCCCGCGCGACGTCCTCGGTGCCGACCGGTGTGCCGTCGCTGAAGCGGCCCCCGGGGAGAAGCTCGATTCTCCAGCGGCGCGGCCCCAGCCGCTCCCAGCGGCGCACGAACTTCGATGACCACCCGCCGGGCCGCGGGGTCGCGAGTGATTCGAACAGAACGTCGCCGGCCAGCGCGGCGCCACCCGAGCCGGCCTCCGGCGAAACTTCGCCGATGGGACCTGCGATTCCGACCCGCAGGACGTAGTCGGACGGCGGCGCCGGCTTCGCGCAGGAGAGCGCGGCCGCGATGAGGAGGAGAGGGGCGCTGCGGCGCACCGGCGAGTCATCGCACGCCGGCGCGCCCGCCTCAAGGTTGCGCTTGCTAGAAGAGGCCCCCGGCGCCGGTGCAGGGCATGGCGACGCGGACGGAGCGGCGGGCGGAGATCTTGAGGGTCATGGTTTCTGCCTTTTCTGGGCTGGAGGGCGTGGAGGGGGACGACTAGAAGAGGCCGCCGGCGCCGGTGCAGGGCATGGCAGCGCGGACGGAGCGGCGGGCGGAGATCTTGAGGGTCATGGGCTTCCTACCTTTTCCTGGTCGTGCGGGTTCTCAGGCTGCGGCGTTCACTTCGGGAGGGGACGCTTCGGTGGATTGCTCGGGGTGGAACTCGTCGAGATAGCGGCGGGTGACGGACTCGCGGAAGCGGAGCTCCATCGACGTGCGGTCGCAGGCGACCTCGCCCACGCGACCGCCGGTGGCCACGCGCCCGCCCATGCAGCCGCCGAGGCAGATGGGCACGAAGGGGCAGTCGTCGCTGCAGCCCTTCTCCCAGGGGCGCCCGGCGACCAGCGGGTCCTGGCGGGCCACGCCCTTCCACACGTCGCCGATGGCCAGCTCCGGCTTGCCCGCCACGGCCAGGCACTTGTAGAGGCGGCCGGCGGGATCGATGGTCCAGGCGTTGTCCCAGTGGAGCTCGCAGGGGGCCACGTCCTCCACCTGGTTGGCCCCCAGGATGCGGATGCCGCGGTCGTCGGCCGTCCGCCCGAGCTGCACCAGCGTCTCGGCGGCGTGGGAGCCGCAGACGGCATTGCAGCCGCCGCTCTCGATCACCGGCTTGAAGCGGACCGAGTCGATCTTCCCGGAGAGCCCCTCGTCGGCGATGCGCTGGAGGAGCGCCTCGTAGGAGCGCTCCTGGCCGGGGCGGAAGTTGCCGTCCACCCGCATGCGGATCCCGGGGCACTCCCGGGCCACCTCCGCCATCGCCTGGAAGATGCGGTCGAAGGTCCCGCGGCCGTCGCGGTAGACCCGCACCGCGTCATGCGTCTCGCGGTCGCCGTCCAGCGTCACCTTGATGCTGCCGGGGCCGAGCTCCGACATGGCCCGGGCGAACGGCAGGTCGAGGGCGACGCCGTTGGTGATGATCTGCCAGGCGAAGGCCATGCCGCGGGGCCGCACCGCGGCGGCGGCGGCCCGGGCGGTGCGGAGCACGAAGTCCTTGCGGGTGAGCGGCTCGCCCCCGATGTAGACCATCTCCAGCGCCTCGGCGCCGGAGGCGAGGACGGTCCGCGCGATGAAGTCGAGGGCGGCCGCCTCCACCTCGGCCTTCATGTGCCCCTGGGCCGGGTGGTCCTTCTGGAAGCAGTAGTCGCAGGCCAGGTCGCAGGCCAGCGTGGGCATCAGCGTGACGTAGGCCCGCCCCGGCCGCCCGCGCGCCGCGGCGCGCTCGGCGTCGGCGAGCCGGATGGCGTCGCCGGCCTCGTCCTCGACCAGGAAGCCCATCGCCGCCAGCTGGGCCGCGGCGGCGCTCTCCTCGCCGGGGGCCGGGTCCGCGTCGCACCACCGCTTGATCGCCGTCAGGCCCGCGTCGTCCACGCCGACGTAGCGATCGCCGATGACGTCGTACAGCACGTGCTCCCCTCGACACACGTCGAGGTAGGTGACCACGTACCGGGACAGACGCATGTCTGTCGCTCAAGCAAGGGAGGTGCCATTGGGCGCGCATTCCGCACAGGCGAGCACCTCCCTGCGCCAAGGTGGCTTCACCCCTGGAGGACACACATCGCCGCACTCGATAGCGCTATCGCCCGCGAATCACCGCGGGAGTGCGTCGCGGACTTCGCAGAGGCTGGAAAGCGGGCCGCAGGCTCGCGGTCTGGCCCCCGCGTCGCGCCCCGACCCGGGCCAGGATTCGAGCCCACATCGGCATACCTGGCGCCCCGCGCCCGGATCCGGCCGTCTGGGCGCGGCCGGGAGCTAGGGCCCGGAAGCTGGCCACCGGCGGCCCGCGGCCAAGTGCCGCGCTTCCGGCGGCGTGGCGCCGGGCTTGCTAGGCCAGAAGGGCGTGAGTCACGGAGACCTCATCGGGGTCCGCGAGATCCGCTCCGGCGGGCGCAGCGTCGTGGTCGAGCTGTTCCGCAACGCGGGGGGCTCGGTGGCCGCGCGCTGCGTCCTCGGCGAGCAGGACTGCCCCATCATCGACGCCCGGAACCCGGAAGAGGCCCTGGCGCTCGTCGAGGACGCCCTCGAGGGCCTGCTGATGGCTCGCGCGGCCAACGGGCGCTGAGCCCCCGGCCGGCCGCCCTACTTCGCCCGCGGGAGGGGCTTGCCCTTCTCGAAGGTCGCCCCCTCCCCGAACCGGGCCACGATCTTCTTCTTGGTGTCGAGGCCGTTCGTCATCTCGATGACGAACTTCGGGACCCGCCGGGCGCGCCGGTCGGCCACCCAGCGGCTGATGTCCCCGGCCCGGCGCGCCGGCCGGCGCGCCCCCGCACGCGGCCCCGCGAGAGCGCCTGCGTGACCTCCTGGTCGATCTGCCGGGCGGCCACCTCGGCCATGGCGCGCGCGATCTGCGTCGAGACGCGCTTCATCACCTTCTCCATGGCGCTGCGCACGACGTCGTCGATCGAGCTGCGGGCGGTCCTGGCCATTCTCGCTCCTCGCGGGATTGATTGCAGCCGCATTGACACGGTTGGTGCACCCTGAATGCGACGGTGGCCGGATGATATACCCGGGATTCCGGGAATGCGCAAAGTCGGATCCGTGCTAGCCTGGTTCCGGACAGGCCCTCTGGCGGAACTGGCAGACGCGCTCGACTCAAAATCGAGTGGGGCGACCCCCCATCCCGGTTCGATTCCGGGGAGGGCCACTCGCCGGGCGCAGGCGCGCCCTTTTCCCTTGCCGCGGCGGGAGCCGCCCGTGTATCGGTAGCGCCCACCCCGGGGAGACCGCATGTACAACCTTCTCCTGAGCCTCGCCACGGGCCTGGCCGTGACCCTCGGCGTCCGGCTCGGCACCGGCCTCGGCTGGGCGGGCACCGTCGTCCCGGGGGCCATCGCCGCCGTCGCCGCCTACCTGGGCCTGGCGCGCCGCAGCTGGAAGAAGCTGGAGGCCCTCTTCGAGGAGACGCAGAAGGAGCTGCAGGCGCAGCGCTTCGAGAAGGCGCTGCTGGTGCTGGAGCGGGGCTTCGCCCTCGCCCCCTGGCAGTTCCTGGTGGCGTCGCAGCTCCACTCGCAGATCGGGGTGCTCCTCTACGTCCGCAAGGAGTTCGACAAGGCGCTGCCGCACCTGCGCAAGAGCTTCTCGCGCCACGGCGTGGCGCGGGCCATGCTGGCGGTGCAGCTCTGGCGCAGGAAGGACCTGGCCGGGATGGAGAAGGCCTTCGCCGAGGCCTCCAAGGCCAACAAGAAGGAGGGGATCCTCTGGTGCGTCTACGCCTGGGTCCTCGACAAGGAGGGGCGCCACGAGGAAGCGGTGAAGGTGCTGGGGCGCGGCGCGGCAGCCAACCCCTCGGACGAGAAGCTCAAGGCCGCGCTCCAGTCGATGCAGAACGACAAGCGGCCCAAGCTGGGGAAGCTCTACGGCGAGCAGTGGTACCAGTTCCACCTCGAGCCGGTGCCGCCCCAGGCCTTCGGCGGCGGCATGCCGCGCGGATCGCGCCGGGCCATCTACGGCAGGCGGTAGCCGGGGAAGCTCCCGATCCCGGACCGGGATCGCGCTACACGCCTCAGGTGCCCCCGAAGCCGACGGTGATCCTCCCCTCCTCCCGGATGAGCGGCACCCGCCGCTCCCCCCCGGACAGCTCGAGGTAGCGCCGCATCGCCTCGGCGTCCTTCTTCACGTTGAAGTAGTCGACCCTGTAGCCACGCTTGCCGAAGTCCACACGGGCGGCGTTGGTGTAGCCTCAGGTGTCCTTGCCGTAGATCTCGACGACGCGCTCGGGCATCCGGACAGCATAGTCGCCCGGCCCGCGCCGCGCACCGCCAACACGAGCGCGTCGCGAAGCGACGCGCTCGTGCTAGCCCTCGGCGTCCTCGCCGGCCTCGAGGTCGTCGGGGCCGCCGTCGCCGGCCTGCGCCCTCGCCCGGGCGGCGTAGCGGTGCAGCTTGTTGTAGAGCGTCTTCTCGCTGATGCCGAGCTGATCCGCCGTCCGGGCCTTGTTCCCGCGGTTCCGCCGGAGCGAGGAGAGGATGTACTGCTTCTCCACCTCCTTGAGGCGCAGGCCCTCGGACAGGCGCAGGGGCGCCTCCCCTGCCCCTCCGCCCCGGGGACGCATGTCCGGGGGGAGGTGCTCCTCGCCGATCATGTCGCCGTCCACCAGTATCATCGCCCGCTCGACGGTGTTGCGCAGCTCGCGGATGTTGCCCGGCCAGCCGTAGGCCTGGAGCACCTCCATGGCCGCCGGCGTGGCCCCGTGCACGTGCTTGCCGGTCTCCCCCGCGAACTTCCCGATGAAGTGCTGGACCAGGAGCGGGATGTCCTCCTTGCGGTCTCGCAGGGGCGGGAGGCGGATGGTGAAGACGTGCAGGCGGAAGTAGAGGTCCTCCCGGAAGCGGCCGGCCCGCGTCTCCTCGCGGAGGTCCCGGTTGGTGGCGCAGAGCACGCGCACGTCCACCTCCACCTCGCCCTTCCCGCCCAGGCGGCGCAGCCGCCGCTCCTCCAGCACCCGCAGGAACTTGCCCTGCATCTCCAGCGGGAGCTCGCCGATCTCGTCGAGGAACAGGGTGCCGCCGTGCGCCATCTCGAAGTTGCCGAGCCGCCTCTGCTCGGCGCCGGTGAAGGCACCGCGCTCGTACCCGAAGAGCTCGGACTCGATGAGCGTGGCCGGGATGGCCGAGCAGTTCAGCGCCACGAACGGCTTGTCCTTGCGCGGCGACAGGCCGTGGATGGCCCGGGCCACCACCTCCTTGCCCGTCCCGCTCTCGCCGGTCACCACCACGCTGGCGTTGGAGGCCGCCACCTTCTTCACCAGCTCGACCACCTCGTGCATGGTCGGCCCCTGGCCGATGAGGTCGGTACCGGGGGCCATGGCCGCGAGGCTCCGCCGCAGGAGCTGCACCTCGCGCATGGTCTCCTTCTTCTCCAGGGCGCGCTCCAGCACCATCCGGAGCCGCGAGGGGTCGAGCGGCTTCTCGATGAAGTCGTAGGCGCCCTCCTTGATGGCCTGCACCGCGGTCTGGACCGTCCCCCGGCCGGTGAGCAGGAGCACCGGCACGTCGGGCAGCTCGGCGCGCAGCGCCCGCAGCAGCCAGAGCCCGTCCATGTTGGGCATGACCAGGTCCGTGAGCAGCACGTCCGGGTGCCACTCGATGGCGCGGCGCAGCGCCTCGGTCCCGTCGCCCGCGGTCAGCACCTCGTAGCCCCAGCGCTGCGCCAGCTCCGCCAGGGCGTCGCGGCCGTCGGCCTCGTCGTCCACGATGAGCAGGCGGTACCTCACCGGGCCTCCGCCGGCAGGCGCAGCGCCACGCGCGCCACCCCGCCCGCCACCTTCTCCTCGAGCCTCCCGCCCAGCGCCCTCGCCGCCGCGGCCGCCGCCTCGGCCATCCAGGCCGGGGACCGCGGCGGGGAGGCCCGCGGGTGCTCCAGGGAGAGGACCACCTCCGCGCCGTCGGGGGCGGCCGAGAGGCGCACCTCCCCCCCCTCGCCGGCCTCCTCCAGCGCACGCCACACCAGCCCCATCCAGAGCCGCCCGGCGCGGGCGCCGTCGCCGCGGGCGCGCAGGCCCGGCGCCTCCACCCGCACCTCGATGGCGCCGTGGCGCCGCCGCGCCTCGGGGCCGAACAGGGCCGCCGCGTCCTCCGCCAGCCGGCCGGCGTCGAGCCCGCTGCCGCCCGCCGGCTCGGCTGCCTCCACGAACCGGCGAACCACCTCGTCGACGCGCCCGATCTGGTCCTGCAGGCGGGCCAGGTTCCCGGCGCAGGCGTCGAGCACCTCCCGGTGCGTCCCGATCTTGTCCGAGAGCAGGGCGAGCTGGAGCGCCATGGCGTTGAGCGGGTTCCGCACCTGGTGCGCCATCCCGCCGGCGGCGCAGGCCATCGCCAGCCCGTGCAGGGCGTACTCCCGCGCGTCCTCGGCTGCGACGTGCGGCGTCGGCTCCCGGGTGGCTGCCCCTTCGGTCGGCATGGGTCCCCGATTTCTACCGCGCCGGGAGCGGCCGCGCACGCCTCCGGGGCGGCGGGGCGCAGGGCTCAGGGCTGCCCCGGGGGTGTCACGGTCCGCGCCGGCCCCATGTCGCCGGCCTGGAGGTCCGGGCGCTCGGGGACCTTCAGCTCCGCCAGCTCGATCCGGAGCTGCTGCGCGTACTCGAAGATGCGCTGGTCCCGGTAGAACTCGCCGAAGACGATGCGGCTGCAGCCGGAGTTGGCGATGAGCTTGAAGCAGGGCCAGCAGGGGGAGGCGGTGGTGTAGACGGTGGCCCCGTCGATGGCCACGCCGTTCTTGGCCGCCTGGATGATGGCGTTGGCCTCCGCGTGCACGGTGCGCACGCAGTGGCCGTCCTCCATCATGTGGCCGTCCTCGGCGCAGTGCTTCAGCCCGCGGATCGAGCCGTTGTAGCCGGTGGAGAGGATGGTGCGGTCGCGCACCAGCACGGCTCCCACGTGCTTGCGGTCGCAGGTGGCGCGGCTGGCCACCACGCGGGCGATGTTCATGAAGTACTCGTCCCAGCTGGCGCGGCGGTCCATTCGTCCTCCGGGGTTCGGGGTATCGTAGCCCATCCGGCCGGCCTGGCGCCGGCCCCGCGGAGGTCCCATGCTCGCCGCCGTCCTCGCCGCCCTCTCGCTCGCCGCCCCGCCGGGTGCCGCCGACGCCGGGAAGCCCGCTCCCCGGCCCCGGACCGTCGCCGGCACGGTGGCCGAGGTGTCGCTCGCCCGCGCCCGGCTGGGGCTGGATGCACCCGAGGGGCGCCTGGTGCTCTCGCTCGACCGGAACACGCTGGTCCTGCTCGCGTCGCGCCAGGGAACGGTGCTCGACCTCTCCCCCGGCCTCCCGGCCCGCGCCTCGGTCGGGCCGAACGGGGAGGCCTACTGGATCGAGATCCTGCCGAAGGAGGCAGCGACCCCGAGCCCGGGCGCCACGGTGAAGCCGAGCCCGGGCGCGAGCCCGTAGTCGGCAGCAGGCCCCGACGACCTCGCTCGTGACAGGCCTCGGGCCCTGCTCCGCAGGGCCCGGGGTGCTCAGTCCTCGTACCTCCGCCGCAGGAGGAACAGGACCGCGTCCCGGGCGCAGTGCTCGCAGTAGCCGTACCGCTGCCGGAGCGTGGCCAGGGTCCGCTCCACGTCGCGGCGGGCGCGGTCGTCCAGCTGCCCGCTCTCGCCCGAGATGTACCGGAGGAGGTGATCCTTGCTCCGGGAGATCTCGCGCTTGCGCTCCTCGAAGTAGTGATCCCGCAGCCGCCGGAACAGGTCGGGGAAGATGGCGGCGCTGTCGACCTCCGCGCCCGGGTGGTCCACGCGGAAGGCGCCGACGGCGGCGATGAGCGAGCGGCGGAACTCCTCGCGGTTCTCCTGGGCCGAGGTGACGATGCGCTCGAACTCCGCCATCCGGCCCTCGTCGGGCGGCTCGGACGCGCCGGTGACGCGGTTGCGGATCCGCTCCCCCTTCACCCACGACGAGACCATCGTCAGGTAGCGGTCGAAGAGCTCCCGGTACTGGGACTCGCTGACCATCCCCATGGAGTCGCGGATCTCCTCGTCCAGGGCGTCCAGCAGGTCCTCCTCGGCGGCCTGCACGAAGGCCTCGTGGTCGTGGAAGCCCTCCACCACCTCCTGCTGCAGGAACTCGTGCACCGTCTTGTCGCGGCAGAGCGCCTCCAGCTCCTCCAGCACCGCCATGGGGGTGAGGCAGCGGAAGTGCGGGTTCTGGGCGGCGTTGAAGATCGCGGTCTTGATCTCGCGGGCGCTGGCCCCGGTGCGCCCCTCGTAGATGGGGTAGACGTCCGACTCGCGGTAGAGGTCCGGGAGGTGCTTGCGCAGCTCCTTGGCCTGCTGCAGGCCCAGCCGGTCGGGCGCGGCCCCGGTGTCGTACAGCTGCAGCTTCTCCAGCGGCGAGAGCGAGTCGATCACCGCCCGGATCTCCTCGGGGTACCGCTCCGCCATCGGCTTCTTCAGGCGGGTGAGCACGGCCCACAGGGCGGCCACCTCGGTGGCGTGCGGGGCGACGTGCCGGCCGACGGCGTCGGCGGTCACCTGGTGATCGTAGATCTCCCGCTCCACCGAGCGCCGGCGCAGGTACGGCACCCGGACCAGCTCGACGCGGCCCTTGAACGAGGGGAAGTCCGGGGCGTCCTTGAAGGCGGAGAGCTGCTTCTCGTTGGCGCTGGCGATCAGCACCATGTCGAGGTGGAGGGTCAGGCTGTCGAGCGAGACCCGCCCGCTCTCGCTCATGCCCAGCAGGTACTTGAATGCCTCCAGCGGCCGCTTCAGCAGGTCGGCGTAGTCGAGCAGCCCCCGGTTGGCGGCCGCCAGGGGACCGGTGGGCTCGTAGAGCGCCACCGACTGCAGCGCCGCCGGCAGCGCCGCCGCGCTGCGGTCGACGGTGACCTGGCGCAGGGCGGCGTCCACCGAGAGCTGCGGCTCCACCGTCACCGCCGCCTGCTGGTATCGGGCCGACACGTAGAAGCGCTCCACCTGCACGTGCCGGAGCACCTTGAGGTAGTCCCCCCGGTAGGCTCCCAGCAGCGCCGCATAGATCTGCTGGCAGAAGTGGCAGGGCTCCCCGTCGGTCACGTAGTCCGCCAGGACGAAGTCCCCGTCCGCGGCCCCGCCGCGGGCGGCGGGGTGGCAGCTCTCCTCGAGGAGCCTGCGCCGCTCCGGCTTCGGGAGGAGCAGCAGGGGGTGATCCCGCAGAGGGCAGGTGAGCCGGGCGTCGAGGGCCTCCCCGTCGAGCTGGGCGAAGCTCCCCAGCTCGCCCTGCCCCGCGCCGCCGCCGAAACCGACCGTGCCGCCTCCCTTGACCCGCTTCTCGCTGGGGAAGACCCAGTGGAAGTGGTAGAGCGCGCCCTCGGGCAGGCGGGAGTAGGCCTCCATGGTCCGCATGAGCGCGCCGACGATCGAGGACTTGGCCGAGCCGTTGGGTCCGTGGAGCAGGATGAGCTTGTTGACGCGCCCGCCGCGAACGAAGTTGCCCAGCAGGCGCACCAGGTCCGCCTGCACCTCCTCGTGGCCGGCCACCCGCTGGGAGGCCGCCTCGGGCGCGAAGGGAAGATCGAAGAGGCGATATCGCCTCACCGGCCCGACCGGGGTGGGCACCTCGGCCGACCCGAAGTGCTCGATGGCGTCCCGCAGCCACTGGGCCGCGTTGCGCGCCTGGCGCCGGGGCGCCTCGAGGAACGCAGCCAGGAACTCCTCGTACGAGAGGATGCTGCGCTGGTCCGCGAAGGCCGCCTTGACCCCGCCGCCGACCGAGGAGAGGAACTTGCGGGCGTCCATGAGGGGAAATCTCACACGCCCGGGGACGGTCCGCAACGGCGCCGCCCATTGCGTATCCGGGCCGGACCCGGTGTACCATCCGGCGGGTGGGCGGGCTCTCCCCGGACACCATCGTCGGCATCGACCTCGGGACCACCAACTCGTGCTGCGCCGTCGTGGTCGGCGACGGGGAGGTGCGGCTCGTCCCCTACAAGGGGGGCGACTACACCATCCCCTCGATCTTCGCCATCGACGACAAGGGCAACGAGCTGGTGGGGCACGACGCCAAGCGGCAGTGGCAGCTCAACCCGCGGAACACCCTCTACGCCACCAAGCGGCTCATCGGCCGCTCGACCCGCGACGACGTCGTCGAGACGGTGCAGCAGTCGGTCCAGTACCGGCTCCACCCCGGGAACCGCAACGACGTCGAGCTGGACGTCCAGGGCCGCTCCTTCCAGGTGCAGCAGGTCGCGGCGCGCATCCTGGCCAAGATCCGGGACGTGGCCTCGGACCACCTGGGCTTCAAGGTGGCGCGGGCCGTGGTCACCGTGCCGGCCTACTTCACCGACCGCCAGCGCCAGGCGGTCAAGGAGGCCGGCCGCCTGGTGGACCTGGAGGTGGTGCGCATCATCAACGAGCCGACCGCGGCCAGCATGGCCTACGGCATCGGCCGGAAGCTCCAGGAGAGGGTGCTGGTCTACGACCTGGGCGGCGGCACCTTCGACGTCTCCATCATCGACATCCGGGACCGCGTCTTCGAGGTGAAGGCCACCGGGGGCGACATCTTCCTCGGCGGCTTCGACTTCGACGAGGCGATCATCCGCCACGTCATCGACGACTTCCAGCGCCGGACCGGCGTCGACCTGCGCGGCGACCCGGTGGCGATGCAGCGCATCCGCGACCTGGCCGAGCGGACCAAGATCGACCTCTCCACGCGCGCCGACGCGCCGTTCTCGGTCCCCTTCATCACCATGACGCCCCAGGGCCAGCCCCTCAACCTCGAGATGCGCTTCACCCGGCGGCTCCTGGAGGACCTCACCGGCAAGCTGGTGGACCGCACGCTCGAGATCGTCCGCAAGGTGATGCAGGACGCCGCGGCCGTGCCCGAGCAGATCGACCAGGTGATGCTGGTCGGGGGCCAGACCCGCATGCCCCTGGTCCAGGAGCGGCTGAGCGCCTTCTTCGGCAAGGCGCCGTCCAAGGGCGTCCACCCCGACGAGGCGGTGGCCATCGGCGCCGCGCTCTACGCCTGGTCGCTCCAGGAGAACAGCGACCTCCGGCTGACGCTCCTCGACGTCATCCCCATGGCCATCGGGCTCGAGGCCGCGGGCGGCGGCATGCACGTGGTCCTCCCGCGCAACTCGCCCATCCCCAACGCCCGGGCCCTGGCCGCCACCAGCTCCATCGACGGCCAGTCCGAGCTGGCGGTGCGCATCTTCCAGGGCGAGCAGGCCGAGGTGGCCCACAACGAGCTCCTCGGCGAGTTCGTCTTCGGGGGGGTGGGACCGGCGCCGGCGGGCCAGGTGCGCCTCGAGGTCCTCTTCGAGGTGAACGTCGAGGGCATCCTCACCATCAGCGCCAGCGACCTCGACAGCGGCAAGCGCATGACCACCACCCTCCGGGTGACGCGCAGCTGAGGGCGCTAGCGCCCCTCCCCGCGCCCGCGGCCTCCCTCGTGGCCTCCCTGCGGCCGGGCGGGGGCGGGATGTCCGCCGCCTTGCGCCGGCGGTGCGAAGCGGGGCCCGGCGGGAGGCGCCGCCTGCGCGGGGGGCGCCTGGCGCGGGAC
>DATIFE010000058.1:0-2077 GCA_035455425.1 Anaeromyxobacteraceae bacterium | reverse complement strand
CGCCGAGCGCAAGGGGCCCAGGCGGGCCCGGCGCGAGGAGCCCGCCTCCGAGGCGAAGGGAAAGGGCGGGCGCTAGGTGTGGTGTCTCACCACGTTGTTCACTGAAGAGGAGTGTTCATCCGGCCGCTTCCGTGGCTGAGTGCAGCTGTCCAAGGCGTGCACCCACCACAGAGGAGCGAACCGGATGAACATCCACCCTTGTGCCCGATTCACGCCCGCTGGTCGAGCCCTGCTCGTTCGCCGGGTTACCCAGGAGGGCTGGAGGGCGGCCGAGGCCGCTGAAGCGGCCGGGGTCAGCCGCAGGACCGCCCACAAGTGGCTACGCCGCCACGACGAGGAAGGGCCGGAGGGGCTGCTCGACCGGTCCTCCCGGCCGCGGAGCTCGCCGACGCAAGTCCCAGCCGATTGGCAGCGCCTGGTCCTGGAACTGCGCCGGCTCCGCATGACCGGCGCGGTCATCGCCACCCGCCTGGGCCTTCCCCGCTCGACCGTGGCCCGCATCCTCAAGCGGGCCGGGCTCGAGCGGCTGAAGAAGCTCGACCCTCCCGTGCCGGTGCGGCGCTACGAGAAGACCCGGCCTGGCGAACTGGTGCACCTGGACATCAAGAAGCTCGGGCGGATCCGCGGGATCGGCCACCGGATTACCGGCGAGCGCCAGCACCGGAATCGGGGCATCGGCTGGGACTTCGTCCACGTCTGCGTCGACGACTACACCCGGCTCGCCTACGTCGAGGTGCTCCTCGACGAGAAGGGGGCCACCGCTGCTGCCTTCCTGCGCCGCGCCGCCGCCTGGCTCAAGGCCCAGGGCGTCACCGTTGAGCGGGTCATGACCGACAACGGGTCCGGCTACGTCTCCAAGGACTTCGCCGCCGCCGTGGCGGAGATCCGGACCCGACACCTGCGAACCAGGCCCTACACCCCTCGCACCAACGGCAAGGCCGAGCGATTCATCCAGACCCTGCTGCGCGAATGGGCCTATGGCCGGCCCTTCACCAGCTCGTATCGCCGCCGGGCTGCCCTGCCGGCCTGGTTGCGGCGCTACAATGAGCGGCGCCCCCACGCCGGCATCGGGGGCGCCGCACCCATCACCCGGCTACGGAGCGCCGCGTGAACAACCTCCTGGGAAACAACAGCTAGGTCCTCGGCAGCTCGGCGGCGGCCAGGCGCAGGGTGCGGACCGCCTTCTCGAAGGCGGCCAGGTCCTGGTCGAAGTAGTGGCGCTGCGGCGCCTGGTAGGCGGCGATCCAGAGCGCCTTCTGCCCGGTGAGGCCGTAGACCACCGCCCGGCGCCGGAGCCCGTCCTCGTCCTTGAAGGCGATGACCAGCTTGAAGGCGCGGGCGCCGCTCAGGGTGGCGGGCGAGCTCTCCACCACCTTGACCCCGGTGACGCCCTCGCCCGAGCTGAGCTCGCCGGCGAGGAGGTCGGCCAGCTCGGAGGGCTCCATGCCGGCGCGGGGGGCGCGCTTGGAGTTCTTGAGCGGCTTGCCCAGCTCGTGGCGGGCCACCTGGATGCGCTGCAGGTTCAGGCCGTCGCGGGTGATGAGCAGGGTCTCGTCCACGTTGACGCGCATCCAGCCCTCGGGGAGCTGGATGCGGAACTGGTCGTCGGACGACTGGAAGTCCCGTTCGGCCTGCACCCAGGGGGCCGAGGGCATGCACCCGGCCAGGAGGGCGGCGGCGGCGATGGCGAAGGGTCTCATGTCGATCCTCTAGTTCCCGCAGCGGGCCAAATAGTCCCTGACGTGGCCGCGGTCGGCCGCGGCCGGCTCCAGCTCCAGGTAGCGGGCGAAGGCCGGGCGGGCCCCCTTCCTGTCGCCCTTCTTGAAGAGGGCCAGGCCCAGGCCGCGCCAGGCGGGGGCCAGCCGGGGGTCGAGCGCCACCGCGCGGCGGTAGTGGCCCACCGCCTCCTCCAGGCCGCCCGCGTCGTCGCGCTGTCGCGCCGCCTCCCCGAGCACGGCGTGGGCCGGGGCGCGCCTCGGGTCCACCGCCAGCGCCCGCTCGGCGTCGCGGCGGGCGGCGTCGAGGCGGCCGGCGGCCAGGTCGAGCCGGCCGTTGGCCAGCACCGCCCGCAGCGTCT
>DATIFE010000057.1:0-6885 GCA_035455425.1 Anaeromyxobacteraceae bacterium | reverse complement strand
CGGCCTGCGGCGGGTGAACGGTCCCGGGCGTGAAGCGCGGCGGCTGCGCCGGCGCGGGCTGCACCGGAGCCGGCCGGATGGGCTCCGCCGGCCGCGGCTGGTAGGCCGCCGGCGGGCGCGCGGGCGCGGGCCGGGGCGGAGCAGGCACCGCGTTGGGCGGGCGATAGGGCGGCGGAGCCGGCCGGGCCCAGTAGTTGGCCGGCGGCGGATGCCGGCGGCTGTACGGGCCGCGGTACACGTAGCCGTAGCCGCGCTGGTAGGCCCAGTGCTCCCCGTGCGGCGGGTAGTAGTCGTGGACGTGGGGGCCGCTGATGAAGCACCAGCCGCCGCCGGGGAGCGGGTGGCCGGCGTAGTAGGTGATGGCCAGCGGCGCGGACCAGTAATAGACGTTGCCCTGGACCACGTAGTGGTCGTTCTGGTCCGGGTAGTAGGGGTGCTGGTGGGCGCCCTCGATGTAGCACCAGCCGCCGCCGTAGTACTCGGGGATCCAGTGCGGGCCGCCGTACCAGACCAGGGGCTCCGGCGCCGGCTCCGGGGCCGGTGGGGGCGGCGCGTACACCGGCTGCGGAGGTGGCTCGGTGTAGACCGGCTGGACGGTGCGAACCACGCAGCCGGCGGCAACGGCGAGCAGCGGGAGGAGGAGGGCGAGGCGTCGCATGGCAGGTTCCCCGGACGGCCCGGAGCGGGCCTTTCCCCTTCTACGACGCCCGGAGCGGGGCGTCCATTCAACGGAGGGCGACGGCCCGCCCCCGCGATCAGATGAGGCGCGCCTTCGGGCCGCCGGCCTTCTGCGCCCGGGCGAACTCGACGGCGTGGTCCACGTAGAGGGCGGCGATGTCGACGCCGGTCACCGCCTCGAGCCCCTCGAAGCCGGGGGAGGAGTTCACCTCCATGATCTTGGGCCCGCCGTGGCTCTCGAGCATGTCCACGCCCGCCACCTCGAGGCCGATGACCCGGGTGGCCTTCACCGCCGCCTCCTGGTAGGCGGGCGCCAGCTCCACCGCCACCCCCTCGCCGCCGCGGTGGAGGTTGGAGCGGAACTCGCCGGTGCGGGCGGTGCGCCGCATCGCCGCCACCACCCGGTCCCCGACGACCAGGGCCCGCACGTCCTTGCCCAGCGACTCGGCGATGAGCTCCTGGAGCAGGATCTCCTGCCCCAGCGTCCAGAGGGTGTCGAGCATCCCCTTCACCTCGCCCATGGTGGAGGCGATCATCACCCCCACGCCCTGGGTCCCGTGGAGCAGCTTGATGATGCAGGGGAGGCCGCCCACCTGCTCCACCGCCGCGGGAACCTCGTTGCGGTAGCGGCACATGGCGGTGCGCGGGATGTCGATGCCGAAGCGCGCCAGGAGCTGGAGCGCCCGCAGCTTGTCGCGGCTCCTGGCGATGGGGATGGAGTTCGCCAGCACCGGCACGCCCATCATGTCGAGCTGGTTCACGACCGCCAGGCCGTACCCGGTGATGGACGCGCCGATGCGGGGGATGACCACGTCGAGGTCCGTCAGCTCGCGGCCCCGGTAGAGGAGGCGCGCCGCGCCCCGGGCCAGGACCATGTTGCAGCGCAGGGTGTCGAGCACCTCGGGCCGGTGGCCGCGGGCCCGGGCGGCCTCGAGCAGGCGCCGGGTGGAGTAGAGCTTGCGGTTGCGGGAGAGGATGCCGATGGCCAGGCCCCCCTCGCCCCCGGCCGCGCGCGCCCGCACCCGCTTCGCCATGGCCGGGGAGACTAGGCAGAAGGGCCATGGGCGGGCAAGGAAGCGCCCGGGCCGCACGGCTCGTTGATCGCATCCCGCCCCGCTGCTACAAACGCTCACCCGGCGCCGACCGAGAGATCCCGTGGACTACAAGGACACCGTCAACCTTCCCCGGACCGCCTTCCCGATGAAGGCCAACCTGCCGCAGCGGGAGCCGGAGATCCTGAAGCGCTGGGAGGAGCAGCGGGTCTTCGAGCGGATGGTGGAGCAGAACCGCGCCCGCGGAGCCGCCAGCTTCGTGCTGCACGACGGCCCGCCGTACGCCAACGGCGACATCCACATCGGCCACGCCCTCAACAAGATCCTGAAGGACGTGATCGTCAAGTACCACGCCATGAAGGGCGAGGTGGCCGACTACGTCCCGGGCTGGGACTGCCACGGCCTGCCCATCGAGAAGAAGGTCGAGCAGGAGCTCGGCGCCCGCAAGCGCGACATGACCCGCGCCCAGGTCATCGCCGAGTGCCGCCGCTATGCCGCGCACTGGGCGGAGCGCCAGGCCGAGGGCTTCCGGCGGCTCGGCGTCTTCGGCCGCTGGGGCGACCCGTACCTGACGATGGCCCCGGCCTACGAGGCCGACACCGTCCGCGTGGTCGCCGACGCCGCCGAGGCGGGCTACCTCTACCGCGGCAAGAAGCCGGTCTACTGGTGCATCACCGACCGCACCGCGCTCGCCGAGGCGGAGGTCGAGTACCAGGACCACACCTCGCCCTCGATCCACGTGGGCCTCGACCTGGTGGGCGACCTGCCCCGGCTTCCCCGCCGCAGGGCGCGGCTGGTCGTCTGGACGACCACGCCCTGGACCCTCCCCGCCAACCTGGCGGTCGCCGCCCATCCCGACCTGGCCTACGTGGCCTACGACCTCGGAGGCGTGGCCCACGTGGTGGCCCGCGAGCTCCTGGCCTCCTTCCTGGCCGCCTGCGCCCCGCAGGAGCTGGCGGTGCGCGACGCGCCCGCGCCGCACACCCCGCTGGCCCACGAGGCCGCCACCGGCGGAGGGGCGGTGGGCCCGGTGGCCCACCTCGCCGACCCCGGCAAGATCCTGGGCTACTACGAGGGGCGCGAGCTCGAGGGCCTCCAGTACCGGCACCCGTTCATGGACCGGGTCTGCCCGGTGATCCTGGGCGAGCACGTGACGCTGGAGGCCGGCACCGGGCTGGTCCACACCGCGCCGGGCCACGGGCAGGAGGACTACGAGATCGGGCAGCGCTACGGCCTCGAGATCCTGAACCCGGTGGACGGGGCCGGCGTCTTCACCCGCGAGGCCGGGAAGTACGCCGGCCGGAAGATCATGGAGGCCAACCCGGCCATCGTGCAGGACCTCCACGCCTCGGGCCACCTCCTCTCCGACCCGAAGGCGCAGCTGCGCCACAGCTACCCGCACTGCTGGCGCTGCCACCAGCCGGTGATCTTCCGGGCCACCGACCAGTGGTTCCTCTCGCTGGGACACCGCGACCTGCGCCGGCGCACGCTCGAGGAGATCGACAAGGTGCAGTGGATCCCGCGCTGGGGCCGGGACCGCATCTACAACATGATCGAGAACCGCCCCGACTGGTGCCTCTCGCGCCAGCGCACCTGGGGCGTGCCCATCCCGGTGCTCTACTGCGAGGGCTGCGCCGAGCCGCTGGTCGATCCCGCGGTGATGCGCCGGGTGGCGGACGCCTTCGAGCAGGTGGGGATGGAGGCCTGGTACGAGCGGCCGGCCGGGGACTTCACCCGGGGGCAGCACTGCGCCCGGTGCGGCGGGACCGCCTTCCGGCGCGAGCAGGACATCCTCGACGTCTGGTGGGACTCGGGCGTGTCCTGGGCCGCCGTGGCCGAGCGGCGCGGGATGGGCTTCCCGGTGGACCTGTACCTCGAGGGCTCGGACCAGCACCGGGGCTGGTTCCATTCCTCGCTCCTGGCGGCCACCGCCGCCCGCGGCCGCGCCCCCTACCGCGCGGTCCTCACCCATGGCTTCGTCCTCGACGGCCAGGGACGGGCCATGTCGAAGAGCCTGGGCAACACCATCGCGCCCCAGAAGATCATCGAGCGCTACGGCGCCGAGGTCCTGCGGCTGTGGGTGGCGGCCAGCGACTACCGCGACGACGTCCGGCTGTCGGAGGAGATCCTGTCCGGTCTCGCCGAGGGCTACCGCAAGATCCGCAACACCGTGCGCTGGGCGCTCGGGAACCTGGCCGATTTCGAGCCCGGCGTGGACGAGGTCCCGGTCGCGGAGCTGGAGCCCATCGACCGCTGGGCGCTGGCCCGGCTCGCCGCCTGGGTGGCGAAGGTGAAGGAGGCCTACGCGACCTACGAGTTCCACCTCGCCTACCACGCCACCATCCAGCTCTGCGCGGTGGACCTCTCGGCACTGTACTTCGACATCGTCAAGGACCGGCTCTACACCTGGAAGCGCGACGGCAAGCCGCGCCGGAGCTGCCAGACGGTGCTGGCCGCGGCCGCCGGCGACCTGCTGCGGATGCTGGCCCCGGTCCTCTCCTTCACCGCCAGCGAGGCCTGGGACGAGCTCCCCGGCCGGACGGCGGAGTCGGTCTTCCTGGCCGGCTTCCCCGAGCGGCCGCCGCCGGCCGACGGGGCGGCGCTCGAGGCCCGCTACGGGAAGCTCTTCGAGGTCCGGGCCCTGGTGCAGAAGGCGCTGGAGGAGGCCCGCCAGGCCAAGCGCATCGGGAGCGGCCTGGAGGCCATGGTGAAGGTCCACGCCGAGGGGGAGACCCTGGCGCTGCTGGAGTCGGCCCGGGCCGAGCTGCCCGCGCTGTTCATCGTCTCCAAGGTGCTGGTGATGCCCGGCCCGCTCGAGGCCGTGGTGGTGCCGGCGCCGGGCACGAAGTGCCCGCGCTGCTGGGTGTACGCCGAGGACGTGGGCCGGAGCGCCGCCCACCCGGCGCTGTGCGGAAAGTGCGCCGCGGCCCTCGGATGAGCCGGCCGCTCTCGAAGTTCCGCCTCCTGGCCGCCGTCTTCGCGGTGGGCGTGCTCGCCGACCAGGTGACCAAGTTCCTGGCGGTGGACCGGCTCACCCAGGCCTTCCCCCGGAACGGCGCCAGCACCTTGCCGGAAAAGCTGGTCGCCTTCTGGAAGCTGCGGCACCTGGAGCGCTTCGCCACCGAGCCCTTCGTCGTCTTCCGCCCCCTGTGGCGCATGAACTACGTCGAGAACCCCAATGCCGCCTTCGGCCTGGGGGGGTTCCTCCCGGCCGGGCCGCGCCACGCCGCCTTCGTGGTCTTCGCCCTGGTGGCCATCGGCGCCGTGCTCTGGTTCTACTCGCGGCTCGGCGAGCGGCAGCGGCTGCAGCAGGTGACCCTGGCCCTGGTGCTGGCCGGTGCGGTCGGCAACGTGGTGGACCGCCTGGTGCGCCGCTACGTCATCGACTTCGTCGAGTGGCACTGGTGGAACCGCCCCGACCTGCGCTGGCCCACCTTCAACGTCGCCGACTCCTTGCTCACGGTCGGCATCCTCCTCCTCATCCTCGTGCCCCAGGAGAGGAAGGCCCCCGCCGGGGGGGAATGAGACCGCGCGCCCGATCCTTTCCTCGCCATGCTCCCCGTCCTCCTCCGCATCGTCATCCCCGCCGGCTTCGGCCTCCCGGTGGCGATCGGCGTGGCCCTGCTCCTCACCGTGGGCCGGGCCGTGGCCCACCAGCGCCGGATGGCCCGCGAGAAGCGGAAGGTCTCCTTCCTCGCCGCCCTGCTCGACGACAAGGTGACCATCGTCGTCCTGGCCCTGGCGGTGGGGCTCCTGTGGCGCGGCGGCCTGCTCCGCGGCCGCCTCGAGCTGCCGCTCCACACCTACGGCCTCCTCATCGCCAGCGCCTTCGTCGTCGGCATCTGGCTGGCGCAGCGCGAGGCCCGGCGGCAGGGCCAGGACCCGGAGCGCGTCGCCGACCTCTCCTTCTGGATCCTGGTGGCGGCCCTGGTGGGAAGCCGCATCTACTTCATCTTCGTGAACTGGGGCGACTACTTCGGCGAAGGCGCCTGGGTGGTCACCGGCCTGGGGCGCATCCCGCGACTGCTCGCGGTGTGGGAGGGCGGCCTGGTCTTCTACGGCGGCTTCATCGCCGCGGCCCTCACCGCGGGGTGGTACCTGCGGCGCCACCGCATGCCCTTCCTTCCCTACGCCGACACCCTCATCCCCTCGGTGGCCTTCGGCCACTTCCTGGGTCGCCTCGGCTGCTTCTCGGCCGGCTGCTGCTGGGGCAGGACCTCGGGCCCGGGGCTGCCGTGGGGGGCGAAGTTCCCGCCCGAGTCGCTCGCCTTCCAGAGCTTCCTGGCGCGACCCGGCGGCGACCGGTTCCTGACGCCCGACCACCTCTCGACGCTGCCGCTCCACCCCACCCAGCTCTACGAGGCCCTCGGCGAGCTGGCCCTCTTCGCGCTGCTGGTGCTGCTGGTGCGCCCGCGCAAGCGGTTCCACGGCCAGGTGCTGGCCACCTGGCTCATGGCCTACGCCGTGCTGCGGACCGTGGTCGAGAGCTTCCGGGGCGACGTCGAGCGGGGCGTGGTGGCCGGCCTGGGCGTGGGGCAGTGGACCTCGATCCTGATCTTCGCCGCCGGCGTGGCCGCCTGGCTCCTGGCGAGCCGCAGGGCCCGATCGGCGCGCGCCGCCGAGCCGGCCCTGGCCTAGCCTCCCTCGCCGCCCGGCCGGTGGTAGCATGGCCGGGAGTGGCCTACCCGCCCCAGAGGCCCGGCCAGAGGGGAAACCCGGGCGCCAACGGCGCCGCGGAGCCCCTCGACGAGCGCCACCAGACCGAGCTGCTGGCGGAGCAGTGCCGGGAGCTGGAGGAGGACCTGGAGCGGCTCAAGGCGCGCTACGAGATGTGGTTCCTGGGCGTGGAGAAGCGCGAGCCGAACCGCGACCGGGACGAGATCAAGCGGCGCGTGGAGCGGATCAAGGGCGCCTTCACCCGCAACACCGGGGTCAAGTTCCGCATCCAGACGCTCGCGGCCCGCTACCTCTCCTACGAGCGCATGTGGCTCCGGAGCTCGCGCGAGAAGGAGGAGGGAACCTACCGCCGCGACATCTTCAAGGCGCGCCGCCACGCCCAGGAGAAGCGGCGGGCGGAGCGGACGGGCGAGAGCGCCGCACCCGCCGCGGCCCAGGAGCCCGGCGCGCCCGCGGCCGAGCCGCCCGCGAGGGCCGA
>DATIFE010000056.1:0-5376 GCA_035455425.1 Anaeromyxobacteraceae bacterium | reverse complement strand
CGCCCCGGCCCCGGAGGCGCAGGCGGCCGAGGCACCGCCGCCCGCGGCTGCCGAGGCTCCGGCCCCCCCGGCTGCCGAGGCGGCGCCTCCCGCTCCCGACGCCGCGCCCGCAGGCGACGCCGGCGCGGGCGATCGGTCCTGAGGGAGAGCCGGGATCCGGCCGTGATCCCCTTCGGCCGAACCCTCGCCGTCTTCGACGTCGACGACTCGCTCCTCGACGGCAACGCCGGCACGATCTTCACCTGGTACCTCTACAGCGAGAAGATCATGCTGCCGGACATCCGGTCGAAGGTGCCGCGCGTCATCTACGAGTACGCCCGCAAGCGCCTCACCGAGCAGGACATGGTGGAGGTCGGCTCCACCTGCCAGCAGGGGCTCCGGGCCGACGAGGTGCGGGCGCACGCCGCCGCCTGCTTCCAGCGCCACATCCGCAAGCGCATCACCACCGGCGCCGTGCGCCAGGTCCGCAAGCACCTGCTCTCCGGCCACCTGGTGGTGGTGGCCTCGGGCTCGCCCCAGGTCGTCATCGACGAGGTGGGGCGCCACCTCCGGGCCCACCTGGCGCTGGGGACGCGGACCCGCATCGTGGACGGCCGCATCACCGACCAGATCGTCCCCCCGGTGGTCTTCCGCGAGGGGAAGCGCGCGGCGGTCGAGCGCCTGGCCGAGCAGTTCGACATCGACCTCTCCCGGAGCTTCCTCTACTCCGACTCGGCCGCCGACGCGCCCCTCTTCGAGGCGGTGGGGAACCCGGTGGTCGTGAATCCCAAGCCGGCCTTCCGCGCCGTCGCGGAGCAGAGGGGCTGGGACGTCGTCGAGTGGCACGAGCGATCGAAGGGCCAGCTCCCACCGGACGAGGCGGACGAGTGGGGCAGCTGGGAGGGCTAGCCCTGCGCGCCCGGGGCGCGGTCAGGGCAGCCGGAACAGCCTCCGGGCGTTGTCCGAGGTGATCTCGCCCACGACCTCCGGCGACGTCCCCCAGAGCTCCGCGACCTTCTCCGCGGTCCTGGCCACGTAGGCGGGCTCGTTCCGCTTCCCCCGCCAGGGCACGGGTGCCAGGAAGGGGCAGTCGGTCTCGACCAGCAGCCTGTCGCGGGGGACGGTCCGCACCGCCTCCCGCAGCGCCTCCGCCGCCTTGAAGGTCACCACGCCGGCCACCGAGAGGAAGAGGCCCAGGTCCAGGTAGCGCCGGGCCGCGGCCGCGTCGCCGGTGAAGCAGTGGATGACGCCGCCGGCGGGCGGGACCCCCTCGGAGGCCAGGGCCTGGGCGCAGGCCTCGTCCGCCTCGCGGACGTGGACCACCACCGGCTTTCCCGCCTCGCGGGCGATGCGCAGCGAGCGCCGGAAGCTCTCGACCTGCGCCGGGCGCGGCGAGTGGTCGTAGTGGAAGTCGAGCCCGGTCTCGCCCACACCGACGACCCGGGGGTCGCGCGCCAGCTCCTCGAGCCGCCTCCAGTCGGCTTCCGGCACCCGGGCGCACTCGTGCGGATGCACCCCGGCGGTGGCGCTGAAGGTCCCGGGGTCGCCGGTCGCCAGCTCCAGGGCGTTGCCGAAGTCGCCCGGGGCGCGCCACAGCCCGATGCAGACGATGCGCGACACGCCCGCGGCGCGCGCCCGTTCGACCACGGCGCCCAGGTCGGCCCGGTAGTCCTCGAAGTCGAGGTGGGCGTGGGAGTCGACGAGCCGCGGCACTCACTTGACCCGGGTGCCGGGCGCGATGGCCTCCCCGACCGTCACCAGCTGGAGGCCGTCGGCCTCGCCGGCGGCCAGGAGCATCCCCTGGGAGGTGATTCCCCGCAGCGGCCGCGGCTCCAGGTTGGCCACCACCACGATCCGCTTCCCCACCAGCGCGCCGGGGTCCGGGTAGGCCCGGGCGATCCCGGCCACGATGGTGCGCGGGCTCCCCTCCCCCACGTCCACCTGGAGCTCGAGGAGCTTGTCGGCCTTGGGCACCGCCCGCGCCGCCCGCACCACTCCCACCCGCAGATCCACCTTGGCGAAGTCGTCGTACGGGAGGAGGCCCACGGCTTCCTCCGGAGGGGTCGGGGCCGCGGCCGGAGCGCTCACGATGAGCTTCCCCACCTGCTTCGCGTCCAGCCTGGCGATCTGGGGCGGCTTCTCCCCCAGGGCCGCCGCACCGCCGCCGAACGGGTCCAGGTCCGGCGTCCACCTCGGGAGCTCCGGCCGCCCGAACGAGCGGGCCAGCGCCGATGAGAACCTCGGCATGATGGGGTGGAGGCCGAGGGCGATGCCGGCGAGCGCGCCGGCCACGCTCCCGAGCAGCGCCTGCTCCGCCGCCCGCGAGGGATTCTCCCAGGGCTTCGCGTCCTGCAGACGCTTGTTGCACAGGCTCGCCACCGAGGAGAGGAGCCTCACCACCTCGCGGGTGTCGAGCGACAGGTAGGCGGCTCGGGCCCCGGCCAGGGCCTGGCGCGTCGCCTGGCCGATCTCCGGATCGGCGGGGGCGGGCGCGCCGCCCGACCGCTGCAGGAGGGACCAGGTGCGCGACGCCAGGTTGGCGACGTTGTTGGCCAGGTCGGCGTTGATGCGGTTGCGGAACTCGTCGAGCGAGAGGTCGAGGTCGGAGACGCCCGGGCCCAGGTTGGCGGCGTAGAAGTAGCGGAGCAGCTCGGGGTCCAGGCCGGAGTCGAGGTAGGTGCTGGCGTTGATGAAGGTCCCGCGGGACTTCGACATCTTCTCGCCGTTGACCGTCAGGTGGCCGTGCACCGGCATGCGGTCGGGGCGCTTCAGGCCCGTGGCCCAGAGCATCGCCGGCCAGAACACCGCGTGGAAGCGCAGGATGTCCTTGCCGATGAAGTGCTCGAGCCGCGCCGGCGCCCCCTCGGCCAGGTACCGGCGCTCGAAGTCCGCCGGCGAGAGGCGGCGCTCCGGCGGCGCCTCGGCGGCGAAGTAGTGCTCGGCGCTGGAGAGGTAGCCGATGGGCGCGTCGACCCAGACGTAGAGGAACTTGCCCGCGAACTCGGGATCCTGCACAGGGAACCCGAAGTAGGGCGCGTCCCGGGTGATGCACCAGTCCTGCAGGTCGGCGAGCCACCCCTGGACCTGGGCGCGCACCCCGGGCTCCAGGTGTCCCTCGGCCTCCACCCAGTCGCGGATGACGGAGAAGACCTCGGGGCTCCGCAGGCTCACGTAGGCGTGGTCGCTCGACCGCACCACCGGCACCGACCCGCAGATGGCGCAGCGCGGCTCCACCAGGTCGCGCGGGTCGTAGGTGGTCCCGCACCGCTCGCAGACGTCGCCGTACTGGTCGGGCGCCCCGCACTTCGGGCAGGTGCCCTTGACGAAGCGGTCGGGGAGGAAGCGGGCGTCCCGCTCGCAGTAGAGCTGCTCCACGGTCTTCTTGTAGACGAGCCCCTTGGCCTTGAGCGCGTCGTAGACCCGGTACGACCAGCGCGCGTTCTCGGGCGAGTCGGTGGTGTAGAAGGTCGAGAACTCCACCCCGAAGCGCCGGTAGTCCTGGTGCTGCTCCTTCCGGTACCTCTCCCCGAAGGCCTTGGGGCTCATCCCCGCCTTGGCCGCGTTCACCTCGATGGGAGTGCCGTGGGCGTCGCCGGCGCAGACCCAGGTGACGTCGTCGCCGCAGGACCGCCGGAAGCGGACGTAGACGTCGGTCTGGACGTACTCGACGAGGTGGCCCAGGTGGGCGGGGCCGTTGACGTACGGCAGGGCGCTCGTCACCAGCAGTCTCTCGCTCACGCTGCACCTCGCATGTCCCGCCGCGCCAGGAGCCGCAGGAGGAGCCGCTCCACCGCCGCGCGCGCGTCCCCTCCGCTCTTGGCGGACAGGTCCGCCGCGGCCAGATCGGAGAGTCCGTCGAGGAGCTCCTCGCGCGAGAAGCGGGTCGAGGCCTGGTACTTCATCCAGAAGCCGAACGGCTTGCGGTCGCCGCGCTCCTCCTCCGGCACCGAGGGGAAGACCAGCCGCTCCCACTCCCGCGCGTCGGCGATGCGGCGCCCGCCGGCGGCGCGTCGCGCCCGCTCCTTCTCCTCGAGCATGCGCCGCACCGCCGAGGCCAGCAGGCCGATGGCCATGTGGATGCTGCCCCCGTCGGCCAGCATGCGGTCGAGCACCGCCAGGGCCGCGGGGAGGTCCCGCGACTCGACGGCGTTCCCCAGGGCGAAGAAGGGGTCCTCGCTGCTCCGGGGCACGAGCTGGTCCACGTCGTCGGCCTCGACGACCTTCCGCCCTCCGACGAAGGCCACCAGCTTGGCGAGCTCGCTCGCCAGCGTCCGGGCGTCCCCGCCCACCAGCTCGGCCAGCCGCGCCTCGGCCCCGCGGGAGACGCGCTTGCCGGTCCCGGCCAGCAGCGCCTCCAGCGTCGGGCCCAGGACCCAGCGCTCCTCGTCCCAGCGCCCCTCCTTCTCGATGCGGAGCGTCAGGCGCCGCCCGGCCGCGGCGAGACGCTTCACCAGCGGCAGCCGACCGTCCACCTTGCCGGCCGCGACCACCAGGACGTGCCCGGCCGGGAGGCCCCGGGCCAGGAGCGCGTCGAGCGCGGCGGCGTCGTCCCGGGAGGCCTTCATGTCCCGCTCCAGGGCGAACCGCGCCGCGGCGGCCACGAAGTCGGCGCCTCCCTCGCCCAGCTCCACCGACAGCTCCCGCCTCCACTCCTCGGCGCCGGGAGCCGAATCGCTTCTCGGGTCGAGGTCCTGGGCGCTCCAGCCCGCCCGGGCGGCGACGGCCAGCAGCCGCCGAGCCGCCTCGCGCTGGCGCCCCTGGACCCACATCTCCCGGGCGCGCTGGAAGGCCTCCGCCTGGTCCTCCTTCGAGGTGAGGAAGGTGGGCTCCGAGAGCAGCACCGCCTTCGCGCCCCCGAACAGGCCCACGGTGGAGAGCTCGGCCGCCACGTCGGCGGGGGAGGCGGCGGCGTCGAGCTCGACCAGGTTGAGCGATCGGCGGGGCTCGGGGACCAGCGCCTCCGCCAGCTCGCGGGCGGCGCGGCCGGTGAGGAAGGCGTCGCCGTCCAGGAGGTAGACGGGCTGGGCCTCGCCCGATCGGATCTCGGCCAGGCAGCCCTCCAGCGTGGGGCCGGCGCCCCGGGGGCCGCGGCTAGCCATGGAACCACCCGATGAGCATCCGCTCCAGGGCCAGCGCCGCGGCCGCGTTCTGGCGGAGCGCGCCCAGCGCCTGGCGGACGCCGGCGATGCGCCGCAGCACCTCGCCGGGCGAGAGCGCCGCCGCCGCCGCTCGCGCCGCCGCCGCGACGTCGGCCAGCGCGGGCCGCGGCCCCGTGCCCGCCGCCTGCAGCACCAGGACGTCGCGCAGGAAGACGAGCAGGAGCTCGCAGGTCTCGCGCGCCGCCTCGCGGTCCTCGCCCGCCTCCCGGGCGAAGGCGATCCAGGCGCCGGCGTCGTC
>DATIFE010000055.1:0-8266 GCA_035455425.1 Anaeromyxobacteraceae bacterium | reverse complement strand
CATCGCCGCCGCGGGCGAGCTCAAGACCAAGCCCACCCAGCACTCGGTCAAGGAGCTGCGGGAGATCGGCATCCAGCCCGACATCCTGCTGTGCCGCTCCGACCGCGAGATCGCCCGGGAGATGAAGGACAAGATCGCGCTCTTCTGCAACGTCGACCCCTCGGCGGTCTTCACCGCCAAGGACGTCTCCTCGATCTACGAGGTGCCGCTGGCGCTGCACCGGGAGGGGCTCGACGACAAGCTGGCCGAGCTCTTCAACATCTGGAGCCGGGCCCCGCGCCTGGAGCGCTGGGAGGGGATCGTCGAGAAGGTGAAGAACCCCAAGCGCGGCGAGGTGCGCATCGGCGTGGTGGGCAAGTACGTGGAGCTCCACGAGAGCTACAAGAGCCTCAACGAGGCGCTGGTCCACGGCGGCATCGCCAACGACGCCCGGGTCCGGGCCGAGTTCATCGACTCGACGCGGCTGGAGGAGGGCGACCTCTCGGCGCTGGAGGCCGTGGACGCCATCCTGGTCCCCGGCGGCTTCGGCGTCCGCGGCACCGAGGGGAAGATCCGGGCGGTGCGCTACGCCCGGGAGAACCAGGTCCCCTTCTTCGGCATCTGCCTCGGGCTGCAGATGGCGGTCATCGAGTTCGCCCGCGACGTCCTGGGGCTGGCCGGAGCCAACTCGCTGGAGTTCGACGAGAAGACGCCGCACCCGGTGGTGACCCTGATGGAGCAGCAGAAGGGCGTCACCGAGAAGGGCGGCACCATGCGGCTCGGGAGCTACGCCTGCCGGCTCGAGCCCGGGACCAAGGCGCGCGAGCTCTACGGCGCCGACCTGATCCACGAGCGCCACCGCCACCGCTTCGAGTTCCACAACGGCTACCGGGCCCAGTTCGAGGCCGCCGGCATGGTCTTCAGCGGCGTGAACCCGGACCTGGGGCTGGTGGAGATGATCGAGCTGCGCGACCACCCCCACTTCGTGGGCTGCCAGTTCCACCCCGAGTTCAAGTCGAAGCCCTTCGCCCCCCATCCGCTCTTCGCCGGCTTCGTCGCCGCCGCGCTGGAGAGCCGGGACGCGCACCGCCGGGGCGTCGCCGAGGTCACCAAGCTCCCGGTCGGGAAGAACGCCTGAGCCGGGGCATCCTCCTGGGACGCGCGCGCGGACGGGGCGGCCCCTATCGTCCGGGCGCGCCGTCCCACGCCACCCCGGAGACACCCCGATGAGGAACGCTCGCAGGATCTCGCTGATGGCCGCCGTGGCCCTCCTGGCCGCGGCCGCGACGGCGGCCCAGGCCGCCGAGCCGGCGGAGATCGTCAAGTACCGCCAGGCGATGATGAAGGCCAACGGCGCGCACATGTCCGCCGCGGCCGCCATCATCTTCGGCAAGGTCGACTTCAAGGCCGACCTGGGCGAGCACGTCAGGGCCCTGCAGGCCATCAACCGGGACATCCCCGCACTCTTCCCGGCGGGCTCGACCACGGCCGACAGCGCGGCGCTCCCCGGCGTGTGGATGAGCCACGACGACTTCCGGAAGCGCGCCGCCGACGCGGCCCGCCGGTCGGAGGCGCTCGCCAAGGCCGTCGCCGCGGGCGACACCAAGAGCTACGCCGCCCGCTTCGGCGAGCTCGGCGACGCCTGCAAGGCCTGCCACAAGGATTTCCGCATGAACCCGAAGTAGCGGGGAGCCCGCCCCTGGCACCCTCGGCGCCGCTCCTCGCGGCCCTCCTGCTGGCGGCGCCGGCCGGCGCCGCCGAGGCGCCGCCCGACCCGCCGCTGGCCCGGGGCGAGTACGTGTTCCATGCCGCCGGCTGCTACGCCTGCCACACCGACGAGAAGAACCACGGCAGGCCGCTCGCCGGCGGGCGCGCCCTCCCGAGCCCCTTCGGCACCTTCTACACCACCAACATCACGCCCGACCCCGACACCGGCCTGGGCCGGTGGAGCGAGGACGAGTTCCTGCGCGCCATGCGCCAGGGAGTGGGCCGGCAGGGCGAGAACCTCTACCCCGCCTTCCCCTATCCGTCCTACACCCGGCTGGCGGACGACGACCTGCGCGCGCTCTGGGCCTGGCTCCGGGCGCAGCCGCCGGTGCGGCAGGAGAACCGCCCGCACCGCCTGGCCTGGTTCGCGGGCTTCCGCCCCTTCCTCGGGGTGTGGAAGCTGCTCTTCTTCCGGCCCGGCCCCTTCCGGCCCGACCCCGCCCGGCCGGCGTCGTGGAACCGCGGCGCCTACCTGGCCGAGGCGGCGGCGCACTGTGGCGAGTGCCACACCCCGCGGTCGATCACCGGCGCCCCGAAGGCCTCGATGCGGTACGCCGGCGCCAGCCGCGGGCCCGAGGGAGCGGTCGTCCCCAACATCACGCCCGACCCGCGCACCGGCATCGGCCGCTGGAGCCGGAGCGACCTCGCCGGCTACCTCGGGACCGGCCTGGCCCCCGACGGCGACCTGGCCGGCGGCCTGATGGCCGTGGAGATCGACGACGGCCTCAAGTACCTGAGCCCGGACGACCGCGCGGCCATCGCCGAGTACGTCCTCTCGCTCCCGCCCATCGAGCACGCGGTGGAGAAGCCGAAGAAGAAGCAGAGGGGCGAGTTCGAGTAGGGCCCTCCGCCCGGAGCGAAACGGACGAGGCGGGGCGGGGCGCGCCGGGCTACAATCCGGCCCGTGGTGCGGGCGCACATCGGGGGCCACGACGTCGGCGACGGGCAGAAGCTGCTCGTCATCGCCGGCCCCTGCGTCCTGGAGTCCGAGTCGCAGGCCCTCTCCCACGCCCGCAGGGTCAAGGCCCTGGGCGAGCGGCACGGCGTCCCGGTGATCTTCAAGGCCAGCTTCGATAAGGCGAACCGCACCAGCGGCAAGAGCTTCCGCGGGGTGGGCCTCGAGGCCGGCCTGGCCATCTTCGAGAAGGTGAAGCGCGAGACCGGCCTCCCCTGCCTCACCGACGTCCACGAGAGCTGGCAGGCCGAGCCGGTCTCGAAGGTGGTCGACGTCCTCCAGGTGCCGGCCTTCCTCTGCCGCCAGACCGACCTGGTCGTCGCCTGCGCCCGGCACGCCCGGGGCGGCGTCAACGTCAAGAAGGGCCAGATGGTGGCCCCGCGCGACATGCGCCACGCCGTCCAGAAGTGCCGGGACGCGGGCAACCCCGACGTGCTCCTCACGGAGCGCGGCGCCACCTTCGGCTACGGCAACCTGGTGGTGGACATGCGGTCGCTGGTGATGATGCGCGAGCTGGGCGTGCCGGTGTGCCTCGACGCCACCCACTCGGTGCAGCTCCCCGGCCAGGGAGGCGACACCACCTCCGGGAACCGGGAGTTCGTGGCCCCGCTGGCCCGGGCGGCCGCCGCGGTGGGCATCGACGCCCTCTTCGCCGAGATCCACGAGGACCCGGCCACGGCCCGTTCCGACGGCCCCAACTCCCTCGACTTCGACATGGCCGACCGGGTGCTGGCCGACGCGCTCGCCATCCGCCGCGCCCTGGGGCAGCCGTGAGCGACGCCCGGGGGTCTCGCGCCCGGATCTCGCCCCGCGCCCTCCTGGCCCGCGCCGCGCGCGTGCGCCTGGTGCTCCTCGACGTCGACGGCGTCCTCACCGACGGGCGCGTCTGGTACGGCCCCGAGGGCGAGGCGCTCAAGGCCTTCGACACGCAGGACGGCCACGGCATCGTGCTCCTGCGGGAGCACGCGCAGCTGGGCGTCATCTCCGGCCGGCCGGGCAAGGCCTCGGAGGTGCGCCTCCGCGAGCTGCGCTTCCAGCACCTGGTCTTCGGGCAGCGCGACAAGCTCCAGGCCTACGCCGGGCTGGCGGCGCTCGGCATCCCCGACGCCGAGGTGGCCTACATGGGCGACGACGTGAACGACATCCCCCTGCTGCGCAAGGTGGGGCTCTCGGCGGCCCCGGCCGACGCCCGGCCCGAGGTGCGCGAGGCCGTCCACTTCGTCGCCCGGAGCCGCGGCGGCCGCGGCGCGGTGCGCGAGCTCTGCGAGCTCATCCTCCGGGCCAAGGGGGTCCCGCTGGTCTCCTGACCCTCCCCCCGGGGTGCGAGCTTCCGCCGCCGTGTCCGACGTCCCGCTCGCGAAGCGCGCCCGGCGCGCCGCCCGCTCCGCCCTCCTCCGGGCGCTGGCCCGGCTGGTGTCGCTCCTCCCGCTGCGGGCCGCCCTGGCCCTGGGGACGGCCGCGGGCCGGCTCGCCTGGCCCCTGGCGCGCGGGACCCGGCGCCAGATGCTCGACACGCTGGCGGTCGCCTTCCCGGACCGGAGCCCAGCCGAGCGCGAGGCCATCGCCCGCCGGAGCCTGGTGCACCTCGCCTGGCTGGCCGCCGAGGTGGTCACCGTCCGGCGCTGGGCCGCGGGGCTCACCGGCTACGTCTCGTTCGCGGGCGACGGCGAGGGGATCCTGCGGGAGGTCCTCGGCCGCGGGCGCGGCATGGTCTACGTCACCGGGCACGTCGGGAACTGGGAGCTGATGGCGCGCCGGGTGGCCGCGGCCGGCATCCCCAACGCGGTCATCGCCAAGGCGGGGCACGACCCGGCCATGAACGCCCTCATGGGCTCCCTCCGGGCCGAGGGCGGGGTGACCACCCTGTGGCGCGAGGACCCGGGCACGGGGCGAGCCATGATCCGGACCTTCAAGGAGGGCAAGGCGCTCGGCCTGCTCATCGACCAGGACACCCGGGTGCAGGGCTTCTTCGTCCCCTTCTTCGGCCGGCCGGCCTTCACCCCGCGGGCCGCCGGCGACCTCGCCCTCCGCTTCCGGGCGCCGGTGGTGGTGGCCTGGTCCCGGCGCCGCGGCCGCCGGCCGGGCGACGGCCACGAGGTCTGCGTGGTCGAGGTGCCCTACGACGCCCAGGCCGCCGATCGGGAAGCCGAGTCGCTCCGGCTCACCGCCGCCTGCACCGCCCTCCTCGAAGGGGCCATCCGGGAGAGGCCCGAGGAATGGGTCTGGATGCACCAGCGCTGGAAGAGGCGGCCGCCCCCTGAAGGGGAGGCAAGTTCGGTGCCGAAAAGCCGTGAGCTTTCCGAAGGCTAGCGGATCGTTACCTAGCAAGTGGCGTGCCACTGGAATGACACAGGTCAACTCTGCTATCTTCGGCATGGTTTTTCGCATGAGCAGCGCCGCCGGGGCGGCGGATGCCGGGGCCGGAAGCGGGCCACGGGGGTGTGAGAGGTGCGAAGAGTGGCTTCGGAGATCGCCTTCCAGGGCTCTGGCTCCCGGTCCCGCCGGGGCCGGTTGCCGGTCTCCCCGGGCGAGGCGTTCCCCCGGGAGGACGGGGTCCGTCCCGCCGGGAGCGCGGCGGAATGATGGTCGCCGCCCTGGCTCTCTCCGCGGCCCTGCTGGCGCCGCCGGCCCCGCCCCCGGCGAGGCCCCGCCCCGCCGTGCGCATCCAGGCCGAGGACGTGGACTACCGCGTGAAGGAGGGGCGCACGGTGATGACCGGGAACCCGGTCGTCACCCTGACCCGCGACGACGCGGTCCTCACCTGCCACAGGCTGGTGCTGGAGTCGGACGCCAAGGGGAAGGTGCAGCGGGCCACGTGCGAGGGGGACGTGCGGCTCACCCGCGGCACCCGGGTGGTGACCTGTGGCACCGCGGTGTACGAGGACGAGGCGGCGCGCGTGGTGTGCAAGGGGAATCCCACCCTGCGCGACGGCAGCTCCGAGATGACCGGCGAGGAGCTGGTCTACGACCTGGACGAGGACCGGGTCCGGCTCACCAAGGGGAAGGGAACCCTCTACGAGCCGGCGGGCGAGGCGCTGGGCAAGCCGCGAGGGGGGAAGCGGTGACCGGGCCGCGGAACGCGGCGCAGCCTCCCGGACCGGCCCCGGGGGACGGAGCTCCCCGGCGCGCCCCGGGAGACGGGCTGCTGGCGGCCGAGAGCCTCACCAAGAGCTACCGGCGCCGCCGGGTGGTGGACCAGGTCTCCTTCCACGTCGGGCCGGGCGAGGTGGTCGGGCTCCTGGGCCCCAACGGCGCCGGCAAGACCACCTGCTTCAACATGGTGGTGGGCCTGGTCGCGCCCGACGCCGGCCAGGTCCGGCTGGGCGCGTCCGACCTCACCCGGCTCCCCATGCACCGGCGGGCGCGCCTGGGCGTGGGCTACCTCCCCCAGGAGGCCTCCATCTTCCGCAAGCTCACGGTGCGGGAGAACCTCACCGCGGTGCTGGAGGCGCTGGGCGTGGGCCGGCGGGAGCGCGAGGAGCGGGCCGAGGCGCTGCTCGCCGAGTTCGGGCTCACCAAGGTGGCGGGGAGCAAGGGCGAGACGCTCTCGGGGGGCGAGCGGCGCCGGGCCGAGGTGGCCCGCAGCCTCCTCGCCGATCCGCACTACATCCTCTTCGACGAGCCCTTCGCCGGGGTGGACCCCATCGCCGTGGCCGAGCTGCAGCGGCTCATCGGGGCGCTCCGGGACAAGGGGATCGGCGTGCTCCTCACGGACCACAACGTGCGGGAGGCGCTCGGAATCTGCGACCGGGCCTACATCCTGAGCGCCGGGCGGATCCTGGAGGAGGGCACGCCGACCCAGATCGCCTCGAGCGAGCGGGCCCGGGCGGTCTACCTCGGGGAGCGCTTCCGGCTCGACGACGTGCGCGAGGCGCGGTGAGGCGGGCATGGCACTGGAGCTGAAACAGCACCTCAAGATGTCGCAGCAGCTGGTGATGACCCCCCAGCTGCAGCAGGCCATCAAGCTCCTGCAGCTGTCGCGCATGGAGCTGGTGGAGCTGGTCCGCACCGAGATGACGGAGAACCCGCTCCTCGAGGACGCCGCCGACGCCGAGGAGGACCGGCCGGCCGAGGGGGCGAGCCCCGCCGAGCAGCAGGAGGTGGAGGCCGCGCCGCAGGCCAAGGAGCCGGACAAGTCGGAGGAGGTGAAGGGGGAGGAGGGGTCGAACGAGATCGACTGGGACCAGTACCTCGAGCACTACCAGCTCCAGGGGCACACCGCCCCCTCGAACCGGGGCCTCACCGACGAGGAGCTCCCCGGCTACGAGGCCACCCTCACCCGCAAGGCCGACCTCACCGACCACCTGGTGTGGCAGCTCCGCCTCTCCCACTGCACCGAGGACGAGGAGCGGGTGGCCATGCTGATCATCGGCAACCTCGACCCGGACGGCTACTTCAAGATGCCGCTGGTCGACGGGGAGGTCGAGGACGGCGCCCAGCGCGACCCGCTGGTGCGCGTGGCCTTCGAGGCCGGCGTGGGGATGGAGCTGGCCGAGAAGGCCCTGCGCAAGGTGCAGACCTTCGATCCGGTGGGGGTGGCGGCCCGCGACCTGCGCGAGTGCCTGCTCCTCCAGGTCCGGCACATCAACGCCGACACGCCGGAGATCGTGGCCATCATCGAGCGGCACCTCAAGCACCTGGAATCGAAGAACTACCAGGCCATCGCCAAGGACCTGAAGATCCCGATCGAGGAGGTGGTCAAGGCCGTCCGGGTCATCTCCCGGCTCGAGCCCAAGCCCGGCCGCTCCTTCACCGGCGAGGAGCCGCAGTACATCACGCCGGACGTCTACGTCCACAAGATGGGCGACCGGTACGTCACGGTGCTCAACGACGACGGCCTGTCCAAGCTCCGCATCAGCGGGATGTACCGGGCGGCGCTGAAGAACGGCGAGGCGGGCAAGGCCAAGGAGTACATCCAGGACAAGCTCCGCAGCGCGGTGTGGCTCATCCGCTCCATCCACCAGCGGCAGCGGACCATCTACAAGGTCACCGAGTCGATCGTGAAGTTCCAGCGCGACTTCCTCGACAAGGGCATCGCCCACCTGAAGCCGCTCATCCTGCGCGACGTGGCCGAGGACATCGGGATGCACGAGTCGACCGTGTCCCGCGTCACCACCAACAAGTACGTCCACACGCCGCAGGGCATCTACGAGCTCAAGTTCTTCTTCAACTCGGCCATCAACAAGACCGGCGGCGACGAGATCGCGAGCGAGGCCGTCAAGAGCCACATCCGGCAGATCGTGGCCGCCGAGGACCCGAAGCACCCCCACTCCGACCAGCGCATCGTGGAGCTGCTCCGCGACCAGGGGATCGAGATCGCCCGGCGCACCGTCGCCAAGTACCGGGAGGTCCTGGGCATCCTGCCCTCCTCCAAGCGCAAGAAGTACTTCTGATCCGGTTGCGCCTCCCCGGGGCCCCGGTTACGTGCGCCAGAGCGGCCGGGACCGGGAGCGGTTCCGGGCGCCTGTACCCAGGACGCGGGGGAGCATCCGGCGGCGGGCGCCGGTGCTATGCTTGCTCCGAGGGCATGATGCCCAGCTTCACAGCGGCCGCGGCATCCGCGCG
>DATIFE010000054.1:0-9099 GCA_035455425.1 Anaeromyxobacteraceae bacterium | reverse complement strand
CAGATGGCGGCCCGGGCCCAGGCCGAGGCGCTGGCCGCCCAGCGGGACGCCGCCGAGCGGCAGGCGAGGCGGATCGAGTCGGTGGCCGCGGACGTGGCAGCCGCGAGCCGGGACCAGACCCGGGCCTCGGCCGACGGCCTCGAGCGGCAGACCCAGGCCGCCTATGCCCAGGCCCGGGCCAGCGAGCAGCAGGCCATCGCGGCGGCGGCCGCCATCCGGGCCTCGGGCGCCCAGGCGGTGGCCGCCGGGGCGCAGCTCGAGGCGGCCAGGGCCAGCGCGCAGCGGGCGCAGCTGCTCGCCGACGAGTGCCGGGTGGTGGCGCCGCGGGACGCGGTGGTGGAGGACCTGCCCCACGAGGCCGGGGAGCTGGTGGCGGCGGGCCAGCCGCTGGTGAAGCTGGTGGACCTGGCCCAGGTGAAGGCCACCTTCTACCTCCCCAACGCGGAGCTGGCCGCGGCCCGGGCCGGCGCCCGGGCGGAGGTGGTGGCCGACGCCTGGCCGGGCCAGACCTTCGCCGGCACGGTGCGCACGGTGGCCACCCGGGCCGAGTTCACGCCCCGCAACATCCAGACCCGGACCGATCGCGATCGCCTGGTGTACCCGGTGGAGGTGTGGGTCGCGAACCCGGACGGCAAGCTCCGGCCCGGAATGCCGGTGCAGGTCACCCTGCCCGCGACGGAGCGGTAGCCATGGGGGCGGTCGCGGAGCCGGCCCCGGTGCTCGAGGCGCGCGGGCTCCGGAAGCGGTTCGGGGAGGTGGAGGCGCTCCGCGGGCTCTCCTTCGGCGCGCGCGAGGGCGAGCTCTACGGACTGGTGGGCCCCGACGGCGCGGGCAAGACCACCGCCATCCGGGCGCTGGCGGGGCTGCTGGTCCTCGACGGCGGCGAGGCGCGCGTGCTGGGGGCGGACCCGCGGCGCGGCGGCGCCGCCCTCCGCGAGTCGCTGGGGCTCATGCCGCAGCAGTACAGCCTCTACCGCGATCTCTCGGTCGCCGAGAACCTCCGCTTCTTCTCGCGCCTCTACTGCCTCCCCCGGGCGGTGGCCGCGGAGCGCACCGCCCGCCTCCTGCACCTGACGCGGCTCGAGCGCTTCGCCGACCGCCGCGCCGACCAGCTCTCGGGCGGGATGTACAAGAAGCTGGCGCTCGCCTGCGCCCTGCTCCACCAGCCCCGGGTGCTGATGCTCGACGAGCCGACCAACGGCGTCGATCCGGTCTCGCGCCGCGAGCTCTGGGCGCTGCTCCACGAGTTCGTCCAGGGCGGGATGACGGTGCTGATCTCCACGCCCTACATGGACGAGGCGGAGCGCTGCGCCCGCGTCGGGCTGGTGCACGGCGGCCGGCTCCTGCTCGAGGGGACCCCGCGGGCGCTCCTGCAGGGCTTCGAGGACGAGGCCTTCGAGGTGGTGGGCGGCGCCCGCGACGCGGTGGACGCGGCGCTGTCGCGCCTCCCCGAGGTCCGGGCCGCCTCCCCGGCCGGCGCCCGGCTGCGGATCGACGTGGTGCGCGGCGGGCGGGATCGGGTGGAGGCGGCAGTCGCGCCCCTGGGCGCGGCGCTGGTGCCGGCGCAGCCGGGGTTCGAGGACCTGTTCCTCTCGCGGATCGGGCGGGAGAGCGCATGAGCACGGCCATCCGGGCGGTCGAGCTGACGCGGCGCTTCGGCGACTTCACCGCCGTGAACCGCGTCAGCTTCGAGGTGGAGGAGGGCGAGGTCTTCGGCTACCTGGGCGCCAACGGCGCCGGGAAGTCCACCACCATCCGCATGCTCTGCGGGCTGCTGGCCCCCAGCTCCGGCGAGGCCACGGTGGCCGGGCACGACGTCGGCGCCCACCCCGCCAGCGTCAAGTCGTCCATCGGCTACATGTCGCAGAAGTTCTCCCTCTACCTCGACCTGCCGGTGGGCGAGAACCTGGAGTTCTTCGGCGGGGCCTACGGGCTCTCCGGGCGCGAGCTGCGCGCCCGCATCGGCGAGGTGCTCGACCGCCTCGAGCTGCGCGGCCTGGAGCGGTCGCCCACCGGGGCGCTCCCCGGCGGCCTGCGCCAGCGCGTCGCGCTCGCCGGGGCCATCCTCCACCGCCCGCGGGTGGTCTTCCTCGACGAGCCGACCGCCGGCGTCGACCCGGTGGCCCGGCGGCACTTCTGGCGCCTCATCCGGGAGATGTCCGGCGAGGGAACCACCGTCTTCGTCACCACCCACTACCTGGACGAGGCGGAGTACTGCCGCCGCATCGGCCTCATGGCCGACGGGCGCCTGGTGGCCCTGGACACGCCGGCGGCGCTGAAGCGGGCCTGGGTGCCGGAGCAGGTGCTGGTGGCCCACGGCAGGGGCCTGCTCGGCGCCGCGGCCGCCCTGGCGGGTCGCCCGGGCGTGGTGGCGGTGGAGCCCTTCGGCGCCGGGCTGCACCTCCGGGTGGCGCCCGGCCGCTGGGAGCCCGCGGCGGTGGAGGCGGTGCTCCGGGAGGCGGGAGCCGCCGAGGTGGCGGTGGAGACCGGCGAGGCGACGCTGGAGGACGTGTTCCTGGCGGCGAGCGGCGCCGCCCCGGCGCCGGAGGAGGGGCCATGAGGGCGCGCCCGGCCCGCCTCGCCATCCGCATCGGGGCCATGTCGGCCAAGGAGGTGCTGCACATCGTGCGCGACCCGCGCACCCTGGTGCTGGCCTTCGTCATGCCGGTGGTGATGCTGCTCCTCTTCGGGTACGGCGTCTCCTTCGACCTCGATCACCTGCCGCTGGCCGTGGCCGACGCCGATCGCACGCCGGCGTCGCGCGCGCTCGTCGACGCCTTCACCCGCGCCGGCGAGTTCGACCTGGTGGAGCGCATCGCGCCCGAGGACGCCGAGGACCTCTTCCGCCGCGGCCGGGCCTTCGCCGCCCTGGTGGTCCGCCCCGGCTACGGCCGCGACCTGGCCCGGGGCGGGAGGGCCGAGGCCGCGCTCCTCGTCGACGGCGCCGATTCCGCCAGCGCCAGCCAGGTGCTGCAGAAGGCGGACGCCATCGCCCGCGCCGAGAGCCTGCGCCGGGCCGCCGCGGCCGGGGCCCTGGCCGCGCCGCCGGTCGAGGTGCGGACCTGGACCCGCTACAACCCCGAGGGGCGCTCGGCGGTCTTCATGGTCCCCGGGCTCACCGTGTACCTGATGGCGCTCGGGGCGGTGCTGCTCACCGCGCTCACCGTGGCCGGCGAGTGGGAGCGCGGCTCCATGGAGCAGCTCTTCGCCTCCCCGGTGGGGCGGATCGACATCATCCTGGGGAAGCTGCTCCCCTACCTCGGCCTGGGGCTGGTCCAGCTTCTGCTGGTGGTGGCGGTGGGGGCCACGGCCTTCGACGTGCCGGTCCGCGGGAGCCTGCCCCTGCTCTTCGCGGTCGGCCTGGCCTTCCTGGCCGGGATGCTGGGGCAGGGGCTCCTCATCTCGGTGGTGACCAAGAACCAGCTGGTCGCCACCCAGGCCGGGACGCTCTCCTCGCTCCTCCCGTCGCTGCTGCTCTCGGGGATGCTCTTCCCCATCGAGAACATGCCGCGGGCGCTACAGGTGCTGTCGCGGATCATCCCGGCGCGCTACTTCGTGCACGCCCTGCGCGGCATCCTCCTCAAGGGAAGCGGCGCCGCCGAGCTGTGGCCCGACCTCCTGGCGCTGGCGATCTTCGCCGTCGGCATCCTGGCGGTCGCCACCGCCCGCTTCCAGCGGAGGATCGCGTGAGCTCGCCCGCGACGCCCTCGGCGCTCACGACCTACGCGGCCGTGGTCCGCAAGGAGTTCCGGCAGACGCTGCGGGACCGCCGCATCATGTTCATGCTGATCGCGGCGCCGCTCATCCAGACCATCCTCTTCGGCTTCGCGGTGGACTTCGACGTGGACCGGGTGCCCACCGCCCTGGCCGACCTCGACCGCAGCGCGGCCAGCCGCGAGCAGGCCCGGCGCCTACTGGCCGACGGGACGCTGCGGCACGAGCTCGACGTCCGGAGCGCGGGGGAGGCGGACCAGGTCCTCGACGACGGGCGGGCGGCGGCGGCCATCGTCATCCCGCCCGGCTTCTCCGGCGACCTGGCCGCGGGCAGGTCGGCGCGGGTGCAGGCGCTCATCGACGGCACCGACCCGGTCCGCGCCGGCGCCGCCGCCAGCGCCATCGCCCGCTTCTTCGCCTCCGCCGCGGAGGACGCCGTCCGCGACCGGCTGGCCGCCCTGGGGCGCGCGCCGCCTCCGCTGGTGGAGGTGGCCCCGCGCGTTCTCCACAACCCCCGGCTCAAGACGGCGGTCTACATCGTCCCCGGCATCCTGGCGATGCTGCTGGTGGTGGTGACCACCATCGTCACCGCCATGGGGCTCTCGCGGGAGCGGGAGATGGGCACGCTGGAGCAGGTGCTCGTGACCCCCATCCGGCCCTTCGTGCTCCTCTCGGGGAAGATGACGCCCTTCGTCCTGGTGGGGTTCCTCGACGTGGTGCTGGCGCTCGCGGCCATGACCTGGATCTTCGACGTGCCGGTGCGGGGACCGCTGCCGGCGCTGGCCCTGGGCGCGGTGCTCTACCTGTGCTCGACGCTCGGCGTCGGCCTGCTGGTCTCGACCATCTCCTCGACGCAGCAGCAGTCCTTCCTGGGAGGCTTCCTCTTCATCATCCCGGCGGCCCTGCTCTCCGGCATCATGACCCCCATCCAGGCCATGCCGGCGTGGCTGCGGGCCGTCACCTGGGCGAACCCGCTCCGCTTCTTCGCCGAGATCGCCCGCGGGGTGCTCCTGCGCGGCGCCGGCTTCGCCGACCTCTGGGTGCAGCTCACGGTGCTGTTCGTCTACGGCGCCCTGATCCTGGGCCTGGCGACGGCCAGGTTCCGGACCCAGATCGGCTGAAAGCGAGGCCCTTCGCCACCGCTCGTCGCTCACTCTCGCCTGACGATGTCGACCGAGATCTCCACCGCCGGGATCGTTCCTCTGTTCTCGAGCCAGTGCGTGGTGTTCCTGTCCTCGGGCCATCCCACCCCCGGCCCGTAGTCCGTGGCGACTCCATTTCGATGGTCGGTGATCGTTCCCTGCAGCACGTAGACGGTGCCTGGTCTGCCCTTGTGGTCGTGAATCGGGCCAAAGACGCCTCCAGGCTCGATGGTCACGATGCGCATTCGAAGCTGGCGCCCTGCCATGCCCTCGATCTCGGGGCCGAGGTCGATCGTCGCCAGCGTCTTCACCGCAACGCCTTTCGTCTCAGGTGCCACCTGCTGGTTGCCCATCGTGCTCTCCCCGGAGGTCTACTCTCCCAGCTCCCGGATCTCCTCCCGCAGCAACCAGTCGTCGGGGAAGGAGGAGAGCTCGGCGGCGATGGCCGCCAGCCGGGCGCGGTCCGGCGCTCCGCGCTCCCGCATCTCGCGCACCTCGGCGTAGAGCCGGCCGAGCCCGGGCGGGAGCGCAGCCGCCTTGCGGGCCCGCGCTCGCGCCTCCCCCTCGCCCTCGGCGGCCGGGCGGCCGAAATGGGAATCCCAGGTCTCGGGATCGGCCGGGCCGCCCGACACCGACGGCAGCGAGCGGCTGCCGACCAGGAGGGCCCGGGGCGGGAGCGCGATCTCGCACCCCTGCACCCGGCCGCGCAGCTCCGCCACCTCGCGCCCGCGCAGGGCGCGCCCGTCCAGCACCAGGCCGCTCTCGAGCTCGGCCCGGAACCGCCCCTCCCGCGGCAGCTTCACGGTCCCGAAGGCCACCACCGCCGGAAGCGACCAGGGGCCCTCGAGCGCCCGCCCGTTCCGCGACAGGAGCGAGGGCCCCCCCACCACCGCGGCCGCGGTCTCGAGCCCGGGCGCCAGCGGCCGCGCGCCGCCGAAGCGCTCGTACACCACCCCCGAGACTTCGAGGCCGCCGTCCAGCGACAGGCAGGTCACGCTCCGGGCCGAGCGGGCCACCTCCAGGCCGTGGTCGCCGCCCCGGCGCCACGAGAGCGTCTCGGCCATCCTCGCCGCCAGCTCCGAGAGCTCGCCGAAGTCGCGCGCCACGAAGAGGCGCGGCTGCATGGTGGTGATGTCGTAGTCCTGCTCGACGCAGTCGAGCGAGAGCCGCACCCGCTCCACGGCATCGGAGAGGCAGTGCGTGCTCTCGCCGATGGAGGAGAGCAGGCCGGCCCCGTAGATGCGCGGGCGGTCGAGGCTGCCGACCAGGCCGTACTCCGCCGTCCACCAGTAGAGGCGCGAGGCCCGGGTGGACTCCGAGGTGGTGCGCCGTGCCGAGCCGGCGTCGGCCAGCCGCTGCCCGGCCCGTGCCACCTCCTCCGGCGTAGCCTCCGGGTCCTCCTTGACCACCGAGAGGTTGCGGATGGCCTCGTACACCTCCGCGTCTTCCGCCGAGGCGATGGCCCGGAAGCCGAGCTCGCCCACCTTCTGGAGATAGGCGGCGTAGGCCGGGTCGGCCAGGATGGGCGCGTGCCCGGCGCTCTCGTGCACGATGTCGGGGGCCGGGGTGTACTCGACGTGCTCGTGGGTGCGGACGTCGGCGGCGATGGCCAGCACCCGGAGCGACTGGAGCTCGGTGAAGACGGCGGGCGGGATGAACCCCCGGACGCAGACCGCCGACCAGCCGAGGCGCTCCAGCCGGGCGTTCATCTCGTCGAGGCTGGGGATCCGCTCGGTGCCGATGCCCACCGCCTCCAGGCCGGCGAGGTAGCTCGGGTGGGCGCGGTCGGCGAGGTGACGCACCAGCCGCCGCAGGACGTGCCGCCACACGGCGTGGTCCCGCGGCGTGTAGTCGCCGTACCGCTGGTCCACGGCGAAGCGGCGCAGGTGCGGCGGCAGCCGGGCGAGGGCGCGCTGCGCCGGGGTGAGGACCGCGCTCTCGGCTTGCACGTGCCGATCTCCTCCGGGGGCGTGCGGCCCAGGCGCACGCGACCGTCTCCTATCCGGTCCGGGGGCGGGAGGCCGCGGAATCCCGGGGCGCGCCGATTCTGCATGGGCGAAAACCCCCGGCGGGGCGCTGGGATTCCCCTTGATTCCGAGAGTATTCGGCGGCTAGAAGTGAAGCTCGCTCCGGCGACACGCCGGGAAGGGGAGCACGCCAAGATGAAGAACTTCATCCTCGGAGCAATGATGCTCCTCGCAGCAGCCTGCGCTGCGCCGGCCGCGACCGGAGCCGGCTCCGCGGTGTCCGCCAAGCCCGCCGCCAAGGCCTCGGACAAGGCCTCGGACAAGGCCGTTGCCGCCGCCGATCCAGACACCGTCTACGTCTGCGAGAAGGTGCGGCCGACGGGCAGCAACATCCCCGAGGAGGTCTGCCGGACGGTGCGGCGCAAGGAAGAGGAGCGCCGGCAGGCGCAGGACCTGGTGACGCGGCCGCGGACCTTCAACGCAGGCAACAGCAAGTAGCGCCTAGGCCTCGAGTTGCGTCGGCAGCGGCTCGGCGAGCTGCTTCTCGACCAGCCGGTCGACGGAGACCTTGACCTGGGCCTTGTCCAGGCCGCAGCTCTCGAGGGCGGTGCAGATGTCGGCCAGGCTGCGCCGGCCCACCTTGAGCTCGGCCAGCACCACCCCGTCGGCGGGGTCGAGGCCGAGGGGCTCCGCCCAGCGCCGCTGGGCCGACTCCAGGGCGGTGCGGCCCTGGGCCCGGGCGTCGCGCACGGCAGAGGCGTGAGCCGCCTCGGAATCGACGCCGGCGGGGGTGAGCTGGAAGCGCTGTCCCCGGGGCCAGCGCTTGCCGCCCCGGGACTTCAGGCTCTCGAGCATGGTTGGCGCATTAAGGACGAAGCGCCGCCGAAGTCAAGCCGCGCGAGACGGCGCCCGGCATGGTATGGCGCGCGGCTCCCGGTCGCCACATAGGACCGCAATGGAGGATCGACAAGGGTCGCCGGGCCGGGCCGCCCCCGGATGGGGAGGCCGGCGGGTCCTCTCCATCGGACACTCCACCCGGTCCCTCGAGGACCTGGTCGCCGCCCTGCGCGCCCACGGCGCCACCTGCCTGGTCGACGTGCGAACCGTCCCCCGCTCGCGCCACAACCCGCAGCACGACGGCCTGGCGCTGGCGGAGGCGCTGCCGCGCCAGGGGATCCGCTACGTCCACGTGCCGGGGCTGGGCGGGCTGCGCCATCCGCTGCGGGCGTCGCCCAACGGCGCCTGGCGCGACGAGAGCTTCCGCGGCTTCGCCGACCACATGCTCACCTGCGAGTTCGAGGAGGGGCTGGTGGCCCTTCGCGGGCTGGCGCGCGAGGGCCCGGTGGCGGTCATGTGCGCCGAGGCGGTGCCCTGGCGCTGCCACCGCTCCCTCATCGCCGACGCGCTGTGGGCCCGCGGCGTGGTGGTGGAGCACGTCATCGGATCGGCGCCGGGCCGATCCCATCCCCACCGGCCCACGCCCTTCGCCCTGATGGAGGGGCGGCGCGTCACCTACCCGGCGGCGAGCGCCGTGGCGGGCCGGGCTAGCCGAAGCGCAGGCCCAGCCGACCCTCCGCGATCCAGATGAGCTGGTTCGACGTCGCCCCGGTGGTGGCGTCCTTCACCTGCACGTTGGTGGGGAGCAGCCCGGCCTCGAGGAACACGCCCACGCCGGCGAGGCCGAACCGCCCGCCGAGCGCGCCGCCATACTGGATCTTCACCGGGTTGTCGGCCAGGCCGGTGATGCCGAGGATGGCCTTGGCGTAGATGGGGAAGAGCGGGATGGAGAGCTCCGCCATGGGCCGGAGCTGCACGTCGAACTTGGAGTCCTTGACGTTGGCGAACGTCGCCACGGCCCCGCACTCGAGGGAGAGGACGTCGAGGATCTGGTAGCCCGGGGTGACCATGACGTTGAGCGGCTGGCGGACGTGGTCGGGCTTGTACTCCCAGCCCTGGCCCAGCGAGCCT
Organism: Anaeromyxobacteraceae bacterium; assembly: GCA_035455425.1. Taxonomy (GTDB): domain Bacteria; phylum Myxococcota; class Myxococcia; order Myxococcales; family Anaeromyxobacteraceae; genus JACRMN01. The sequence goes on along the minus strand of DATIFE010000054.1, from coordinate 308 downwards.
TCCACGAACCAACCGGCCCGGGCGGCGGCGGGGGCCGCGGCGAAGGTCAGGGCGAGGAATGCGGCGGTGAGCGTGCGCATGAGGTGTGCTCCTCCTGGTCCGGGAAGTGTAGCGGAGGGGGTGGCGCAGGTCATGGATCCGGCCGCGCACCTTGGATGACATGGGTTGGGGGTTGTCGCGGTCGTGGTCGTGGTCGGGGTCGGGGTCGGGGTCGCGGTCGCGGTCGGGGTCGCGGTCGGGGTCGGGGTCGGGGTCGGGGTCGCGGTCGGGGTCGCGGTCGCGGTCGCGGTCGGGGTCGCGGTCGCGGT
>DATIFE010000053.1:0-7999 GCA_035455425.1 Anaeromyxobacteraceae bacterium | reverse complement strand
GCTCTCGGTGGTGGGCCGCCGCGCCGACGTCCTGGTGGAGCGGGTCAACGAGCGCCTGGCCGGGCGCGCCGCCCGCTGCCTCGCGGCCGGGGACGAGCCGGGCGCGGTCCGCTGCAACCCCAGGGGCCTGTTCCTCCCCTTCGCCATCTCGGCGCTGCTGGCGCCCCTGGGGGCCGCCGCCGCCGGGGCCCTGGCGCCGGCGCTGCTGCGGGAGGCGCCCGGCCTGGCCCGCCCGCTCTCCCTGGCCTTCGCGGCCTTCGCCGGCTTCGCCTGCGCCGCCGGCGCCAAGGCGCTGCGGGCGCGCCTCGCCCCGGCCGCCTACCTGGCCGCCGGGGTGGCCGGGCTGGCGCTGCTGATGGCGGCCGGGAGGCTCTCCCCGTGAGCCTGCGCCCGGCCACCCTGCGGCGCGTCTTCTGGCGCTGCCTCTTCCTCCAGGCGGCCTGGAACCGGCGCGGCATGCAGAACCTGGGCTTCGCCTTCGCCATCGACCCGGCGCTGCGCGAGCTGTACCCCGATCCCGCGGCGCGCCTGCGGGCGCTGGAGCGCCACCTCGGGTTCTTCAACTGCCACCCCTACATGGCGGCGGCCATCGTGGGGGGCGCCATCCAGCACGAGGAGCGGGTGGCCCGCGGCGAGGAGCCCCCGGGCGCGCCTGCGGCCTACAAGGCGACGCTGCAGGGCCCGCTGGCCGCGGTCGGCGACGGCTTCTTCTGGACGGCGCTGCGCCCCTTCTTCGGCGCGCTGGCGGCAGTGGGCGCCCTCCTCCTCGGCTGGCCGGCGGTGGCGGCCGCGGTGGCGGCCTACAACGCCGTGCACCTCTGGCTCCGCTGGCGCTTCTTCCGCGACGGCTACCGGCACGGCGACGAGGTGGTGCTGGACATCCGCAACCTGGCCCTGCCGGCGCGGGCCGAGCGGCTGCGCGTCGGGGCGGCGGCGCTCTGCGGGCTGGCGGCCGCGGTGGTCGTCGTCCGGGCCGGCGCGGCGCTGGGCGCGGAGGGGGGCCTGCTGGCCGCGGCCGGAGCCGCGGGCGGCTACCTGGCCCTGCGGCGGGGGCTCCCGCTCCTGTGGATGGCGTACGCCGCCCTGGCGGCCGGGGCCGGCCTGGGCCTCGCCCTGGCGGCGCGGGGGGGCCCGTAGATGCCGCGGCTCCAGCGCACCTTCCTGGTGGTGAACGCCCTGGGCCTCCACGCCCGGGCGGCGGCCCAGATGGTCCAGGCGGCCAACCGCTACCGCAGCGAGATCCTGGTGGAGCGCGACGACCAGTCGGTGAACGGCAAGAGCATCATGGGCGTCCTGATGCTGGCCGCCGGCAAGGGCAGCGAGATCGTCGTCTCCTGCGACGGCGAGGACGCCGAGGAGGCCATGGCCTCGCTGGCGCGGCTCATCGAGAACGGCTTCGGGGAGCGGTGATGGGGGCCGGCTCCATCCTCACCGGGATCGCCGCCTCGCCGGGCATCGCCGTGGGCCGGGTCTGGACCGTCGACCGGCGCAGGGTGAAGACCCCCCGCCGCGAGATCGCGCCCGGGGAGGTGGAGCCGGAGCTGGCGCGGCTGCGCCAGGCGCTGGCCCTGAGCGACCGGCAGCTGGCGGCCGTGCGGGCCAAGGTGGAGAAGCTCGAGGGTACCGAGCACACCGCCATCATCGACATGCACCGGATGATGCTCAAGGACGAGCTGCTGGTGCTGGAGGCGGAGCGCCTGGTGCGCGACGAGCGGGTCAACGCCGAGTGGGCGGTGAAGCGCGCCATCCGCAAGATCAAGGGCGCCTTCGACGACGTCGCCGACCCCTACTTCAAGGAGCGCCGCGCCGACGTGGAGTACGTCGGCGAGCGCCTCATCCGCAACCTCATGGGCGAGGCGCCCGACGTGCAGGAGGTTCCGCCGGAGGGGGCCATCGTGGTGGCCCGGGACCTCTCCCCCGCCGACACCGCGCTCCTGCTCCACGAGCGCAAGGTGGCGGCCTTCGTCACCGACCTCGGCACCCAGACCAGCCACACCGCCATCGTGGCCCGCGCCCTGGGGGTGCCCGCCGTGGTGGGCGTGGCCCGCGCCACCTCGGCCGCGGAGCGGGGCGACTGGGTGGTGGTCGACGGGGGCCGGGGGGTGGTGGTGCTGCGCCCGGAGGCGGGCGAGCGGGCGGGCTACCAGGCCGCGCGCGAGCGCTACCTGGCCCACGAGCGGGAGCTGCTCTCCACCCGCGACCTGCCGGCCACCACGCTCGACGGCGTCACCGTGCGGCTGGTGGGCAACATCGAGTTCGCCGAGGAGGTCGAGAGCCTGCTGGACCACGGCGGCGAGGGGGTGGGCCTCTACCGCACCGAGTTCCTCTACATGGGCCGCGCCGACCTGCCCGGCGAGGAGGAGCTCTTCCGGGACTACCGCCGCATCCTGGAGGCGCTGGCGCCGCGGCCGGTCACCATCCGCACCTTCGACCTCGGCGCCGACAAGCTCCCCGCCGGCATCCGGGCCCACGCCGAGAACCCGGCCCTGGGCCTGCGGGCCCTGCGCTACTGCCTGCGCCAGCCCGACCTCTTCCGCACCCAGCTGCGCGCGCTCCTGCGCGCCGCGCCCCACGGGAACCTCCGCATCATGTTCCCCATGGTGAGCGGCGTCGCCGAGCTGCGGGCGGCGCGGCGCGCCCTCGCCGAGGTGGCCGACGAGCTCCGGCGCGGGGGGACGCCGGTGGAGCTGCCGCCGGTGGGGATCATGGTGGAGCTCCCCAGCGCCGCGCTCATCGCCGATCGGCTGGCCAAGGAGTGCGACTTCTTCTCCATCGGCACCAACGACCTCATCCAGTACACGCTGGCCGTCGACCGGCAGAACAAGGACGTCGCCTACCTCTACCGCCCCATGCACCTCGCCGTGCTGCGCACGCTGGCGCTCATCTGCGACGCCGGCCGGCGAGCCGGCATCCCGGTCTCGATGTGCGGCGAGATGGCGGGCGAGCCGCTCTACGCCCTGGTGCTCCTGGGCCTGGGCCTGTCCGAGCTCTCCATGAACGGCCCCTCCATCCCGCTGGTGAAGGAGGTGATCCGGGCCGCCCGGGCGTCCGACGGGCGCGCGCTGCTCGACCGGCTCCTGGAGCTCGGCTCCGACGACGAGATCGACCGCGCCGTCCGGGAGGAGATGGCCGCCCGCTTCCCCGGCCTGCTGGAGATCGACTCCGCGCCGGGTCCCGCGACCGGGTGACTTCCGTGCGTCCGCGAAAACAGGCATTTCATCCGCTCTCTTGACAGCCCTCCCGGGGGGCGCATAGCGTCCGGAGCTTTCGGGGTCCCACATGGCACAGCGCGATTTCCTCTTCACCTCCGAGTCGGTCACGGAAGGCCATCCGGACAAGATGGCGGACCAGATCTCGGACTCCGTCCTCGACGCCGTGCTGGCGCAGGATTCCCGCGGCCGGGTCGCCTGCGAGACGCTGCTCAAGACCGGCTACGTGATGATCGCCGGGGAGATCACCACCCGCGCCCGCATCGACTACCCCGCGCTGGCGCGCAAGGCGGTCAAGGACATCGGCTACGTCTCGGGCGAGATGGGGTTCGACGGGAACACCTGCGCCGTGCTGGTGTCGGTGGACCAGCAGAGCCCCGACATCGGCCAGGGAGTGGACACCGGCGGCGCGGGCGACCAGGGCATGATGTTCGGCTACGCCTGCGACGAGACGCCGGAGCTCATGCCGGCCCCGATCCAGTACGCCCACGCCGTCACCCGCCAGCTCGCCCGGGCCCGGCGCTCCGGGCTCGACTTCCTCCGCCCCGACGGCAAGAGCCAGGTGACGGTGGAGTACCGCGACGGCCGGCCGGCGCGCATCGACACGGTGGTCTGCTCCACGCAGCACGCCGAGGGCATCTCCAACAAGAAGCTGCACGCCGCGGTCCGAGAGGAGGTCATCGCCCGGGCGCTGCCGCGGCGGCTGCTCGACCGGAAGACCCGGATCCACATCAACCCCACCGGGCGCTTCGTCATCGGCGGCCCCATGGGCGACACCGGCGTCACCGGGCGCAAGATCATCGTGGACACCTACGGCGGCATGGGGCGCCACGGCGGCGGCGCCTTCAGCGGCAAGGATCCGTCCAAGGTCGATCGCTCGGCGGCCTACATGGGCCGGTACATCGCCAAGAACGTGGTGGCGGCCGGACTGGCGCGCCGCTGCGAGGTGCAGGTGGCCTACGCCATCGGGGTGGCCGAGCCGGTCTCAGTGATGGTCGAGACCTTCGGCACCGGCGTCGTCCCCGAGGAGCGGATCGCGGCCGCCATCCGCTCGGTCTTCGGCCTGACCCCGCGGCAGATCATCGAGGGGCTGGACCTGCTCCGGCCCATCTACGTGAAGACCGCGGCCTACGGGCACTTCGGGCGCACCGAGCGCGAGTTCACCTGGGAGCGGACCGACAAGAAGGAGGCGCTGCGCGACGCCGCCGGCGCCCGGGCGCGCGCCGTCGTCGCCTGACGCCCGGCCCATGAGCATCCTGGTCGCGGTGGTGCTGGGCGTGATCCAGGCCGCGACCGAGTTCCTCCCGGTCAGCTCCACCGCGCACCTGCTGGTGTTCGGCGAGCTCCTGGGCCAGTCGCTCTCCGACGAGCGCTTCCGCGCCTTCGCCACCATCATCCAGATGGGCACCACCGTGGCGGTGGTGGTCTACTTCCGCCGCGAGATCGGCGAGCTCCTGGCCGCCGGGCTGGGCTCGCTCCGGCGGCGGCGCCCCCTCGAGACCCCTGCCTCGCGCCTCGGCTGGTTCATCGTCCTCGGCACCGTGCCCGCCGCCGTCGCCGGCAAGGCGCTGGAGAGGCACATCGAGGCGCTCGGCAACGCCGTCATCGCCTTCTCGCTGGTCGCCTGGGGGCTCCTGCTCCTGGCCGCCGAGCGGCTGGCGCGGCACGAGCGCCGGGTCGCGGACGTGGGGGCGCGCGACGCCGTGGCCATCGGCGTGGGGCAGGCGCTGGCGCTGGTGCCCGGCACCTCGCGGTCCGGCGCCACCATCACCACCGCCATGCTCCTGGGCTTCCGCCGCGAGGACGCGGCCCGCTTCAGCTTCCTCCTTTCGGTGCCCATCACCCTGGGCGCCGGCCTCTACAAGCTCGGCAAGGTGATGCCCACCATCGCCGGCGCGCCCGGCTGGCAGGTCGCCACCGCGGTGGGAACCGTGGTCTCCTTCGCCTTCGGGCTCGGGGTCATCGCCTGGCTCCTGCGGTGGATGCGCACCCGGACCACCCACCTCTTCGTGGCCTGGCGGATCGCCGCCGGGCTCGCCATCGCGCTGCTCCTGTGGCGCGGGATCCTGCCGGCGGACGACGGACCGCCGCCCGCGCGCGCCTCCGCCTCCGCCCGGCCGTGATCTTCGAGAGGCTCCGCCGGGCGCTGGCCGCGCGAACCCGCGCCGACTTCGACTTCGGCTCGCTGCCCCACCCGCCGCCGGGGGGCCTGCGGCACGGGTCGGTGATGGTGCCGCTCTGCGAGAAGGACGGGGAGCTCCAGCTCCTGCTCACCCGGCGCCACCGCCACCTCCGCCGGCACCCCGGCCAGCTCAGCTTCCCCGGCGGCCACGTCGACGACGGCGAGGACTCCCTGGCCGCGGCCCTGCGCGAGGCCCGGGAGGAGATCGGCCTCGAGCCCTCCCGGGTGGACGTCCTGGGCCGCCTCGACGAGACCCTGGTGCTGGCCTCCCCGTTCCGCTTGACGCCCTGGGTGGCCCGTGTGCCATATCCCTACCCCTACGTGGCCCAGCCCCAGGAGGTGGACGAGATCCTGATCGTCCCGCTCGCCCTGCTGGCCCGGCCCGGGGCGCACCGCACCGAGCTGCACCGGGCCTACGGCATGGACCACGAGGTGCACTTCTACGAGCAGGAGGCGGACGGCGGCGTCCGCGTCTTCGGGGCCACCGCCCACGTGCTCGGGCAGCTCCTCGAAACCTGGAGGTCCGCATGAAGATCTTCCCGGTCATCATGGCCGGCGGCTCGGGCACGCGCTTCTGGCCGCTCTCGCGCAAGGACCGCCCCAAGCAGTTCCTGCGGCTCGCCGGCGAGGTGCCTCTCCTCCAGGCGACGGTGGAGCGGCTCCCGCCGCTGGCCCGGCTCGACCGGACCTTCGTGGTGTGCGGGCCGGAGCACGCCGCGGCGGTGCGCCGGATGATCCCCCGGCTGCCCCGGGCCAACGTGGTGATCGAGCCCTGCGCCCGGAACACCGCTCCCTGCGTGGGCCTGGCCGCGCTCCACGTGAAGGCGCGCGAGCCCCGCGGGGTCATGGCGATGCTGCCCGCCGACCACCACATCTCCCGCCCCGACGCCTTCCGCGTCGCGCTCGAGGCCGCCGGCGCGGTGGCCGAGAAGGGATTCATCGCCACCATCGGCATCCGCCCGGAGCGCCCCGAGACCGGCTACGGCTACCTCAAGGTGGGCCAGAAGCTCCCGGGGGCGGGCCGGGCGCGCGGCCCGCTCGCGCCCCACCGGGTCGACCGCTTCGTCGAGAAGCCGGACGTGGTCACCGCGGCCCGCTACCTGGCGGAGGGCACCTACCTCTGGAACAGCGGCATCTTCGTCTTCCGGGTGGACGTCATCCTGGACGAGATCCGGCGCGCCATGCCGGTGCTGGGCGAGCAGCTAGAGGTCATCGAGCGGGCGCTCGACACCCCCCGGTACGGCCGGACCCTGAAGCGCGTCTTCCCCGACTGCCCCTCCATCTCCATCGACTTCGGCGTCATGGAGAAGAGCCGCCGCATCGCGGTGGTGCCGGCCGAGCTGGGCTGGAGCGACGTCGGCAGCTTCTCGGCGCTCTCCGAGGTGCGGCGGACCGACGCCGAGGGGAACGTGGTGGAGGGCGAGGGGCTGGTCATCGAGGGCAAGGAGAACGTGGTCATCGGCCACGGCCGCAGGCCCCTGGCGGTGGTCGGGCTCGACGGCGTGGTCGCGGTGGACGCCGGCGACGCCATCCTGGTGGTGCGCCGCGACCGGTCCCAGGACGTGCGCAAGGCGGTGGAGGAGCTGCGCCGCCGCGGGCGCCAGGACGTCCTCTAGCCCTCCCCGGAGCGAGCCATGGCCAGCCTCTCCCCCACCATCTTCCGCGAGTACGACATCCGCGGCGTCGTGGACCGCGACCTGACCGAGGAGGCGGTGGAGCGCGTGGGCCTGGCCCTGGGCACGCGGGTGCGGCGGGCCGGCGGCAGGAGCGTGGCCCTGGGCCGCGACTGCCGCCTCTCCGGCCAGCGCTTCGCGCGGAGGATGAGCGCCGGCCTCACCGCCACCGGCTGCGACGTCGTCGACCTGGGCGTCGTGCCCACCCCCCTCACCTACTTCGCCGCCCAGACGCTGCCGGTGGACGGCCTGTGCATGATCACCGGGTCCCACAACCCGCCCGACTACAACGGCCTCAAGGTGGGGGTGGGGAAGACCACGCTCTACGGGGCGGAGATCCAGGAGCTGCGGGCCCTGGCCGAGTCGGGCCCGTTCGCCACCGGGAAGGGGAAGGTGACCAGCCACGACATCGTCTCGCCCTACCGCGACGAGGTGGTGGCCAGGCTCCGGCTGGGGCCGCGCCGGCTGCGGGTGGTGGTGGACGCCGGCAACGGGACCGGCGGCGTGGTCGCCGTGCCCCTCTTCCAGCGCCTGGGCCTCGAGGTCGTCCCCCTCCACGTCGAGATGGACGGGCGCTTCCCCAACCACCACCCCGACCCGACGGTGGAGGAGAACCTGGCGGACCTGAAGGCCAAGGTGCGGGAGACCGGGGCCGACCTCGGCATCGCCTACGACGGCGACGCCGACCGCGTCGGCGCGGTGGACGAGCAGGGGAAGGTGCTCTGGGGCGACCAGATCATGATCCTCTTCTCGCGGGCGCTCCTCCGGGAGGTGCCCGGCTCGACCGTCGTCGCCGAGGTGAAGTGCTCCATGACCCTCTACGACGACATCGCCGCCCGGGGCGGCCGGGCCATCATGTGGAAGGCGGGCCACAGCCTCATCAAGGCCAAGATGAAGGAGGAGGGCGCGCTCCTCGCCGGCGAGATGAGCGGCCA
>DATIFE010000052.1:0-4919 GCA_035455425.1 Anaeromyxobacteraceae bacterium | reverse complement strand
GGAGCTGCCGCTCGACAAGGTGCGCAAGGTCCTCAAGATCGCCAAGGAGCCCATCAGCCTCGAGACCCCCATCGGCGAGGAGGAGGACAGCCACCTCGGCGACTTCATCGAGGACAAGGCCATCGTCAGCCCCTCCGACGCGGTCATCAACATGAACCTGGCGGAGCAGACGCGGAAGGTGCTGGCCACCCTCACGCCGCGCGAGGAAAAGGTGTTGCGGATGCGCTTCGGGATCGGGGAGAAGAGCGACCACACCCTGGAGGAGGTGGGCCAGGACTTCGAGGTCACCCGCGAGCGCATCCGGCAGATCGAGGCCAAGGCGCTGCGCAAGCTGCGCCACCCCAGCCGCTCCAAGCGGCTCAAGAGCTTCGTGGAGAGCTGAGGATGGAAAGGGCCGGGCCCATAGCTCAACGGCCAGAGCTGTCGGCTCATAACCGATCGGATCCAGGTTCGAATCCTGGTGGGCCCAAATGCGGAGGCCGGAGTCGCGGGCGGGCAGCATGCCCCGGGAGGAAGCACCTTGTCGCTGCGTGAGAAGCTGAAGGCGCTGGAGGAGCTCCAGCAGATCGACCTCGACGTCGCCGGGCTGGCAGGCGAGGCCGAGCAGATACCGGTCCGGCGCGCCCAGATCGAGGCCGGGGTGGCGGCCGCCCGGAAGGAGTACGACGCCCAGAAGGCCCGCCTCGACGACAACGAGCGCGAGCAGCGGGGCGCCGAGCAGCTCCTGCAGATGGAGCGGGACAAGGTGAAGAAGTGGGAGGGCCGGCTGGGCGAGATCCGGACGCCGCGCGAGTACGCCGCCCTCTCCCGCGAGATCGACATCGCCCGGAAGACCAACGAGACCCAGACCGAGGGGCTCAAGGCCCTGGTGGCGCAGGCGGCCGAGATCCACAGGGGGCTGGACGCGGCCGGCGAGGCCCTCTCCGAGAGGGAGATGGCCGCCGAGGCCGAGCAGGCCGAGCTCTCGGCGCGGGAGCAGGAGTTCGGCAAGAAGCTGGCCGACCTCGAGGTGCGTCGCGCCGACGCCGCCAAGCGGGTCGAGCCGGCGCTCCTGGCCCGCTACGAGGGCATCAAGAAGCGGCGTGCGGGCATCGCGGTGGCGGCGGTGGTGGGGCACACCTGCCGCGGCTGCAACCGGAACATCCCGCCCCAGCTGTTCATCGTGCTGCAGCGGGCGGAGAGCATCGAGACCTGCCCCAACTGCAACCGCATCATCTACTCGGCCGCCGCGGTGAGCCCGCCGGCGGCGAGCTCCGCCTGACGCCGATGGGCCGCACCGTCCTCGCCGACCTGCTGCGCTTCATCGCCGCCAACGAGCAGCTGCCGCACACGCAGGAGCGCTACAAGGGCCACAGCCGCGACGCCCTGGGCAAGCTCATCAACGCCGCCGCCGACCGGGTGGAGGAGGCGGAGAAGGCGGCCGCCGAGGCCGCCGCGCCCAAGGGGAAGGGCGGCCTCAAGGTGCGCAAGGCCAGCCAGGTGGAGCAGGCCGCGCGGGCCTCGGCCGAGGAGCTGGAGTCGGCCATGAACGACTCCAAGTCGGAGCGGGAGCGGAAGAAGGCCGAGAGGACGGCGGCCGCGGCGCGCGAGGCGGAGCAGGCGCGGGCCGAGGCGGCCCGGCCGCCGCCGCGCACCCGGCTCTTCACCGACGGTGCCGCCCGCGGCAACCCCGGGCCCGCCGGCGCCGGCGCGGTGATCGTCAGCCCCGAAGGGCACGTGGTGGCCAAGATCGGCAAGTTCCTGGGGGACAACACCAACAACTACGCCGAGTACATGGGCCTCATCCTGGGCCTGAAGCGGGCCCGGGCCATGGGGATCAAGGAGCTCGACGTCTACAGCGACTCGGAGCTGCTGGTGCGGCAGCTCAACGGCGAGTACCAGGTGAAGGCCGAGAACCTGCGGCCGCTGCACGAGGAGGCCCGGGCGCTCCTGGGCGGGTTCTCCGAGATCAAGGTGAACCACGTGCCGCGCGAGCAGAACGAGGCCGCCGACGAGATGTCCAACCGCGCCATCGACCAGCGGCTCTGATGGCGCCCCCCGTCCCTGCCGGGCCCGTCGGATGCCGGCGGGGGCGTTCCGCCGGGGGCGAGGTCGTCCGCTGTGGGTGCGGGTCGCCGGTCGGGCCATGACGCCCTCCCTGCCACCGGTGGTCTGATCCGCCCATGTTCTTCCTCTCCCTGGCGCTCACCGCCGCCGTCCTGCTGGTGGCCTCCCTGATGCTCCCCGCGCTGGCGGCCTGGGGCCTGGCCCTCGCCGCCCGCGCCCGCGGCCGGGGCAGCCGGGGCGCCGGGCGCGCGTAGCCGCCCCCGCTCGCCGGCCGTCCCGGGCCCGCCGGGATGGGCTACCCTGTCCCCTCCATGGGGATGGCCTGGCTGGCAGGGGGCAGCGGTCTCGTGGGCGGCGCGCTGCTGCGCCGCCTCCTCCAGGACGCGGCCTTCAGCCGGGTGGTCTCCGTGGGGCGGCGCAGGCTGGAGCTCGAGCACCCCCGGCTCACCCAGGCGGTCGTCGACCTCTCGGCGCCGCCGGCCTTCGAGGGGCTGGAGGCGCCGGAGTGGGCCTTCTCCTGCCTGGGCACCACCATCCGGAAGGCGGGCACCCGCGAGGCGTTCCGCGCGGTGGATCACGACGCCGTGCTGGCGTTCGCGCGGGCGGCCCGGGGAAAGGGGGCGCGCGTGTTCCTCCACGTCTCGGCGCTGGGCGCCGACCCGCGCTCCCGCGTCTTCTACAGCTCGGTGAAGGGGCAGGTCGAGGAGGCGGTGGCGCGGCTCGGGTTCGACAGCGTCTACGCCCTGCGCCCGTCGATCCTCGACGGCGAGCGGGTGGAGAGCCGCCCCGCGGAGCGCGTGGGCCTGATCGTGGCCCGCGCCCTCGGCCCGCTGCTGGGAAGGTACCGGCCGACGCCCGCGGAGGCGGTGGCCCAGGCGATGGTGGCGCTCGCCAGGTCGCCCGCGCCGGGTTCGCACGCGGTGGACGCGGGCGCGATCCCGCGCCTCGGGGCCTGAGCGGCTCGCGTCCGGGGGGAGCATGCTGGTCAACTGCGTCGCCTACCAGGACGGCCGCAAGATCGCCGACATCGCGGCGGACGACATCGACGCGTACGTCACCCGCCCCGACACCCTGGTCTGGGTGGCGATCAAGGACCCGGAGCCGGCCGAGCTCGAGGCCATGCAGGGGGAGTTCGGGCTCCACGAGCTGGCGGTGGAGGACGCGCGCCACGGCCACCAGCGCCCCAAGATCGAGGAGTACGGCGACTCGCTCTTCGTGGTGCTCCACACCGTCGACCTGGAGGACGGGAGCCTGGCCACCGGGGAGCTCGCGATCTTCGTGGGCCCGAACTACGTGCTCTCGGTCCGGCGCGGCAGCAAGCAGGGCTTCGCGGCCGTGCGGGCCCGCTGCGAGCGCGAGCCGGGGCTGCTCCGCCGCGGGCCGGGCTTCGTGCTCTACGCGCTCATGGACGCGGTGGTGGACCGCTACTTCCCCGTCATCGAGGATCTCGAGGCAGAGCTGGAGGAGGCCGAGGAGCGCATCTTCGCCGGCGGCGCCGCGCGGGCCGCCATCGAGGCGCTCTACGGGCTGAAGCGGAAGATCATGAGGTTGCAGCGAGCCGTCCGCCCCCTCCTCGAGGCCACCGGCAAGCTCTACGGGGGCCGGGTGCCGCAGGCCTGCGCCGGGGTCCAGGAGTACTTCCGGGACGTCTACGACCACCTGGTGCGGATCGACCAGTCGGTGGAGGGGCTGCGGGACACGGTCTTCACCGCGATGTCGGTCAACGTCTCGCTCATCTCGCTGCAGGAGAACGAGACCACCAAGCGGCTGGCGGCCTACGCCGGGCTCGTGGCCGTCCCGGCCCTGATCGCCGGGCTCTACGGGATGAACTTCGAGCACCTTCCCGGGCTGAAGTCGCCCTTCGGCTTCCCGGCCGTGCTCGCGGCGATGGCGGTCATCGACCTCCTCCTGTACCGCCGCCTGCGCCGGTCCGGGTGGCTCTGATCGCCCATCCGCTCACGGCCCCCGCAACCCCTCCAGCTCCGCGACCCAGGCGGGCGAGAGACCAGCCGACCGGGCGCCGCGGATCACCGCCTCGAGCCAGGCCGGAGCCGGCGGCTGCTCCGACGGCAGGCGGCGATCGGGGCTCGCCACGAAGGCCACCGCCGCGACCGGCCCGCCGCCGGCGAGAGGCGCGACGGAGACCGGGGTGGCGCGGTACAGGCCCGACACCGCGCCCTCCTTGTGCTCGGCGAGGCCGCGCGCGGCGCCCGGCATGGGGAGGGCCAGGCCCTCCACCCGGGCCGAGGGAGCCGGCGCCAGGCTCCCCACCGCGCCGCCCCAGTAGCGGGAGAGCACGTCGAAGGAGAGGCGCCAGCCGTCGAGCCGTGCCGGGAAGGCCCGCGAGAAGTCGGGCAGGGCGTAGCCGTGCTCGCCCGCCCAGGAGCGGAAGGCCTCCCGGTCGAGCGAGGAGCCGTAGAGGAACCAGGTGAAGTCGGGGCCGGCCGGCACCTGGTGCGCCGCGCCGGAGATGGGGAGAGGCATGCGCTGGGGTCTAACCGGGGCGCCGGCGCGGATCGACCCGGGGCGGCCCCGGAGCGGGCCGCGTTTGCGGCCCCCCGCAGCGCGTGTTACATCCCGATCGCCGGAGCCGTCCGGACGAACGCGTCGGAACTCGTGTCCGCCGAGGAAAGTCCGGGCACCACAGGGCAGGGTGCCGGCCAACGGCCGGCCGGGGCGACCCGCGGGAAAGTGCAACAGAGAGCAGACCGCCGAACGGTCCTTCCGAGGATGCGTGGCAAGGGTGAAACGGTGCGGTAAGAGCGCACCGCGTTCCCGGAGACGGGAACGGCACGGCAAACCCCACCCGGTGCAAGAGCGAATAGGGAGGCGACTGGTCCCGGTCCAAGCCTCCGGGTACGGCTCGCTGGAGG
>DATIFE010000051.1:0-2625 GCA_035455425.1 Anaeromyxobacteraceae bacterium | reverse complement strand
GCGGCACCGCTGGCTCCCCGCTGACCCTGGTCGTCCCGGTCCCGCTCTCCCAGAACCTGCCGCCCCTGCTCCGCGACGAGGGAAGCGACGTGGTGGTGCGCCTCCTCGACGCCCGGGTGACTCCGACCGCCGGGAGCACCGACCTCGGCGGCATCCAGACGCTCGACCTTCGGGTCCTGCCCCCGGCCGGCCCGGCGGTGCCGGTGGCCCATTACTCGCGCCAGCCCGGTGTCACGCCCGGCGTCACCCCGGTCCCGGCCATCGACCTCGCGGGTCAGGGCGTGGACGTGATCGGGTACCTCCAGTCGGGCAGTCTCCAGATGCAGGTGGCCATCACCGCCGACGGGCCGCCACCCGGCGCGCCCTGGAACGCCGACCTCCAGGTGTGCTTCTACGGGAAGACGGTGGTCTCGTACCTGTGAACTGCCCCGAGCACCCGAGGCCACCAGAGCGCAGGCGCAGCCGGAGGAGGCTGCGCCGGAGCGTGTAGGGGGACCGGGGGGCGAAGCCCCCCGCCTAGATGGTGCCCGCGATCGAGGCAGGCTCCTGCTCCCGCCGGGTGCGCCGGCGGCGAGGGGCCGCAGCCCCTCGGCCATTTCGGCGGCCCCGGGTGGCCGGTCCCGGGGGTCGCGCGCCAGCGCCCGCAGGACCAGGCGGTCCAGCGCCGGCGGCACTTGCGGGTTCCTCCGCGAGGGCGGCTCCACCTCGGCGACCCGCACCCGCTCCAGGAGCAGGGGCTCGCTCGGCGCCTGGAAGAGCCGCTCGCCGGCGAGGAGCTCGTACAGCACCGCGGCGGTGGCGAAGAGGTCGCTCCGCGCGTCGGCGACGCCGCCGGCCGCCTGCTCGGGTGAGAGATAGGCGAGCGTGCCCCGCGGCGTCCCGTCTCCGCGGCGCCGGGCGGCTCCGGCGGCGCCGAAGTCGAGGAGCTTCACCGCTCCGGCGAAGGAGAGGAGCACGTTCCGGGGGGAGACGTCGCCGTGGACCACCCCGGTCGGCGCCCCGCCCTGGGCCGCGTGCGCGTGCGCCAGGCCCTCCAGCACCCGCACGCCCACCAGTGCCGCGAGCCCGATGGGCATGCGGCCCGCCGGCCGCAGCGCCGACCCCACTGCGCGCAGGTCCTTGCCCGGAACCCACTCCATGGCGACGTAGTGGGCGGCCCCTTGCCGGCCGATCTCCAGGGGGGCGACCAGGGACGGATGGCGAAGGCGGAGGGCGATGCGCGCCTCGTCGAGGAACAGGGCCACCATCGCCGGGTCCTCGCACAGGTGCGGCAGGAGCCGCTTCACCGCCACCAGCCGCCCCGCCCCCTGCCCCTCCCGCACCCGGGCCACGAAGACCTCGCCCATGCCCCCGATCCCGACGCGCTCGAGGAGCAGGTAGCGTCCGAAGGGGGTGGGCTCGCGCGGCGCGGACACGGCCGCCTATGATAGCTCCATGCCCGCGACCTCCTGCCATTCCTGCGGCGCACCCCTCCGCCTCGACGGGCCGGTGGGCCGGCGCCGCACCTGCCCCGAGTGCGACGCCGACCTGCACACCTGCCTGAACTGCCGCCACTACGACGAGTCGGCGCCCCACATGTGCCGCGAGCCCCACGCCGAGAACGTGGTCGACAAGGACGCCTCGAACGCCTGCGACCTGTTCCAGATGGGCGACGGGGCCTCGCGACGGCGCGGCGACCAGGGAACCGCGGCGCGGGCCCAGCTCGCGGCGCTGTTCGGCGACGCGGCTCCGAGGAAGGACGATCCGCGGGACGCGCTGGAGGCGCTGTTCGGGAAGAAGAAGTGAAGATCGCCACCTGGAACGTGAACGGGATCCGCGCCCGCGAGGGACAGGTGGCCGAGTGGCTCTCGGCCGAGCAACCCGACGTGGCCTGCCTGCAGGAGCTCAAGGCTCGCCCGGAGCAGATCCCCGCGCTCCTGGCCGCGCCCGCCGACTACTGGGCCTACTGGCACGGGGGCGGTCCCTACTCGGGCGTGGCGATGCTCGTGCGCCGCACTCGGTGCCCCCAGGTCCCGGCCTTCTTCCACCCCCCCTTCGACTTCGAGAACCGGATCGTGGCCGCCGAGGTCGCCGGCGCGACCGTGGCCTCGGTCTACGTCCCCAACGGCGGCAAGGACCTCCCCGCCAAGCTGCGCTTCCTCGAGGCGCTCGCGGCCTGGGCCGGCTCCCAGCGGGCCGAGGGGCGCGCCCTGGTGCTCTGCGGAGACGTCAACGTGGCGCGCACCGACCTCGACGTCTTCGAGAAGGAGCGCGACCCGAAGGCCATCGGCCAGCGCCCCGAGGAGCGGGCTCTTCTGGAGAAGCTCCTGGGCGCGGGTCTCACCGACGTGCACCGGGCGCTCCACCCCGGCGAGCCGGACCTCTACACCTGGTGGCCGCCCTGGCGGAACATGCGCCAGCGGAACCTGGGCTGGCGCATCGACTACGTCCTGGCGAGCGAGCCCCTCGCCGCCCGGGCCCGGACCTGCCGTGCGCCGCGCGAGTTCGGCACCAGCGATCACGCCCCGGTGGTGGCCGAGATCGACGAGGGCTGACCGCGGCGCCCGAGGGCCCGCGCGCGCTTCCGCTCGGAGACGCTGGGTCCCTTCCGGCTCTACCCCTCCCGGCGGGGGCCGCTCGTCCTGC
>DATIFE010000050.1:0-3310 GCA_035455425.1 Anaeromyxobacteraceae bacterium | reverse complement strand
GCCCCGGTCCGCCCGTCCGGAGGGTCGAGATTGAATCGCCGCCGGAAGCGCGCATAGATTGGCGAGCCCATGGAGGTTCCGACCACGCCCGAGAGCTCGAACACCGGGGATCCGACCGGGCGCCTTCGCACCCGCGTGGTCCTCGAGGGCCTGCCCCGCCGACCGCCCGGCAAGCGCGCGCTGCGCTGGCTCCTGTTCGTGGTCATCGGCTGCGTGAACGCCGCCGTCCTGGCCCTGGTGGTCGGCTACGTCCACTACTCCAGCGGCCTGCCCGACATCCCCACCCTGGAGAAGTACCGGCCGCCCATCGTCACCGACATGATCTCGTCCGACGGGCAGCTGGCGGGCGAGTTCTTCGTCGAGCGCCGCAAGGTGGTCCCCTACGAGCGCATCCCGCGCCGGCTGATCCAGGCCTTCGTCGCCAGCGAGG
Organism: Anaeromyxobacteraceae bacterium; assembly: GCA_035455425.1. Taxonomy (GTDB): domain Bacteria; phylum Myxococcota; class Myxococcia; order Myxococcales; family Anaeromyxobacteraceae; genus JACRMN01. The sequence continues at coordinate 2,880 of DATIFE010000050.1, read as the reverse complement.
ACCAGACCTTCTTCGAGCACCGGGGCATCGACCTCCTGGGGACGCTGCGCGCCGCCGTGAACACCTACGTGCTGCGCCGCAGGATCCAGGGCGGCTCCACCATCACGCAGCAGACGGCCAAGTCGCTGCTGGTGAGCGCCGAGGGCTTCGAGGAGGGGACCCGCCGGAACCTGCGCCGCAAGATCCGCGAGCTCATCCTCGCGACGCGGCTGGAGAGCGCCTTCACCAAGGAGGAGATCCTCTACCTCTACCTGAACAGCGTGTACCTCGGCCACCACAGCTACGGGGTGCAGGCGGCCGCGGAGAACTACTTCCGCAAGAACGTGGAGGACCTCTCGCTCGCCGAGGCGGCCCTGGTCGCCGGCCTGCCCCAGGCGCCGACGCGCTACTCGCCCTTCTCCAACCCCGACTCGGCCCGGAGCCGGCGCCGCTACGTGCTCCGCCGCATGCTCGAGGACGGCTACATCACCGCCGCCGAGCGCAAGGCCGCCGAGGAAGCCGAGGTCCGGGTCTACCCGGTGGACGACGTCTTCCGCGAGACCGCGCCCTTCTACGTGGAGCAGGTGCGCCGGCAGGTGGTGGAGCGCTACGGCAACGACCGCCTGCTCCGCGACGGCCTGCGGGTCGAGACGGCGATGAACCTCGAGACCCAGCGGGGCGCCCAGGCGGCCATGCTCCAGGGCCTGATGGAGGTCGACCACAGGCAGGGGTACTACGGGCCGGTCCTGAAGGTCGCCGGGGCGGAGCGGGCCGAGCTCCTGGCCAGGCTCTCGCGCGCCTGGCCCCGGGGGAGCCTGGCGACGGGAGACTACGCCGTGGGCGTCGTCACCCAGGTGGACGACCGGGACGGCTTCGCCCGGGTGGCGGTGGGAGAGGAGAACGGGCTCCTCCCCATCTCCGGGATGCGCTGGGCGCGCCGGCCGAACCCGGAGGCCTACTACCCGGACGCGCTCATCAGCCGCGTCTCCACGGCGCTCTCGCCGGGCGACGTGGTGCTGGTGCGGCGCGTGGAGCGCCGGCAGCTGGTCGAGCGCGAGCTCTCCCGCGGCCCGGAGGCGGCGCGCCGCGTGCCCGAGGCGCCGCTGCTGCTGGCGCTGGAGCAGGAGCCCCGGCTCCAGGGGGCGCTGGTGTCGGTCGAGCCCTTCACCGGCTACGTGGCGGCGATGGTGGGGGGCTACGACTTCGACGCCAGCGAGTTCAACCGCGCCTTCCAGGCGTGCCGCCAGCCGGGGAGCGCCTTCAAGCCCGTGGTCTACTCGGGGGCCTTCGAGAAGCTGAACTTCACCCCGGCGACGCTCCTCACCGACGCCCCCATCGTCTACCGCGACGAGGAGTCGGGCGTCTCCTGGAAGCCGGAGAACTTCGGATCGAGCTTCAAGGGCGACGTCACCGTGCGCGACGCGCTGGTCCACTCCATGAACATCCCGGCGGTGAAGGTCGCGGCTGCCCTGGGGGTGGACACCCTGGTCGCCTGGGCCAAGCAGCTCGGGATCACCACCCCGGTGAAGCGGGAGCTGGGGAGCGCCATCGGCTCCTCCTGCACCACGCTCTGGGACCTGGCCAACGTCTACTGCCTGCTCGACCGCTACGGGGAGCGGAAGAAGCTCACCTTCGTGAAGCGGGTGCTGGACCGCGACGGGCGCATGCTGGAGGACCACAGCGCCCCGTCCGATCCCTTCGTGCCGCTCTCCACCCGGCTCGCCGCCGCCGCCGCCGCCGTGCAGGCGCCCGGGGAGCGGGTCATGGACGAGCGGAGCGCCTTCATCACCGTGCACCTCCTGCACGAGGTCGCCACGGTGGGCACCGGGGCGCAGGCGGCCCGGCTGGGGAAGCCGGCGGCCGGCAAGACCGGAACCACCAACGACTCCTTCGACACCTGGTTCCTGGGGTTCACCCGCGACCTCTTCACCGGGGTGTGGCTGGGCTACGACAAGAACGAGACCCCGCTGGCGCGCTACGAGACCGGCGGGCGCGCGGCGCTCCCCATCTGGCTCGCCACCATGCAGGCGGCGCTGCGCGACCGGCCCCAGCCGGACTTCCCCGTTCCCGACGGCATCGCCTTCGTCCGCATCGACCCCAAGGACGGCACGCCCACCGACAGCCTGGATCAGGGCGTGGTCGAGCCCTTCAAGGTGGAGAACCAGCCGGTGGCCGAGGCCGCGGGAAAGCCCAGGGTCGAGGTGAAGGACCTGTTCTCGGAGTGATCGGGGGGCCTGCGCTCGCCCGCGTCGCTCACTTCCGCGCCAGCTCCTCGATGGCCTTCCACTGGTCCGCGCTCAGCGGCACCACCGAGAGCCGCCCCTGCCGGAGGAGCGGGGAGCCGGCGAAGGCCGGGTGGCCCTTCATGGCCGCCAGCGTCACCGGCCGGGCGAGCGGCCCCGCCGCGGCGAGGTCCACGCAGGCGAGCGCCCCGGTCCGGTCCGCCGGATCGGGGTACGCCGGCCGCACCACCTCGGCCACCCCCACCGCCGCCTTCTCCGCCCCGGTGTGGTAGACGACGGCCCGGTCGCCCATCTGCATGGCCCGGAGGTTCCGCTGCGCCACCGGGTTCCGGACCCCCGTCCAGGCGGTGCGCCCCTCCCTCCGCAGGTCGGCGAAGGAGTAAGCGCCGGGCTCGGTCTTGAGGAGCCAGGATGCCATGTGCGCCTCCGTCGCCCCAGCATAAGGCGGGGGGTGGGACCGCGCCCGGCCCGGAGGGCGCGGGCGGCGGCGCCGTGCTATAGATCGCCCGAATGTTCGGGCTCGGCTTCGGCGAGATCCTCATCATCCTGGTCCTGGCGCTGGTGCTCCTCGGGCCCTCCAAGCTGCCCGACGCCGCCAAGCAGCTCGGCAAGGGACTGCGCGAGTTCAAGAAGGCGACCGACGACCTGCGCCAGCAAT
>DATIFE010000049.1:0-5446 GCA_035455425.1 Anaeromyxobacteraceae bacterium | reverse complement strand
GGCCGCCCGGCGGGCCACGGCCCCGGCGTCGGGCGCCGGATAGGCGAGGAGCCGGGCGAGGTCGGCGCAGAGCCGCTGCTGGCGGGCGTCGATCATCGGCTCACCTCCCCGCGATGCCCCGGAGGAGGCCGAAACCGCTGCCGAACTGCGCCTGGGGCTCGACGGTGGGCTCCGTCTCGGCCTCGCGGCCGAGCGGCGGGATCACCACCCGCTCGCCCATGGCCGCCAGCACGCTGAGCCGGTGGATCTCGTCGGCCTGGGCGGCGGTCAGGCCCGCCTCCGCCAGTGCCGCCTCGGCGGCGGACGCCGGGAGATCGCCCACCTGCCCGGAGCGCCGGTGGACCCGGACGGCGATGAGCTTGCGATACGCCGCCCGGAGCACCTCCTCGTTACCGCCGCCGAAGAGCCCGGCCAGGTAGCGCAGGGGCAGGCGCGCGGTCTCGAGGGAGGTGAAGAAGCGGCCGTCGGCGCGCGAGGCGGACTCCGCCAGCGCCGGGAGGAGGGGGGGCACGTAGAAGAGCATGGGCAGCGTCCGGAACTCGGGGTGGAGCGGCAGCGCCAGCTCCCACTCCTTGACGAACCGGAACACCGGCGAGCGGAGCGCCGCGTCGAGGATGCCCTCCGTCACCCCGCTGGCGCGCGCGGCGGCCGCCACCGCCGGGTCGCGCGGGTCGAGGATCACCCGGCGCTGCGCCGCCACCAGCTCCGCGTCCGGGAGCGAGGCCACCTCGCGGAGCCGGTCGGCGTCGTAGAGGAGGACGCCCAGGTAGCGGATGCGGCCCACGCAGGTGTGGAAGCAGGCCGGCGCCTCGCCCGCCTCCTGCCGCGGGTAGCAGAGGATGCACTTCTCGGACTTCCCGGTGGACCAGTTGTAGTAGACCTTCTTGTAGGGACAGGCCGAGACGCACATGCGCCAGGCCCGGCACCTGTCCTGCGAGACGAGGACCACGCCGTCCTCCCCGCGCTTGTAGATGGCGCCCGACGGGCAGGCGGCCACGCAGGCCGCGTTGAGGCAGTGGTTGCAGATGCGGGGCAGGTAGAAGAAGACCAGTCGCTCGACGTCGAAGATCCGCGCCCGGTCCGCCTCCGGGAGGCCGGCCAGGGAGGGGTCGGCGGCGGCGTAGACGCCGGAGCCGCCGAGGTCGTCGTCCCAGTTCGGCCCGGACTCGACCTCCACCGGCCGGCCGTCGATGAGCGACACCGGCCGCGCCGTCGGCTGGTCGTCGCCCGCCGGCGCGTCGAAGAGGTCCCGGTACCGGTAGGTCCAGGGGTGGTAGTAGTCCTCGAGCACGGGGAGGGCGGGGTTGTGGAAGATGCGGGCCAGGGTGGCGGCCTTCCCCGCCTGCCGCAGCGAGAGCTCGCCCCGCTCCGCCTTCCAGCCGCCGCCGTATCGCTCCTGGTCCTCCCACAGGACCGGGTACCCGCCGCCGGGCCGGGTCTCGACGTTGTTCCACCACGCGTACTCGACGCCCCTCCGGTCGGTCCACTGGTTCTTGCAGGCGACGCTGCAGGTGTGGCAGCCGATGCACTTGTCCAGGTGGAACACCGACGAGATCTGCGCGCGGACGTTCATGGTCTCCTCGGCTCGGGCGCCCGCTACCAGCGGGGCTCGCCCTCGAGCTTGGTCACGCGGACGAAGGTGTCCCGGTTGTTGCCGGTGGGGCCCCAGTAGTTGAGGGCGAAGGTGAACTGGCCGTAGCCGCCGAGCATGAGCGTGGGCTTGAGCCGCACGCGCGTGAGGCTGTTGTGGCCGCCGGCCCGGCGGCCGCCGCGCGCCGGGGACCGCGGGACGCCGATGGTCCGCTCGGGCGAGTGGTACAGGTAGCAGATGCCCCGCGGCATGCGCGCGCTCACCACGGCGCGCGTGACCACGGCGCCGTTGTCGTTGACGGCCTCGACCCAGTCGTTGTCGGCGACGCCGATCTCGGCCGCGTCCCGGTCGTTCATCCACAGCGGGTGGATGCCGCGCGAGAGCGTCAGCATCCTCAGGTTGTCGGTGTAGGTGGAGTGGATGCCCCACTTGCCGTGCGGCGTGAGGTAGTTGAGCGTGATGCCGCGGCGGCCGTCCGGCGTCGCCGCCAGGTCGCGCACGGTGGCCAGCTCCGGTTTCGACTTGTAGGTGGGGAGCGCCTCGCCGAAGGCGATGAAGCCGGGGTGGTCGAGGTAGAAGTGCTGCCGCCCGGTGAGCGTTCGCCAGGGGACGAGCCGCTCCACGTTGAGGCAGTAGGCCGAGTAGGTCCGCCCGCCGCCGGTGAGCCCCGTCCAGCACGGGCTGTCGAGGAGCCGCCGCGGCTGGCGCGCCAGGTCCTCGAACGTCACCCGCGCGCCGCGCGTCTTCTCGGCGAGGTCCGCCAGCGGGAGGCCCACCTTCTTCTCCTCCGCCTGGAAGGCGCGGTAGGCGGACTCGCCGTTGGTCTCGGGCGCGAGGTGCAGGATGACGTTGGCCGCGTCGCGCGCGTCGGCCAGCGAGGGGTACCGCACCCCGCCCCACTCGACCGTCGGCCGGGTCCGCACCAGCTCGTCGTAGAGGTCGTCCACCGGCCAGGTGATCCCGTGCGCCGAGAGGCCGCCGGCGCGCACCGCCGGGCCGTAGGAGACGAAGCGGTCGTGGAGGTGGGGGTAGTCCCGCTCCACCACGGCCAGCCCGGGCATGGTCTTCCCCGGGATGGGCTCGCACTCGCCGCGGGTCCAGTCGCGGACCTCGCGCTGGGCCATCTCCGCGGGGGTGTCGTGCTGGAGCGGCGTGGCCACCAGGTCCCGGACCTTGCCGGGCAGGTGGACGCGCGCCAGCGCGCTCACCTTCTCCGCCAGGGCGCGGAAGATGTCCCAGTCGCTCCGCGCCTCCCAGCAGGGCGGCACGGCCGCCTGCAGCGGGTGGATGAAGGAGTGCATGTCGGTGGTGTTGAGGTCGTCCTTCTCGTACCAGCTGGCCGCCGGCAGGACGACGTCGGAGTAGAGCGCCGACGTGTCCATGCGGAAGTTGAGGTCCACCACCAGGTCGAGCTTCCCGGCGGGCGCCTGGTCGCGCCAGGCCGCCTCCCGGACCTCGCCGCGGGCGGCCTCCCCGGCGACGCTGTTGTGGTGCGTCCCGAGGTAGTGCCGGAGGAAGTACTCGTGCCCCTTGGCGCTCGACATGAGCGCGTTGCCGCGCCAGATGAACCAGACCCGCGGCCAGCTCGTGGGCGCGTCGGGGTCCTCCACCGCGAACCGCAGCTTCTTGTCGCGGAGCTGGCGCACGGCCCAGGCGACGACCTCCGCGTCGCTCCGGGCGCCGGCCGCCTCCGCCTCGCGGACCACCTCGGCGGGGTTGCGGTCGAACTGCGGGAAGAAGGGCAGCCAGCCGAGCCTCACGGCGCGGACCTGGTGGTCCAGGGTGTGGCCCTCGGCGAGGGGCGACGGGACCGGGACCGGGTTCAGCCGGGCGCCGTCGGCCGCCGCCTCGTAGCGCCACTGGTCGCTGTGGACGTAGTGGAAGGAGGGCGCGTTCTGCAGACGCGGCGGGCGGGCCCAGTCGAGCGCGAAGGCCAGCGCCTGCCAGGGCGCCACCGGCGCCAGCTTCTCCTGGCCGACGTAGTGGTTGAGGCCGCCGCCGTTGCGGCCCACGCAGCCGCACAGCACCAGGCCGGCGATGGCGGCGCGGTAGGAGAGGTCGCCGTGGTACCACTGGTTCACGCCGGCGCCGATGATGATGGAGCACTTGCCGCCGGTGCGCTCGGCCGTCGTCGCCCACTCGCGCGCGAAGCGGATCACGTCGGCCCGGGGAATCCCGGTGTGGCGCTCCTGCCAGGCGGGCGTGTAGGCCGAGCCCTCGTCGTCGTAGCCCAGGGCCTGGTCGCCCTCGAGGCCGCGGTCGACGCCGTACTGCGCGAAGAGGAGGTCGTAGATGGTGGCCACCGCGACGCGGCCGCGCGAGGTCTCCACCTGGCGCACCGGCACGCCGCGCCGCGCCACCTTGCCGCCCCCGTGGTCGGCGAAGGCCACCGGGTGGACCGCGTCGTGCGCCCCCAGGAACGAGAGCCGCGGCGCCAGGGCGGCGCCGTCGGCGCCGTCCTTCATCTCCAGGTTCCACTTCCCCTTCTCCTGCTGCCAGCGGAAGCCGAGGGTCCCCTGCGGCAGGCGCGGCGCGTCGCCGGCCTCGTCCCAGACCAGGAACTTGAAGTCCCCGTTCTCCTGGCCGGCGTAGCGCGGAAGCTGGCTCGCGGGCAGCATCCGCCCCGGCGCGAAGGTGCCGTCGGGCCGCGGCTCGAGCTCCACCAGGAAGGGCGCGTCGCTGTAGCGGCGGAGGTAGTCGGCGAAGAAGGGGACCTGCCGGTCGGCGTGGAACTCCTTCAGGATGACGTGGCCCACCGCCAGCCAGAAGGCCCCGTCCTGCCCCGCGCGGACGGGGAGCCACTGGTCGGCGTACTTCGCGACCATGCTGAAGTCGGGCGAGAGGACGACCAGCTTGGCGCCGTCGTGACGCGCCTCGGCCACGAAGTGGACGTCCGGCGTGCGCGTCATGCCCAGGTTCGAGCCCATCGAGACGATGAACTTCGAGTGGTACCAGTCGGCGCTCTCGGCGACGTCCGTCTGCTCGCCCCAGATCTCCGGCGAGGCGTTGGGGAGGTCGCAGTACCAGTCGTAGAAGGAGAGGTTGACCCCCCCGAGGAGCTGCAGGAAGCGCGAGCCCCCGGCGAAGGAGAGCATCGACATCGCCGGGATGGGCGAGAAGCCGACGACCCGGTCCGCGCCGTGGCGCCGGATGGTGTGGACGGTGGAGGCCGCGACCAGCTCCAGCGCCTCCTCCCAGGTCGCCCGCCGCAGCCCGCCCTTGCCGCGGGCCTCCTGCCAGCGGCGCCGCGCCTGGGGGTCGTCCACCAGCGAGGCCCAGGCCTCCACCGGATCGGCGTGGCGGGCGCGCGCCGCCCGCCACAGGTCCATCAGCACGCCGCGGAGGTAGGGGTGCTTCACCCGGAGCGGGCTGTAGAGGTACCAGGACGCGGAGATGCCGCGCTGGCAGCCGCGCGGCTCGTAGCCGGGGATGTCGCGGGAGAAGCGCGGGTAGTCGAGCGCCTGGGTCTCCAGGGCCACCACGCCGTTCTTCACGTGGATGTTCCAGGAGCACCCGCCGGTGCAGTTCACGCCGTGCGTCGAGCGCACCACCCTGTCGTGCTGGTGGCGGTTCCGGTAGAGGTCCTCCCAGGTCCGCTCGCGCGCGCTCACCACGTCCTTGATCCAGCTCATCGGGATCCTCCGTGCGCGTGGGGCGCGGGGGTGGGGCGGGTCGGCTGCGCCGCGGCGGACGCCCGCGCCAGCAGCTCGGCCCGCGCCGGGCCCTTCCGGCGCCGGGCCGCGAGCCCCATGCCGGCGAGGACGACGGCGGCCACCAGCGCCGCCCAGGCGGCCACGGCGGCCCCGCCCGGCGGCGGCTTCCCGGCCACCTGGAGGACGAACGCGGTCAGGTCGG
>DATIFE010000048.1:0-32226 GCA_035455425.1 Anaeromyxobacteraceae bacterium | reverse complement strand
CAGGCGGAGCGCGTACCAGGTGAGGTCCGCCTGCCACCAGTGGAAGCCCTGGCGCGCCGAGCCCGGGCAGTGGTGGTGGTTGTTGTGCCAGCCCTCGCCGAAGGTGATCAGGGCGAGCAGCGCGTTGTTCCGGCTGCGGTCGCCGGTGGGGTAGGGGCGGGTGCCCCAGAGATGGGACAGCGAGTTGATGCAGAAGGTGGCGTGATGGAGGAGCACGACGCCGAGCAGGTAGCCCCCCACGGCCAGCCGCCAACCGCCCGCGGCCAGCGCCGCGAGGCCCAGCAGGAGCGGGGGAATCCCGTGGAAGCGATCGAGCCAGCGCAGCTCGGGGAAGCGCGCCAGGTCGCGTACCCGTGCCAGCCGCGTGGCGTGGTGGCGGCGGCAGAGGAACCAGCCCATGTGGCTCCAGAGCCACCCCATCGACGGCGAGTGTACGTCCCCCGGTCCGTCGGAGTTGCGGTGATGGTCGCGGTGGTGTCCGGCCCACCACAGGACGCCGCGCTGGACGGTGCCGGCGGCGCCCAGGGCCAGCAGCAGCTGGAAGGGCCGGCTGGTGCGGAAGGCGCGGTGCGAGAAGTAGCGGTGGAAGCCGGCGGTGACGAAGAACATCCCCAGCCCGTAGGTGAGGGCGGCCAGCGCCGCCTCGCGGGCGCCCCAGCCCAGGAAGGGAATGGCCAGCACCGACAGCTGGATGGCCAGGAAGGGCGCCGAGCGCAGCCAGTCCACCCGGCGGTCGCTCCCCGGCGCCGCCCGCGCCAGGCCCGGGTCCCGCAGGCGCGCCGTGGTCACCAGCCCGCCCGCGGCCGCGCCAGCAGCATCTGGACGTCGCCGATGTACCCCTCGGCGAAGGCCGCCTCGCAGTAGCAGAGGTAGAAGTGCCAGAGCCGCCGGAACCGCGGCTCGGTGATGGCCTCCACCTCGGCGCCGTTGCGGGCCAGGTTCTCGCGCCACGCGGCCAGGGTGCGGGCGTAGTGGAGGCCGATGTCCTCCAGGTGGCGCAGGCGGAGGTCGCTCGAGCCCGCCGCGGCGCCGAGCAGCGCCGTCACCGAGGGGATGTTGCTGCCGGGGAAGACGTGGCGCTTGATGAAGTCGACGCCGCGGCGGTGCTGTGCGTAGCGCTGGTCGGGGATGGTGATGACCTGGAGCGCCAGGAGCCCATGGGCGTGCAGCAGCGAGGCGCACTTGGCGAAGAACGCCGGGTAGTAGCGGTGCCCGACCGCCTCCAGCATCTCCACCGACACCAGCTTGTCGAAGCGCCCGGTCAGGTCGCGGTAGTCGCTGAGCAGGACCTGAACCCGGCTCGCCAGCCCCGCCCGCTCCACCCGCTCCACCGCCAGCTCGCGCTGTCGCCGGGAGATGGTGGTGGTGGTCACCCGGCAGCCGTACCGGCTGGCGGCGTGCAGGGCCAGGGAGCCCCATCCCGTACCGATCTCGAGGAGGTGGTCCTCGGGCCGGAGCCGGAGCTTGCGGCAGAGCCGGTCGATCTTGGCGACGCTGGCCTCCTCGAGCGTCGCGTCCTGGCGCTCGAAGAGGGCGCAGGAGTAAGTCATGGTGGGGTCGAGCATCAGGGCGAAGAAGTCGTTGCCCAGGTCGTAGTGGTCGGCGATGTTGCGGCGGCTCCCGCCGCGGGTGTTGCGCCGCAGTCCGTGGGCCAGGGCGTCGACCGGGCGGCGCAGCCGCGCCAGGCCACCCTCGACCGCGTCGAGGGCGTCGGCGTTGCGGGCCAGCACCCGGACCACCGCGGTGAGGTCGTCGGCGTCCCAGTCGCCGTCCGCGTACGCCTCGGCGGCGCCCAGCGTGCCGCCGGTCGCCACCCGGCGCCAGAAGCGCGGCTCGTGGACGTGCACGCGGCCGGCGACGCCGTCGGGGGCCTGCTGTCCCAGGGTGGCCTCGCCCCAGGCGTCGCGGACCGCGAGCCTTCCCTCGGCCAGCCGGGAGAGCCGGTCCAGCACCAGCCGTCGCCACCAGGGCATGCCTCCGTCGACGACGGGGCGGGTTGCTGCGGATGCTGCTCTCGGGCTCATGGTGTCCTCCTGGCGGTTGCGACCTTTTGCGGGTGGGTGAAGAAGGGCGCGCCCCTGGCCCAGAGCCGCAGGGCCTGCCAGTAGATGGCGGCGTGGACCTTCCAGGCCATGAGCGGCATGCCCAGCGCGGCACGCCAGAGCTGGCGAGCGGACCAGGTCCGGCGCCGCAGCTCGAGCCGGGCGCGGAAGACCTCCTGGCCGTCGCGCTCGTTCACCATCTCCACGGCCAGCGATGGGCCAGGGGCGCCGATGCGCCAGCGGTAGCCGTGGTCCATGCCGAGGAAGGGCGAGACGTGGAAGGCCTTGGGGAACTCGGCGGCCGCACCATCCGGGCCGGCGCGGAGCACGTAGCCGTGGCGCTCGCCCCAGGGGGTGTTGGTGATCTCCGCCACCACCGCCTCCAGCGTGGAGCCGTCGGCGGCGAAGCAGAAGTAGAAGCTCACCGGGTTGAAGACGTAGCCCAGCGAGCGGACGTGGGTGAGCAGGCGGACCGGGCCGGCGGGGCGGAAGCCGAGCGCCCGCTCCACGCGGGCGCGCGCCTCCTCGGCGAGGTCGGCTCCTCCCCGGAGGTAGTCGGCGCGCTCGAAGGAGAGCAGGCCCAGCCGCCCCCCGCGCAGCGGGCCCGGCTCGGCGAGCAGCCCGGGGAGCTCCGCCAGGTCCAGGTAGAGCATGTAGAGCCGGTAGCGGAAGGAATGGGGGAACGGACCCCGGCGGGCGTGGGCCAGGCTGCCGGCGTAGATCGCGCTCTCGCGGCTCACAGGCTGACCCCGAAGCGCTGGCAGACCTGCAGCGCGCTCACCACCCCGTCCTCGTGGAAGCCGTTGCGCCAGTACGCGCCGCAGTAGCTGGTGTCGCGGTGCCCGATCAGCTCGGCATGCCGCGCCTGGGCCGCGAGGCCGTCGGCGGAGAACACCGGGTGCTGGTAGGCGATCCGCTCCTGGACGCGTTCCGGGTCCACCGCTCCGTCTCGGTTCAGGGAGACGAACCAGTCGCTTCGCGCCTGGAGCCGCTGCAGCCGGTTCATCCAGTAGGTGACGCAGGCGCCTTCCTGCCCGTCGTCGTCGAGGTGGTAGTTCCAGGAGGACCAGGCCGGACGGCTGCGCGGCATGACGCGCGCGTCGCGGTGCAGCTGGACCCGGTTCTCGCGGTAGGGGAAGGAGGAGAGCAGCTCCTTCTCCACCGGCGACGGGTCGGCCAGCAGCCCCAGCGCCTGATCGGCGTGGCAGGCCAGCACCAGGTGGTCGAAGCGCTCCGGGGCGGCGCCGCGCGGCTTCACCTCCACTCCGGGCCCGGTCCGCCGGACCCGCTCCACCGGGCAGCCGGTGCGCACTTCCCCCCGGAACCCGGCCAGGATGGCACGGACGTACTGGTGCGATCCCCCGCGGAGGGTGAGCCAGGGCACGCGGCGCGAGACGTCCAGGAAGCCGTGGTTGTCGAAGAACCGGACCAGGAAGCGGGCCGGGAAGTCGCGCGCCGCAGCGCGGCTCGAGGACCAGACCGCGCCGGCCATGGGGAGGATGTGGTCCTCGACGAAGGCCCGGGAGTAGCCGCGGCGCTCCAGCCAGTCCACCAGGCCCACCTCCGGTCCCTCGGCGAGCAGCTCCCGCGCCTCCCGGTAGAAGCGCAGCACGTCGAGCACCATGCGGTGGAATCCCGGGGAGAGCAGGTTCCTCCGCTGGGCGTAGAGGGGCGAGAGCCCGGGGCCGGCGTACTCGAAGTCGCGCCGGTCGCTCCGGGCGCTGAAGCTCATGTCGCTCTCCTGACAGGCCACGCCCAGCCGGCGCAGGAGCTTCACGAAGCTCGGATAGGTGCGCTCGTTGAAGACGATGAACCCCGTGTCCACGGCCACCATCCGTCCGCCGTCCTCCAGCTCGCGGGTGTGGGTGTGGCCGCCCACCCGCGAGTCGGACTCGAACAGCACCACGTCGTGGCGCGGCCCGAGGAGGTGGGCGCACACCAGTCCCGAGATCCCGGAGCCGACGACCGCCACGCGCATGGCTCAGGCCCCCCTGGCTGCCAGCCGGTAGTGAGACACCATCCACTCCGAGCCGCCGGCGAAGCCGAAGAGCTCGGCGCAGGCCAGCAGGAAGATGCGCCAGCGCCGCAGCTGCAGCCGGGCCTCGGCCGGTGGGAGCCCGAGCGCGGCAGCCGCGGCGGCCGAGTGCCGCACCAGGTTGCGATGCCAGGCCTCGGCGGTCCGGGCGTAGTGCGTGCCCGGCACCACCCAGTGGCCCTCGAGATCCAGCGGGCCCCGCACCCGCGGCAGCAGATCGTCGGAGGGCATCAGGCCGCCGGTGAAGAAGTTGCGCCCCATCCAGTCGTCGTCGCCCGTGCTCTCGAAGGGGTAGGCGTAGAGCCGGTGGGCAAAGACGTGGACGAAGAGCTTGCCGCCGGGACGAAGCCACCCGCCGATGCGCCGGAGCAGCTCGGGCCAGTTGCGCATGTGCTCGAACATCTCCACCGACACCACCCGGTCGAAGCGCCCCTCGGGCGCGAAGGCGTTCATGTCGGCGGTGACCACCTGGACGTTGGCGAGGCCGCGGCGGGCCGCCTGCGCCAGGATGTGCTCGCGCTGGGACGCGGAGTTGGAGATCGCGAGCACCTGGGAGCCGGGCCAGCGGGCGGCGACGTGGAGGGTCAGGCTCCCCCAGCCGCACCCCAGCTCCAGGATGCGCTGGCCGTCGCCGAGCTGGGCCCGTTCGCAGGTGAGCGCCAGCATGGCCTCCTCGGCCGCCTCCAGGGTGGCGGTCCCCGCGGGCCAGAGGGCGCAGGAGTACTTCATGTTCCGCCCCAGCATCAGCCTGAAGAAGGCCGCCGGCACCTCGTAGTGCTGGTCGTTCGCCAGCTCCGGGACCGGCGCGACGTCGGCGCCGGACATCTCCCCGACCAGGCGCGCCAGGGCTGCCTCCCGGTCGGCGTGGCGCCGGCCCTCCTGCGCCAGGCGCCTGCGCAGGAGGTTGCGGATGCCGAGCCGGATCACCGGCTCGGGAACGAGGCCTCGCTCGGCCAGCTCGATTCCCGTGATCATGGGCCGCATGACTAATACGACTAAAACGTCTCCGCAGCGATCGACCCATCAGGGACGTCAAGGGAAGAGCGATGCCATATTTTACCCTGATAAAATAAGGGTAGATGTCCTCTCCGGTCGCGAGGGACGAAATGGGCAATGTAGTCGATATAGACGATTTGATTGGAACCGAGGAGGCGGCCCGCCTGCTGGGCGTCGGCCCGACGGCCGTGAAGCGCTGGGCCGACCAGGGCCTCCTGACGTGCGTCCGGACCCCGGGCGGGCACCGCCGCTTCTCCCGCGCCGCGGTGGAGCGCTTCCTGAGCGCCGAGGCTCGCGGCGGCGCGGCCGGCTGGGTGGACCTGCTGGTGGCGACCGACGACGACCACGCGGTGGAGGCGCAGCTGCTGGCGGAGAGGGGGCGGCGCGGTGCCTGGTCCCGGGTGGCGGCGATCCTGGGCGAGGCGCTGGTGGAGATGGGGCGTCGCTGGGAGGCCGGCGCGCTCTCCATCACCCAGGAGCACCTGGCCTCCGAGCGGCTGGCGCGCGCCCTGGTGCGACTCTCCGTCACCCTGCCCCTGGACCCCCGGGCCCCGCGCGCCCTGCTGGCCACGGCCGAGGGGGACGACCACACCCTCGGGCTGGCCCTGGCCGAGCTCTGCCTGCGCGAGGCCGGCTGGGTCACGCTCTGGGCGGGGCGGGGGACGCCGCCCGGGGAGATCGCGGCCATGGTGCGCCAGGGAGTCGTGCGGCTGGTGGCGCTCTCGGCCTCCTGTGCCTCCACCGACGCCCTGGCGCTGCGGCGGCAGGCGCGCGCTGCCGCCGAGGCCTGCCGCGCCGGCGGGGCGGAGCTGGCGCTGGGCGGCTCCGGCGCCTGGCCCGACGAGCTCGAGGGGGCGCTGCGCTTCCGCTCACTCGAGGTTTTCGCGGCCTGGGCGCGGGAGCTGGCCGCGCGGTCCGGGCCCGGGACGGCCTAGCACCGGCCGCGCCGGGGCGCGCCGTCAGCGCTTCTCGCACATCAGCTCGAGCGGATTGCCGTCCGGATCGCGGAAGACGGCGAGCCACAGCTCGTGGTCCGGCATGCGTGCGACCAGACGCGGCTCGGACTCGAACGCCACGCCGCGCTCGCCCAGCGCCCGACGGGCCGCGTCGATGTCGGGGACCCTGAAGTAGAGCACGGCGCCGGGTCGCCCGGGCTCGTCCCCTTCCGGGAGGCCGAGGAGCAGCCGGACACCGCCGCAGTCGAAGAACGCCATCCCCGGGACCGTGAAGAGGTGCCGAACCCCGAGCCGGTCGCGATAGAAGGCCACGGCGCGATCGAGGTCGCGAACGGTGAGGGCGATCTGACCGATGGTGGAGAGGCCGAATGGGTCGGGCATCGCTTCCTCCTGTCGGGTCCCCGCCCACCCGCCGCTCTAGCGCAGCCGGACGGCTGGCGCAGCCTCCTGGCGGGCCCTCGATCCCGCGCGTCTGGCGGCCACGCCGCTGAACCGGAACGGGCCCTGCGGACACCGGACGTGCCGGCTAGAACGGAGCTCCCATGACCCGCTCCCGCCTCGAGGCCTTCAGCGACGGCGTCATCGCCATCGTCATCACCATCATGGTGCTGGAGCTCAGGCCGCCCCACGGCACGGCGCTGGCGGACCTGCTTCCCCTGGCCGGCAAGCTCTCCAGCTACCTGCTGAGCTTCGTGTTCCTGGCCATCTACTGGAACAACCACCACCACCTGCTGCACGCCGTCCAGCGCGTGGACGGACGCGTGCTCTGGGCGAACGTCCACCTGCTCTTCTGGCTCTCGCTCATCCCCTTCGTCACGGCCTGGATGGGCGAGCACGACGCCGCACCGGTGCCGGTGGCGGTCTACGGCGCCGTCCTGCTCCTGGCCGCCGTCGCCTACTTCCTCCTCACCCGCGCCCTCCTGGCGCTGCACCCCGCCGACTCCACGCTGGCCCGTGCGCTCGGCCAGGACTGGAAGGGGAAGGCCTCGGTCGTCGCCTACGCCGTGGCCATCCCGCTGGCCGCGGCCAGCCGCTGGACGGCCATCGCCATCTACGTGGCGGTGGCGCTGGTCTGGCTGGTCCCGGACCGTCGCATCGAGCGGACGCTGGGCGTCGACCACGGGTAGGCCGGCGCGCCGCGGGTGCGGCGCCGCCTCAGGCGTGGTTGCGCAGCATCAGCTCCCGGGGATGGGGCTCGAGGTAGGACTGCCCCTCGAGATAGGGGGACCCGTGCTTGCGCAGGTGGTGGCGCAGCAACGTGATCGGGACCACGAGCGGGACCAGGCCCCGGCGGTAGTCGGCGAAGGTCTCCTGCAGCTCCGCCTTCTCCCCCGGCTCGATCCGGTCCTTGAAGTACCCGGCCATGTGCTGGAGCACGTTGCAGTGCTTCCCCCGCGTCGCCGGCACGCGCAGGGCCTGGCTGTAGGCCTCCCCGTAGGTCGACTCCACCTCGGCGCGGGGGAGCTGCCTCGCCCGGGCCACCAGCCTTCCCAGGAGCTGGTACGCCCTCGGCTCGTGCGCCAGCAGCAGCAGCTTCTCGGCGGTGTGGAAGCGGACCAGGTCGCCGACCGTCCAGCGCCCGGCGAGGAGCGCCCGGAGCCGCCGGTACGCGAAGACCCTCTCCACGAAGTTCTCGCGCAGGACCGGGTCGTTGAGCCGCCCCTCCTCCTCCACCGGCAGCAGAGGCATCTGCCGCAGCAGCTCCTCCGCGAAGAGGCCGACGCCGTCTCGCACCCCGGGCCCCTTCGCCGGGTAGACCTTGACCCGTTCCATCCCGCAGGACGGCGAGTCCTTCTTGAGGATGTAGCCCGAGAGCTCGAGCCTCGAGAGCTCGCGGACCTTTGCCTCGGACCAGCTCCGCATCGGCTGGGTGTGATCGACGCCGTTCCTCGGCTCGACGAGGTGGACGCGGCCTCCCAGCCGGACGAGGCGGATGGGCGGCCGGGGAACCGGCATTCCCGACTCCACCTCCGGGCACACCGGGACGAACGTCATGAAGTGCGACAGCGCCCCGGTGACGAGGGCGTCGCGCTTGTGCCCGCCGTCGTAGCGGACCTCGTGCCCGAGCAGGCAGGAGGAGATCCCGATCCGCACCTCTTCCCTGGGCGGCCGTCGCGACATGCCGTCACTTCCTCCGGCTGGGGTCTTGCAGTATCCCCAAAGCCGCTCGCAGGGGCCAACCTGACCGGGCTCTCGTCAAGTGGCCCTGGGTGGAGGATCCTGCCGCCTCGCCTTTCCACCACTCTTCCAGGGGGTCGCCGTGAAGCTCGAACGCTGCCTCGTGCTGCTGCTCGCCATCGGTCTCGCCTCGCCCACCTGGGCCGCCGACCGGACCGTGATCTGCAAGGATGGGACGACGTCCAAGGCCGGCAAGGGCGCCTGCAGCGGCCACGGCGGGGTGGACAAGAAGGCCACCACGGCGGCGGCCAAGAGCGCGGCCGAGGCCAAGAAGGCCGCCGAGCCCAGGGCCGCCGCGGCCAAGAAGGCCCGGAAGGCGAAGAAGGACGAGCCGAAGGCCGAGGCCGCGGCCGCTGCGGCGCCGGCGACCGTGGTTTGCCAGGACGGGACGACCTCCAAGGCGGGCAGGGGAGCCTGCCGGGGTCACGGAGGCGTGGCCAAGAAGGCCAAGGCCGCGGCCGCAGCGCCGCCCGCTCCCGCTCCGGCAGCGGCCCCGCCACCGGCCCCCGCCGCCGCTCCTGCCCCCGCACCCGCCGCGGCGCCCCCGGCTGTGCCCTCCCGGCGACCGGCGGGGACGGCCCCGGCCACGCCGGCCAACACCGATCCCACCGGCGCCATCGCCCGGTGCAAGGACGGCACGTACTCGCATGCCAAGGGCCACAGCGGCGCGTGCTCGCGCCACGGCGGCGTGGCGGAGTGGCTCGACAAGCAGTAGCCACGGAGCGGAGGCGATCATGGGACTTCTCGACGAGGTCATGGGGATGCTCACCGGCGGCAAGGGCCAGAACCAGATGCTGGGCTCCTTGCTCCAGATGCTGGGGGGAACGCAGGGCGGCCTGGCCGGCCTGGTGAAGGCCTTCTCCGACAAGGGGCTCGGCGACGTCGTGGGCTCATGGGTCGGCACCGGGGCGAATCTCCCGGTCTCGCCGGACCAGATCCAGCAGGTGCTGGGCAAGGACCGGGTGCAGCAGCTGGCGCAGCAGCACGGCCTGGCCCCCGACGCCCTGGCCTCCCAGCTGGCGCAGGTCCTCCCGGGCTTCGTGGACAAGCTCACCCCGGGCGGGCAGCTCCCCGACGCCCAGGGGCTGGAGGGGCTGCTGAAGGGCCTTCTCCGCTGACGGGACGGGGCCTCGTCCGGCGCCCTCCCGGCGGCGGGCGCCGGCTGCACCCCGGAGATGGAGCAGGCCAGCCGCACCGCCCTGGGCGCCGCGCTGTACCGCGCCGCCCATCAGATCCAGGACGTCCCCCCGGTCTTCGCCGACCCCCTGGCGCTCCGGATCGTCGGGCCGGAGGCCGAGCGCTCCCTGCGGAGCGGCGAGGACGTTCACGCGAGGCGCCCGGGCCTGCGGGCCTTCGTGGCCGTGCGCAGCCGCTACGCCGAGGACTGCCTGGCCGAGGCCCACCGGCGCGGCGTCCGCCAGTACGTGCTCCTGGGCGCCGGCCTCGACACCTTCGCCTACCGGGCCGCGCTTCCCGGGCTCGTGGTCTTCGAGGTGGACCATCCCGCCACCCAGGCCTGGAAGCGCGCCCGGCTGGCCGAGGCGGGGATCGCCGTTCCGGGCTCCGTCGCCTACGCGCCGGTGGACTTCGAGCGCGAGGCGGCGGCCGCCGGGCTCGCGCGCGCGGGCTTCGACGCAGGGCGGCCGGCCTTCCTCGCCTGGCTCGGCGTGACGCCGTACCTGCCGCGCCAGGCGGTGCTGGAGACGCTGTCCTTCGCCGCGAGCCTCCCGGGCGGGAGCGAGATCGTCTTCGACTACTCCGAGCGCGCGGAGGACCGCGATGGCGCCGGTCGGCGCGCGCACCGGGAGCTGGCGGCGGGCGTCGCCGCGGTCGGGGAGCCCTTCCGGAGCTCGTTCCAGCCGGCGGCGCTGCTCGCCGAGGTGCGGCGGCTCGGCTTCTCCGAGGTGGAGGACCTGGCGGCGGAGGCCCTCGGCGCCCGCTACCTCCGGGGCCGCGCCGACGGGCTGGCCCTGCCCGGCGGCGGCCACCTGATGCACGCCCGCGTCTGACCCCCGAGGGAGTGGGTCGCGGCCGGCTCCCCCGCTAGGACCGTGGGGGCCCGCCCGGGCCAGGAGCCGCCCATGTCGCCCGACGAGATCGAGATCCTCGACGCCAACACCGCCTTCTACGCCGCCTTCGCCGGCCGCGACTTCTCCGCCCTGGACGCGCTCTGGGCGCGCGCGGCGCCGGTCGCCTGCGTGCACCCGGGCTGGAACGCGCTGCGCGGGCGCGAGGAGGTGATGGCGAGCTGGCGCGCCATCCTCTCCGGCGACGCGCCCGCCGTCCGCTGCGCCGCCGCCACCGCGCACGTGGCCGGCTCCGCCGCCTTCGTCGTCTGCCAGGAGCGGATCCCCGGCGGCCAGGCCCTGGTCGCGACCAACGTCTTCGTGCGGGAGGGCGGCGCCTGGCGCCTGTGCCACCACCACGCCGGCCCCCTCTACCAGGTGGCCGAGGAGCCGGCCCCGGGCGCCAGGGCCTGAGCGCGGAGGGCGGGGGATCCCCGCGGCGCCGCCCCTCAGTCGGCGGGTCCGTACCCGAGCCCCGAGAGCAGGTGGAAGGAGACGCTCGGCACCGAGGCGTCGCCGCCCGCCACCGGGACGCGGGCATAGGAGGCCGCGACCTTCCCGTCGAGCGCCAGGTAGAGCCGGTCGGCGAGGGCGATGCGCTTCTCCAGGGTGGCGACGAGCGTGGCGCCGCAGAGGTACTGGCCGGAGCCGAGGAGCCCGCCGCCCGAGAACTCGAGGCCCCGGACCATGCTCTCCGGGTGGGCCAGCACCGCCCCGGCGCCGACCCGCGTCCAGAGGCCGTCGCCGAGGCGGAAGCCGCGGCTCAGGGTCAGCAGGTTGAAGCCGTGGGTGATGCTGAAGTACTGGACCTCTGGCGGAGGGTTGTCGAGGTACAGCTTCTGGTGGACGAGCTCGAGCGCCCAGTCGGCCCCGCCGCTCTGGCGGGCGACCTGGATGCCCCAGTGGAGCGGGAGCTGGAACGGCCGGCTCGAGTAGTGGGCCGTGAGCCGGATGTCCGGCTGGCCCGCCTGCCGGATGGTGAGCGGCATCGGCAGGTTGAGCGGGCCGCCGAGGAGCACCTGGAAGCTCCAGGAGCCCTCCGATCGCGCGGCCGTGCCCAGGAGGAGCAGGGCCGCGGCGGCCGCTGCGCGGGCGCGCCGCATGCTTCCACTGTAGTGCCGGCGCCGCGGAGCGGCGCCGCCGCGATGCCGCAGGGCCGGTCAAGGGCCCCGCGGCGGCGTCTCCGGGGGCTCGAGCCCGTAGCGGGCGGGCTCGCTGCAGACCACCGCCGCCGCCAGCACCCGGGGAACGTAGTCCAGCGTCTCCGCCGGGAGCCGCTTCAGCCGGTAGAGGTGCCAGAAGTCCCGCTTCTCCTTGCGGAACCCGTCCTTCTCCTGGGCGACCTCGAGGAGCACGCGCCGGACGCCGGCCTCGCCCCGGTTGTAGCTCGCCATGGCCAGCATGAAGGAGTCGGTGCCGAAGAGGGAGAGGAGGTTGGCGAGCTTGCGCGCAGCGGCCTTGGTCTGGCGGCCGACGTCCAGCCGCTCGTCCACATGGTCGTCCACCCGCAGCCCCAGCTCGCGCGCGGTGGAGGCCGTCATCTGCCACATCCCCTTGGCGCCCGCCGGGGAGACGGCGTCCGGGTCGAACTGCGTCTCGGCCCAGGCGACGTAGGCCATCTCCTCGGGGAGCCCCAGGGCGGAGAACTCCCGGGTGATCATGGGCCAGTAGCGGACGCGGCGCCGGTAGACGAACTTCAGGTTGCTCGACCGGGTGAGGACGTCGATCTGCTCCCGGAGCGCCTGCTTGAACACCGGGGGCACGGCGTAGGTCTGGGCGTCGAACTTGGCCAGGATCCGGCGGATGGCGCGGTCGAGGTCGTCGCCGGCGTCCTCCAGCTCGCGGGCCTTCTTCCGGTCCTGCCGGGCGACCTCGCCGATGGTGCTGCGCGCCCTGCTGGTCAGCTCCTCGAGGCGCTGCTCCAGCGCGGCGAGGCGGCCGGCGTCGCCCTCGGTCTCCATGGCCTTCTGGACCGCCTCGATCTCGCGGTCGATGCCCTCCTTGGCTGCGACCAGCCGCAGGATCTCCTGGCGCTGTCTCCAGATGACGACGCCCATGCCCGCCGCCACCAGGACCCCGGCCCCGGCCACGGCCGCCACCACCTTCCTCCATCGCCGCCCCGAGGTGGCCTTGGTGGTCCGGTGCGTCTCGGCGACGGCCTCGGCCATGATGAGCATGGTCTGGCCCGAGCTGGCGCCGCCCGCGCGGGCGCGCTCCTCGGCCACGCGGGCCGCGGCCAGGTCCGCGACCCGGGCGGTGGTGGTGTCGGCGCTCTGCTTCACCCGCGCCGCGATCGCCACGCCGTCGGGCCCCGGAGTGGACGGCGCCGGCGTGCGCGCCATGGGAACGGTGATGCGCCCCGGACGCGGCGTGTCGGCGGTCCCGGGAGCGGCACCCGCGGACTCGACGCGCACCTCCACCCCGCCCGGCCCCCCGAGGAGGAGCACGTCCCCGGCCACCAGCCGGTGCCGGGCGACGCGCCGGCCGCCGACCCAGGTCCCGTTGGTCGAGGCGATGTCGATGACCGAGTACCCGTCGGCGTCCCGCACGATCTCGGCGTGGTGGTTCGAGACCGCCCCGTCGATCCGGTCGTCGAGCCGCACGTCGCAGTCCTGGGACCGGCCGATCCGGATCACCGGCTGGTCGAACCGGGACTGCGTCCCCTTCAGGCTGCCGGAGAGGAAGGCGAGGAGCACCATCCGCGGCTACCCGCCCACGACCACGGTCCACTCCCGCACGCGCCAGCCCTTGGCCACCCCGCTCTTGACGTACGGGTCGCTCCGCGCGAACGCCTCCACCGCCTCCGGCCCATCGGCCCGGAAGACGAACAGGGCGGTGTCGGGCGGCTGGAGCGCGCCGGCCATGACCAGGCGGCCCTCGCGGCGCGCCTGCTCGGCGAGGGCCAGGTGCTCGGGCCGGACGGCCTGGCGCCGGGCCAGGTAGTCGTCGGCGTAGTCGTAGAAGAGGGCGTAGTAGGCCATGCGTGTCACCCTGGGAGCGGAGCGGGCGCCGGTTTCCCCGGCGACCGGCGGAGCATCCCACCGGGCACCTCGCCGCTGCAATGCAGGTCGCGCCGGCCGCTTCGCGCTATGCTCCCCATTCAGGTGCGAGGGGGCGGCGCCGGCGGGGAAGGGGGGAGCCGCATGACGACCCGCGAGCTGGAGGAGAGGCTGCGCCTCGAGGTGGCGCGGTGGTCCGCGAAGGGCTACGCCGAGCTCCTGCAGCTCCGCTACCCCATGGCCTACGACAACGGCGCCGTCCCGGCGAGCCCGGACTTCTACGAGACCAAGGTCAACCTCCTGGAGCGGACCGCCGAGCACGTCCACCTGATCGTCTCGGTGTCGGACGGCGAGGCGCGGGCGCAGCACCGGCTCTCCGACGACTTCCTGGCGTTCGCCAGCGGCCGGCTGGAGTAGGCCCGGCCCTCAGCGGGTGGGGCCCGGGCGCAGGAGGCGCTCCAGCTCCTCGAGGAGCGGCAGCTGGCCCTTCAGGATCTTCCGCCTGGCGACGTCGACGGGGAACCACGCGGCCCGGTCCACCTCGGGGAACTCCGCCGTCCGGCCCGAGTGCGGCGGCCACTCCAGGGCGAAGGTGTTGCTGCGGATGGCCCCGGCGTCGGCGTCCCCCTCGACGCCCCAGGCCCGCACCTCCTTGCCCCCCGCCTGCCGCACCGCTCCGAGCGGCAGGGGCGTCCCGCCGGGCCGGATCCCGGTCTCCTCCTCGAGCTCCCGCAGGGCGGCGGCCAGCGGCTCCTCGGCCGGTCCGTGCTCGCCCTTGGGGATCGACCAGGCCCCCAGGTCCCTGCGCGACCAGAGCGGGCCGCCGGGGTGCACCAGGAGGACCTCGGCGCCTCCCGGCCGCCTGCGGTAGAGGAGGATGCCGGCGCTGCGCTTCACGGGGGCGCCGTCCCGTCCGCGGCCGCGCCGCGGCCCGTCACGCCCACTCCCGGGGCGCCCGGAGGACCTCGAGGAGCCGGGCCTCGGGGGTCGACGGCTCCGGCTCCCGGGCGTAGGCCCAGCGCACGCGAGGCGGCAGCGACATCAGGATCGACTCCACCCGCCCCCCGGTCTCGAGCCCGAAGGTGGTGCCGCGGTCGTAGAGGAGGTTGAACTCCACGTAGCGTCCCCGCCGGATCTCCTGCCACTCCCGCTCCCGCTCCCCGAACGCCTGGTGCCGGCGCCGCTCGGCGATGGGGAGCCACGCCGGCAGCACGGCGCGGATGACGTCGCGGGCGAAGGCGAGCTGGGTGGGGAGGTCGCAGCCCGGATCCTCGAAGAAGATCCCGCCGACCCCGCGCGCCTCGCCGCGGTGCCGCAGGAAGAAGTAGCGATCGCACTCCGCCTTGAAGCGCGGGTACCAGCCGGGGTCGCGCCGGTCGCAGGTCTCCCGCAGCGTGCGGTGGAAGTGCGCCGCGTCCTCCTCGAAGAGGTAGTGGGGGGTGAGATCGGTGCCGCCGCCGAACCAGGCCCGCGAGCCGTGGGCGATGAAGCGCACGTTGGCGTGCACGGCCGGCACCAGCGGGCTCGCGGGGTGCAGCACCAGCGAGAGCCCGCAGGCGAGGAAGGCCCGCCCCTCGCCGGGGAGGCGGCTGGCGAAGGACTGGGAGAGCTCGCCGTCCACGTCCGAGAGGCTCACCCCGGCCTTCTCCAGGACTTCCCCGCCCTCGAGGATGCGGGTCAGGCCGCCGCCGCCCCCGGCGCGGCGCCAGGGGTCCCGGCCGAAGCGGGCCGATCCGTCGAGCCGCTCCAGCGCGGCGCAGATCTCGTCCTGCTGGCCCTGCAGGAAGGCCGCGAACTCCTGGCGCAGCGCCTGGTGCGACTCCATGCGCGGGAGCCTACCTCCGGACGCGGGCCGGGAGGGCGCGCCTCCCTCCCGGGGCGTGCCGCTTGGCGTGCGCCGGGGCCGGGACCTCTCTATGGGGGGAGGGATGAAGCGCGTTCTCATCGTCGAGGACGATCCGGCGCTGCGCGAGTCGATGGCCGAGATCCTCGCCGACGCCGGATACACGGTCTCCGAGGCCGGCGACGGCCGGAAGGGGCTGGAGGAGGCCAGCGAGCGCCGGCCGGACCTCATCCTGCTCGACCTGATGATGCCGACCATGAACGGCTGGCAGTTCCGGACCGCCCAGAGGCAGCTCCCGGCGCTGGCCGACATCCCGGTCATCGTGATGTCGGCCTGGTCGTCGGAGCAGGCCGACGCCGGGCTGGAGGGCGTCGCGGCCCGGTTCCCCAAGCCCTTCGACGTCTCGGCGCTGCTCGACGGGGTGAGGCGGTACGCCGGCCCCGCGGAGTGCTAGCGCGCTCTCGCCGCCCGGCGCTCCGCAGCCAGCCGGCTCAGGCCCTCGCGGGCGCGCCGCCGGGGATGCCCGGCCGCTCCGCGGATGCGACGGGGAAACGGACCGTGAAGGCGCTGCCGACGCCGACCTCGGATCGCAGCTCGACGCGCGCGCCCAGTGCGGCGCAGATCTCCCGCACCAGGGCCAGCCCCAGCCCGACCCCCGGGAGGTGCTTGGTGCGGATGGGGTCGAGCTGCTCGAAAGGCTGGAAGATGCGCTCCCGCTCGGCCTCCGCGATCCCCGGCCCGGTGTCCGAGACGGTGACCGCCTGCTCGCGGTTGCCGCTGGCGACGGCCACCGCCACCTCCCCGGAGGTCGTGAACTTCACCGCGTTCCCGACGAGGTTCGACAGCACAACCCGCGCCAGGGAGGGGTCGGTCTGGACGGGGGCCAGGTCGCCCCGGGCCTGGGCCAGCAGCACGAGCCCCTTCTGCTCGGCCATGGGCCGCAGCTCCCAGACCACCTCGTCGACCATGCGGCCCAGGTCGACGGGCTCCCGCCGCGGCTCGACCCGGCCGCTGGCGACGCGGGAGTGCGCCAGCAGCGCCTCGACCAGGGCGGTGAGCCGGCGGCTCGAGGCCGTGAGCCGCGGGAGCGCGGTCCGGGCGCGCGCGCTGGGGCTGGGGTCGTGGGCCAGGCGGTCGATCTGGAGGAGAAGGGCGGCCAGCGGCGTCCGCAGCTCGTGGGAGACGAGGGCCAGGAAGTCGCCCTTGACGCGGTTGGCCCGGTCGGCCTCGTCGCGCGACGCGCGGGCGGCCTCGAGCGCCGCCTCGAGGTCCCGCTTGCGGGCCGCCAGCTCGCGCGCCAGCGCCTCGATGTCCCGGGACTGCGTGTCGAGCTCCCGCCGCAGGAGGTCCCGCGCCCCCTCCACCTCCGCGTGCAGGCGGGCGCGCTCCTGCTCCGCGCGCCTGCGCTCGGTGACGTCGCGGATGGCGGTGATGGCGAGCACCCCGTCCTCCGTCTCCAGGGGGCTGAGGCTGATCTCGACCGGGAACTCCGTCCCGTCCCGGCGCAGGCCGAAGAGCTCGAGACCGCCCGCGCCCATGGGGCGCGGGCGGGGATCGGCGGAGTAGCGGGCGCGGTGCCCGACGTGCGGTCCCCGGAACCGCGGCGGGATGAGCATCTCGACCGGCCGGCCCACGAGCTCGGTCGCGTCGTAGCCGAAGAGCGCCGCCGCCCGGGCGTTGACCTGCACCATGAGGCCCCGGGCATCCGCGACGACCGCGGCGTCCGGAACGGTCTCCAGGAAGGCCGCGAACTGCGCCGCCGGCGAGGTAGCGTCCGAGCCCATCGTCCCCCCTTGGGCGTGTGGCCCGGGGAAAACGGCCGTGCAAGCTCCTTCCGGGGCCTGGGCGGCCCGCGGAGACGCGGACCGGCGGCGGAGCGGCTAGTGCGCGCGGAGGCGGAAGAACCGGTGGAGCCGGTGGGGCCAGCTGGAGTCCGGCAGCGCCATGAAGGGACAGAGGTCGGCCACGACCTCGAGCCCCTGGGCCCGGCACAGCGCCTCGGCCTCCGGGCTGGACGCGCCGGTCCCGGAGCCGCGGTGCATCCACACGCTCCGGATCCCGGCCTCGACGCAGTCGCGCACCGCGTGCTCCGTGCGCGCCGGCGGCGTCATGAGCAGGGCGCCCGCGACCGGAGGCCGGATGTCCTGCACCCGGGCATGGCAGGTGCGGCCCTCCACCTGGGCCATGGCAGGGTTGACCGGCACGACGTCGTAGCCGCGCCGCAGCAGCTCCCGCAGGACCTGCCGGCTGAAGTCGCGCTGGTCGCGCGACACCCCCACGAGAGCGAAACGCCCGCGGGCCAGGAACGCCCGCGCCCTCCCCAGGTCCTCGCGCATCTCCTGCCCTCCGCCGACGATCCGACGATACACCCGGGCCATGCGCCGGCGCGCGCCCCTTGCCGCCCTGCGTCCCTGGGTCGCGCGCCAATCTTTACCGGCGTCCCGGGCCATGGCAGCGTGTCGCCATGCCGGGGAAGGGGAGCCGAGGGGCGGGCGACGCGGCGCAACGCGCGGCGACGGCGCTGGCCGGGGCCGGCGAGCGCGATCCCAGCTACCTCTGGTACGCCCTGTTCGTCCTCGGGTGCGGCGGCTACGCGGCGACGGTCGCCGGGCTTCCTCCCCTGGCGCCCGGGGAGGCGAGCCTGCCCGCGGCGGCGCAGCCGCTCCTCGGGGGCCTGGCCGGCCTGTTCGGCGCGCTCTTCGTCCGGTCCGTGCTGGAGACGCGCCTGCGGAGCCCGGCGGTCGACGCCCTCCTCAAGGTGGTCGCCGGGGCGAGCCTCGCGGCCGGGCTCCTGGGGTTGCTGCGGGTCGAGGTCGCCCGCGTCGCCGCGCCGGCCGCGGCCGCCGCCGCCCTCGCGCTCGGGCTCTGGGAGGGGATCTCCGCCGCCCGCACCCGCTGGGGCCGGGCGCGCTGGTACCTGCTGGGCCTGGGCGGCGTCTCGGTCCTCGGGGCCGCCGTCGGGCTGGTCGCCGCCGGGGCGCTGCGCCCGAGCCCCCTGCTGCTGTGGGGCCTCGAGGCCGGCCTGGCCCTGGCCAGCGTCCCGCTGGCGCTGGCCCTGGCGGAGCGGCGGGTGGGCGAGAGCGAGGAGCGCTTCCGGGTGGCCTTCGAGACCAGCCCGGACGCCATCGCCATCAACAGGGCCGAGGACGGCGTCTACCTGGCCATCAACCAGGGCTTCACCCGCGTGAGCGGCTGGACGCCGGCCGACGTGGTGGGGCGGTCGTCCCTGGAGCTCAGCATCTGGGCGGCGCCGCAGGACCGGGCCCGGATGGTCGCCGAGCTCCGGCGCGCCGGCACGGTCCACAACCTGGAGTTCCCCTTCCGCTGCAAGGACGGGCGCATCGGGACCGGCCTCATGTCGGCGCGGCTCATCCAGCTGCAGGGGCAGCCCTGCATCCTCTCCATCACCCGCGAGATCACGGAGCTCAAGGTCGCCGAGGCGGAGCGGGCGCGGCTGCAGGAGGAGCTGCGGCAGGCCCAGAAGATGGAGGCCATCGGCCGGCTCGCCGGGGGCATCGCCCATGACTTCAACAACCTGCTCACCGCCATGTCCGCCAACTGCGGGCTGGGGCTGGCCGACGCGCGCCCGGACGACCCGGTGCGGCCCCTGCTGGAGGAGATCCAGGACGCGGTCAAGCGGGCGACGGGCCTGACGAGGCAGCTCCTCGCCTTCTCCCGGCGGCAGCCGGTGACGCGGCGCTGGATCTCCCTCAGCGCCCTGGTGGACGGCATGCGCAAGCTCCTGGGGCGCGTCCTGGGCGAGGACGTGACCATGGAGATGAACCTCACCCCCATACCCCTGGTGATCGTCGCCGACCGGGCGCTGGTGGAGCAGGTGGTCATGAACCTGGTGGTCAACGCCCGCGACGCCAGCGCGGCCGGAGGCCGCATCGTGGTGGAGACGCGCGCCGCCGAGATCCGGGAGGGGAGCCCGGACCGGCCGGCGGGCAGCTACGCCGTCCTCTCGGTTCGCGACGACGGGCACGGGATGGATGCCGAGACCCGGCGGCGCATCTTCGAGCCCTTCTTCACCACCAAGCCGCGCGAGCGCGGGACGGGCATCGGGCTGGCCACGGTCTACGGCATCGTCCAGCAGCACGGCGGGGCCATCGAGGTCCGCTCCGAGAAGGGGCGGGGCTCCGTCTTCGAGGTGTACTGGCCCATGGCCGAGGGAGATGCCGAGCAGGTGGCCCCCGCGGCCGCGCCGCAGGCGTCGCTCCCCAAGGGGAAGGAGACCCTGCTGCTGGTGGAGGACGAGGCCAAGGTCCGGGAGCCGACGCGGGTGCTGCTGGAGAGGCTCGGCTACCGGGTGCTCTCCGCGGCCAACGGGGCGGAGGCGCTGGCGGCGGCGGCGGCGCACCCGGGCCCCATCGACCTGGTGGTCACCGACGTGGTGATGCCGACCATGAACGGGGCCGAGCTGGCCTCGCGGCTCCGCTCGGCCCGGCCCGGGACGCGGGTGCTCTTCATGTCCGGGTACGACGACCGCATCCTGGCGCGGCACGGGTTCGACGACGCCTCGGTCGAGCTCCTGCCGAAGCCCTTCAGCGGCGAGGCCCTGGCCTCCCGCGTCCGCGCCGTGCTGGACGCCCGGAGAGCCTGAGGCGGGGCCCGACATGCCGCACCTCGCCGACCTGCCGGACGCCCATGTCGTCGCGGCCTACGCCATCTTCCTCGCCAGCTACCTGGTCTTCGCCCTGGGCAAGTTCCCGGGGCTGAAGATCGACCGGCCGGGCGCGGCCATCATCGGGGCGGTGGCCATGGTGGGGGCCCGAATCGTGCGCCCCGCCGAGGCGCTGGGCTTCGTCGACTTCTCCACCCTGGTCCTGCTCTTCTCGATGATGCTCGTCGTCGGGAACCTGCACCTGGTGGGCTTCTTCGAGTGGAACGCGGAGTTCGTGCTGCGCCGGCTCCGGCCGGCGCACCTCCTGCCGGCGGTGGTCTTCACCTCGGGCATCCTCTCGGCCTTCTTCGTCAACGACATCGTCTGCCTGGTGATGGTTCCCTTCGTCCTCAGCATCGCGCGCCGCATGCGCCTGCCCCCGCTGCCGTACCTGCTGGCGGTGGCCACGGCCTCGAACGTCGGGAGCGTGGCCACCATCACCGGCAACCCGCAGAACATGCTCATCGGCTCCTACTCGGGGATCCGCTACCGCGACTTCCTGCTCCACCTCGGCCCGGTGGCGGCCATGGGCCTGTTCCTCGACTGGGGCATCCTCCACCTGCTGCACCGGAGCCAGCTCCGGCCCGCGGCCGGGGGCCGGGAGCCGATCCCGCTGCCCCCGCTCGATCTCTCCCGGCTGGGCAAGCCGGCCGCGGTGGTCTCGGCGGTGGTGGCGGCCTTCTTCCTGGGGGTGCCGCCGGCCATGGCGGCGGCCCTGGGCGCCGCGGCCCTGCTGGTGACGCGCACCCTCGATCCGCATCGCCTCTACGAGGAGGTGGACTGGGGGCTCCTGGTCTTCTTCGTGGGACTGTTCATCGTGGTCGGCGGCGCGGAGCGCGCCGGGATCACCGACCGGCTGCTGCAGGTGGCGCAGCGCTGGAACCTGCAGCAGCCCGCCGTGTTCACGGCGGCGGTGGCGGTCCTGAGCAACGCGGTGAGCAACGTGCCCGCGGTGATGCTCCTCAAGTCGGTGGTGCCCGGCTTCGCGGACCCGCACACCGCCTGGCTCCTCCTGGCCATGGCCTCGACGCTGGCCGGCAACCTGACCATCACCGGATCGGTGGCCAACATCATCGTGGTGGAGACCGCCCGCCCGGAGGTCCGGATCGGCTTCCGCGACTACCTCCGGGCCGGAGTCCCCGTCACCGCGGCCACCCTGCTCGTCGGCTGGCTCTGGGTCACCCGGGCAGGCTGAGCCGCGGCGCCGCGGGCCGCGCTCAGGCGGTGGCCTCGGCGCCGCCGGCCTCGGGGAAGCACTCGAGCAGCCTCTCGCGGGCCCGCGCGCCGAAGAGGATCCCGCAGGCCTCGCGCAGGCCGGCGGCGCGCACGATGTCCTCCCGGCGCACCACCAGGGCGATCTTGGAGCGCCGCCGGAGGAAGTCCTCCAGCTTCACCACCATCTCGCGCCGGGCGGCGAGCTCCAGCTCGCAGCGCAGGTACTCGGCGTTCTCGATCAGCACCTCCGCCATGCGGGGGTCGGCGCGGATGGCGTCGAGCAGGGCCAGGGCCTGCGAGCCGTAGCGGCGCCACAGGCGCGTCGAGAGCCTCTCCGAGGACGCGGGGGAGGTGAGCGCGTCCAGGTCCATCCGGCGCGCCTGCAGGAAGTACTCCTGGCGCACCGCCGCGGGAGGCTCGCCGTACCAGCGGCCGCGGGGCTCGGCCAGCCGGAGGCCCATGCGCTCCACCTCGGCGCAGACCTCCTCCCCGACGTTGAGGCAGTCGGTCAGCTTCCCCCCGAAGATGGTGAGATGGCCGGCGGCGGGATCGGGCTCGATGACGTGGCGGCGCGAGAGCTGGAGCCAGTCCCGGCCCGCCGCGCCCTCGGACCCCACCGCCAGCGGGCGCACGCCGCAGCGCTCGGCGATGACGTCCCCCTCGCCCAGGGGCCGGGGCAGCCGCAGCCTCCGGTTGACGTTGTCGAGGACGAAGCGCCGGTCCTCCGGCGTGACCCGGACCTCGGGCGAGTCCACCGGGGTGTCTGTGGTGCCCACGCAGGTCCGGGGGCCCATGGGGATGACGAAGAAGAGGCGCCCATCGTCGGCGAAGAAGGCCAGCACGCGGCGGTGCGGCGTGATGCGGTCCACCAGCAGGTGGATGCCCTTGGAGAAGACGTGCCGGTGCGCC
Organism: Anaeromyxobacteraceae bacterium; assembly: GCA_035455425.1. GTDB lineage: Bacteria > Myxococcota > Myxococcia > Myxococcales > Anaeromyxobacteraceae > JACRMN01. The sequence goes on along the minus strand of DATIFE010000048.1, from coordinate 10,324 downwards.
GTGCGCAGGCCCAGCAGCGCGTTGTGGTGGTCGGCCCACGGCCCGCAGGCGTTGACCAGGAGCCGGGAGCGGATGCGCAGCTCGCGGCCCGAGGCGGCGTCGCGGGCCCGCGTGGTCCACAGCCCGTCCCGGCGCTCCGCCCCCAGCGACTCGACGTAGTTGGCCGCCGCCGCCCCGCGATCCAGCGCCGCGCGAACGAAGCCCCACACGAAGCGGGCGTCGTTGTCGTGGAGGTAGGCGTCCGAGTACTCGACCGCGCCGTCCGCGGCCGCGGCGTCGACGCAGGGCTCCTCGCGCTCCAGGTCCGCCCGGGAGAGCAGGCGCGGCGGCCGGGTGAAGAAGCGGCCCAGCATCCAGTAGGCCCAGGCCCCGGCCCAGAGCTTGGCGCGCGAGTGCCGCAGGCCCCGCTGGTGCACCAGGAGGAAGCGGATCTCCTGGACCGTCGAGGGGTAGCTGCGGACGAGCTCGTTGCGGGCCCGACAGAGCCTTCGCACCAGGTCGACCTCGAAGGTCTCGAGGTACTTGATGCCCCCCCAGGCGAGGTTGCTCGAGGCCTGGCTGGTCTCGCCGGCGAAGTCCCCCCGCTCGACGAGGGCCAGGCGCGCCCCGCGCGCCGCCAGCGCCGCCGCCGCCACCGCGCCGTTGATGCCCCCGCCGAGGACCAGGGCGTCGAAGGTCTCGTCCTCCAGCCGCTGGATGTTCCTCTCGCGCAGCTGCACCCCGGGAGCATAGAACAGGGGGGCCGCACCTCGAAGCGGACGGCGCGCCGCAGGGGCCGGGGCGGGCTACGACCCCGAGATCTCGGCCAGCAGCTCCTCGTCGGCGACCACGCCCTTCTTGACGAGCAGCGTCGCCAGGGCGGCCACGAGCTGGCTTCGCTGGAACAGGGGCGACTCCTCGCCGCGGGCGATGCTGTCCAGGGCCGCGAGCAGGTCGGCCTGGCGCGGGGAGGCGCGGGCGCCGGGCGCCGCCGTCCCCGGGGCGCCGCCGGGCGCCGGGTCTTCGCCGGCGGCGGGCTCCGCCAGCCAGGGGGGCGCCGCCTCCTCCTCCCCGTGGTAGAGCCGCCGGACCGCGCCGGCGATCTCCGTCTCGCCGGCGATGGCGACGCGGACGCGCCGGCCGACGCGGAAGGAGATCTCGTCGACCGCCACCACGTTGGTGGGGTCCGCCATCGCCACCGTCAGGCAGGTGCCGTCGAGGGCGATGGGGAGGAGCTTGTGGCGGAGGGCGACCTCCGCAGGGACCAGGTCCAGCGCGGCGGCGAGCGCCGGCCCGGGCTTCAGCGCCGACAGGTCGGCCACGGCGCAGTCGAGGCGGGAGGCCAGCGCGCGGACCACCTGGGCCTCGGTGGCGAGCCCGAGCGCCACCACGCACTGGCCGACCCTCCCGCCCCACCTGCGCTGGTGGGCCAGGACGGCCTGGAGCTGGGCTCCGTCGATGACGCCGGCCTCGACCAGGAGCTCGCCGACCCGCTTCCTCGCGGGAGCCTGTCCCCCTCGCCTGGCCGTCCAGTCCGCGCTCACGCTCCCCCCTTCGGAAGACGCTAGGCGGTGCGGGCCCTTCCCGGTATCGCGCGACGAAGGGACGGGTGTCCCCCGGGTGGGTGGATGTGCGATGGCCGTAATTGCGGTCACCGGCGGGGGTTGCCGGGCGCGGCCTCCTTCGGCGGGGCCTCCCTCCGCGCGGGCTCGCCCTTCGCAGCGCGCTCCTCCCGCAGGGCGCCGGCGATCTCGCGGTACATCGCCGCCTCGTCGATCTGGCCGCTGCGGAGGCGCTCCTGCAGCCGCTTCGCCAGCGAGGCGGGCATGGTGAACACCAGGCGCTCGCGGGCCACGGTCTGGGAGTCCGACAGCGACAGGTCCTCCACCGCCAGCGACGGGTCCTCGTTGAGGACGCTGCCGACGGCCGCCACGGCGACGACGAGCCAGAGCTTCTTGCGGTCCTCGTCCCCGAAGACCGTCGCCTGCGAGAGCACGAAGAAGGAAAGCGTGCCCGGGCGCTTGCCGCCGGCGGGCGTGCAGATGGTCGAGGTGAATCCGGCGAGGGCGTCGATGCGGTACTCGATGGCCTCGCAGGCCTTCTGCCCGCGGTCCGGCGCCGCCAGGGCCGTCGCCAGCGGCAGCGCCAGCGCCGCCAGGCCTCGGGCGAGGCCCGTCACCTCGCGCCCCCTGCCGGGGAGAGGCGCCCGGGCCGTCCGGGTGCCCGGCCGTTAGGATGCACCGCGAGCGGCCCGCGATGCGCGGGCCTCCGAAAGGGGCAACCCATGGGAAAGATGATCTCCTTCCCGCGAATCAGCGGCGGCACCGCCCAAGGGTATCTCTCCGAGGCCAGGGATCCCAAGGCGCCCGGGGTGGTGGTGATCCAGGAGTGGTGGGGAGTTCAGGGCCAGATCAAGGGGGTCTGCGATCGGCTGGCCGAGGCGGGGTTCCACGCGCTGGCGCCGGATCTCTACGGCGGCAAGGTGGTGCCCTACCACGACGCGGCCGCCGCCAACGCGGCCATGGCAGCCCTCGACTTCCAGGCCGCCACCGACGAGGCGGTGCGAGGCGCGGTGAAGCACCTCAAGGCCCGCGGCGGCAAGGTGGGCCTCACCGGCTTCTGCATGGGCGGAGCCGTGGTCATCATCGGGGCGGTGCGCATCCCCGAGCTGGACGCCGCCGTCTGCTTCTACGGCCTTCCGCCCGAGAGCGTCGCGGCGCCCAAGGACGTCCGGGTGCCGCTGCAGGCCCATTTCGCGAGCCAGGACGACTGGTGCACGCCGGCCGCGGCCGACGACTTCGAGAGGAAGCTGCGGGCCGCGGGCAAGGTGTTCGAGATCCACCGCTACCAGGGCCAGCACGCCTTCATGAACTCGGATCGCAAGGAGGTCTACGCCGCCGAGGCGGCGAAGCTCGCCTGGGACCGCTGCCTGCAGTTCTTCCGGAAGCACCTGGCCTAGGCCGGCCCGGGCCCTCACTGCCTCGCGGCGAGCTCGGCCAGCAGGTCTGCGTCGCTGATGACGCCCTTCAGGACCAGCAGGCGGGCCACGGCGGCGGCCAGGCGGCTCGGCTCGAAGGACGTCGCCCCCTCGCCCCGGCCGGCGCGGCCGAGGGCGTCGAGCACCGCCGCCTGGCGGGGGGAGACCTCGAGCTCGATCTCCCCCGCGGCCGGGGCCCCGGCCTCGAACTGCGGCTCCCGCTCCGGGATGCGCGCCTCGACGGGCGACGGGGGCGGCGCGGGCGCCTGGACCGGCTCCAGGAAGTACAGGCGGCGCACGGCCTGGACGATCTCGTGCTCCCCGGCGATGGCGATGCGGATCCGCCGGCTGGCCCGGAACGCGAGCTCGTCCGTCACCACCACGTTGGTGGGGTCGGCCATGGCCACCGTCAGGGAGCTCCGGTCGAGCCCGAAGGGGAGCACCTTGTGGCGCAGCGCCAGGTCCCCGGGCACGAGCTTCAGGGCGGCCTCCAGCTCGGGGCTGGGCTCCAGCGCGGAGAGGTCGATCGAGGGGCAGTCGAGCCGGACGGCAAGCGCCGAGACCACCTGCTGCTCGGTGGCCAGCCTCAGCCCGACGGCCACCTGGCCGAGCTTCCCGCCCCACCGGCGCTGGTGCGCGAGCACCGTGGCGAGCTGGCCGCCGTCGAGCACGCCGGCTGCCACCAGGATGTCTCCGAGGCGCTTCTTGGCGGGTTCGTAGCGGTTCCGCCGAAACCGATGTGCGGTCACTGGGCCCCCGATAGCGGAAGCTAGCTCGCCGCCGGCGGGGCCGGGAATCCGGGACTTGCGCGTCATGTGGTCGTGGTAGGCAACTGTGGGCGGGCAGAGGGGGGAGCGCATGGCAGAGTACCTGTTCGAGACCGAGGAGCACCGCGCGCTGCGCCGCCAGGCCCGCCGCTGGGCCGCGTCGGAGATCGGCCCCCGGGCGGATGCCTGGGAGGAGGCGGGGATCTTCCCGCGCGAGCTCCACCGGAGCGCCGCCGAGGCCGGGCTCCTGGGGATCGGCTACCCCGAGGCGTACGGCGGGTGCGGCGGCGACGCCACCCACCTCTGCGTGGCCCAGGAGGAGATGGTCCTGGCCGGGACCTCGCCGGGCACCGTGGCCGGGCTGGGGAGCCACGGCATCGCGCTGCCGCCCATCCTGGCGCTGGGGACCGAGGAGCAGAAGCGCCGCTTCCTGCCCCCGGTCCTGCGCGGCGAGCGCATCGCGGCCCTGGCCGTGACCGAGCCCGGGGGCGGCAGCGACGTGGCCTCGCTCGCCACCCGGGCCGTCCGCGACGGCGGGGAGTGGGTGGTGGACGGGAGCAAGGCGTTCATCACCTCCGGCACCCGGGCCGACCTGGTGGTGGTCGCGGCCCGGACCGGCGGCCCGGGGCACGGCGGGATCTCGCTCCTGGTGGTGGAGCGGGGGACGCCCGGGTTCTCGTCCTCGGCGCCTCTCCGGAAGACCGGCTGGTGGGCCAGCGACACCGCCATCCTGACGTTCGAGGCCTGCCGCGTGCCGGCGGGCAACCTTCTGGGCGAGGAGAACCAGGGCTTCGCGGCCCTGATGGCCAACTTCGCCGGCGAGCGGCTGTTGCTGGCGGCGCAGTGCGTGGCCATCGCCGAGCTCGCCTACCGCGAGTCGGTGGCCTTCGCCCGGGAGCGCCGGGCCTTCGGGAAGCCGCTCACCGGGTTCCAGGTCCTGCGCCACAAGCTGGCGGACATGGCGACCCGCCTGGCGGCGGCGCGGGCCGTGACGGGCGAGCTGGCGGTGCGGTCGGCCCGCGGGGAGGCGGTGCCCGGGCTGGCGGCCATGGCCAAGAACGCCGCCGCCGACGCCTGCTCCTTCGTCTGCGACCAGGCGGTCCAGATCCACGGCGGCAGCGGCTACGTGCGGGGCGTGGTGGTCGAGCGCCTCTTCCGCGACGCGCGCCTGTACCCCATCGGCGGCGGCACCCGGGAGATCATGAACGAGGTCATCGCCCGCAGCGAGGCCTACTAGGAGGAGCCGCCATGGGCTACCGCTCCATCTTCCGCGCCGGCCTCTTCGAGGGGCAGACCGTGGTGGTCACCGGTGGGGGCAGCGGCATCGGGCGCTGCACCGCGCACGAGCTGGCCGCGCTCGGCGCCCACGTGGTCCTGGTGGGCCGCAAGCCCGAGAAGCTGGAGCGGGTGCGGGCCGAGCTGGCCGAGGACGGCTTCGGCTCGTCGGCGCTGGCCTGCGACATCCGGGAGGAGGGGCCGGTGCGGGATGCCGTGGCCGCGGTGGTCCGGGAGCGGGGGCGGATCCACGCCCTGGTGAACAACGCCGGCGGCCAGTTCCCCGGGCCGCTCTCGGCCATCAGCCAGAAGGGCTTCGAGACGGTGGTGCGCACCAACCTGGTCGGCGGGTTCCTCTTCGCGCGCGAGGCGATGACCCAGTCGATGGCGGAGCATGGCGGCGCCGTGGTGAACATCGTCGCCGACATGTGGCGCGGGATGCCGGGCATGGGGCACTCGGGCGCGGCCCGCGCCGGGATGGTGAACCTGACCCGGACCATGGCGGTGGAGTGGGCGCCGCTCGGGATCCGGGTCAACGCGGTGGCGCCCGGCTGGATCGCCTCGAGCGGGCTCGACCACTACGACCGGTCGGTGCGGGAGGAGATCATCCCGCGCCTGGCCGACGCGGTGCCGCTCCGCCGGCTCGGCACCGAGGCCGAGGTCAGCGCCGCCATCTGCTTCCTGCTCTCGGAGGCCGCCGCCTTCGTCACCGGCGAGTGCCTGCGGGTCGACGGCGGCGCGCCCCTGTGGAGCCCGCTCCTGCCCCAGGTGCCCGTGGCGCGCGGGAGCGCCTTCCGCGGATTCCACCGGGAGGTGGTCCCCGACGCGCTCAAGGGCTCGGGCGGCTGAGGCGGGCGGCCCTCAGAACAGGCCCGGCATGTCCACCTGTGCCGGGGTCGGCCTCGCGGCCCGGGGGAACACGGTCGGCGGGATGGCCCGGGCCGCGACCGGGGGCGGCGGGCAGGTCCCGTTCTCGAGCCAGTAGAGGGCCGCGGCGGTGGAGGCCTCGAGCGGGCTGTCCTGCGGCTGGGTGAGGTCGTCGGCCGCCGGGCACAGCGGGCCGCGGAAGCCGGCGTCGGGCAGGCCGCCGTAGTAGTCGGCGTCGCCCGCCGAGTTCACCAGCCGGAAGGAGATGAGGAACAGGGCCAGGTCGCAGCTCGTGTCCTGGAAGGAGATCTGGCCCACCGGCTTCCCGTAGGTCTGGCTGCCCACCAGGGCCACGCTGGCGTAGGGGTCGAGGACGTTGGGGACCAGCTCGCTGGCGGAGGCCGTGGCCCCGCTGGTGACGAAGGCGATCCGCGCCGGCGCCATCGCGCCGCTGACGGCGCCGAAGAACGTGGTCGAGCCCGAGGACGCGTGGCGGGCGTTGAACTGCATCGAGTACATGAGCTTTCCCGCCTGGTCGCGGCCGAGCAGGTCGGCGAGGAGCTCGGCCAGGGAGACCAGCCCGCCCCCGTTGTAGCGGAGGTCCACCACCACGTCGGTCACGCCCGCGGCCTGGAAGTCGGCGAAGGCCTGTCGCAGCGGCGCCTCGGCGGTCCCGATGAAGGTGCGCAGGGCCAGGTATCCCGCCGGCGCCGAGCCGGTCCGCGGCACGATGGCCACCGCCGGGACGGGATCGAGCGAGTAGGCCCGCTTGGTCACCGTCCTCTGCTCGGTGGCCCCGGCCTGGGTCCTCACCTCGAGGACGCGGGTCACGCCCGCGGTGGAGGGACCGTAGGCCTCGGACAGGGCCCCGGCGGCGGCGAGGAGATCGGCCACCGGCACCAGCGCCGCGGCGGTGTCGCCGATGCGGAGGATCTCGTCGCCGCGGACGAAGCCGGCGTCGGCCGCCGCCGAGCCCCCGATGACGTCGCCCAGGAACAGCTGGGATCCCCGCACCAGCGCCACGATGCCGAAGCCCACGCTCTGGCCCGCCCCGTAGAACTGCTGCGTCTGCGAGACGGTGGTGACGTAGCTCCAGCCGCGGTCCTTGCCCTGGTCGCGCGCCGCCTGGGTGAGGGCGTCGAGGAGCGCCGAGGGCGTGCCGTACGCGGCCGGGTCGATGGCGGCCGGGAGGAGCTCCGGGAACAGGTACCAGTCCTGGACCGTGGCGGCGATGGCGCCGTTCTGGCTCGACGGATCGCACTTCTGGCTCCCGGAGCCGCAGGCGGCGACGGCCGCCGCCAGGACGGCCAGGGAGGGGATGCGTGGCAGCGGCATCCTGCGATCCTAGCAACGCCCGGCGCGGTCCGCCCGGCGCAGGCGGCCGGGGGTGGGTGCGGGTACCACCTGCCGTCGCGGGGCCCAGGGGGCCGGGCGGGACCAGGCCGGGCGCAAGCGGCTCAGATGACGCCCTTCTCCCGGAGCGCGTCCATCTCGCGCTCCTCCAGGCCCAGCAGCTCGGCCAGGACCTCGCGGGTGTGCTGCCCGAGCAGCGGCGGCGGCGTGCGGTGCTCGACGGGGGTGGCGGAGAGCCGGATGGGCGAGGCCACCAGCGCCGTCGTCCCGGCGAGCGGATGGTGGACCTCGACGCGCACGCCGCGGTGGACGACCTGCGGATCGGCGAAGACCTGTGCCAGGTCGTTGATCGGCCCGCAGGGAATGCCGGCGGATTCCAGGGCCGCGATCCACTCCCCGCTCCGGCGCCCGGCGAAGATCGACTCCAGCACCGGGACCAGGGTGCCCCGGTTCTCGACCCGGCCGGCGTTGCCGGCGAATCGCGCGTCGTCGGCCAGGTCGGGCCTGCCCAGGACCCGGCACAGGCGCGCGAACTGGGCGTCGTTCCCCACGGCGACGACCACGTGGCCGTCGCGGGTGGCGAAGCGCTGGTAGGGGACGATGCTGGGGTGGGCGTTCCCCAGGCGCCCGGGAGGCCGGCCGGTGGCGAGATAGGCCTGCGCCTGGTTGGCCAGGGCGGCCACCTGGACGTCGAGCAGCGACAGGTCCACGTGCTGGCCGCGCCCGGACCTCTCGCGCCAGGCCAGGGCGGCGAGCACCGCGGTCGCGGCGTACATCCCGGTGAGCACGTCGGTGATGGCCACGCCCACCTTCATCGGGCCGCCGCCCGGGACGCCGTCGGGCTCCCCGGTGACGCTCATCAGCCCGCCCATGGCCTGGACCAGGAAGTCGTAGCCGGCGCGGTCGCGGTAGGGGCCGTTCTGGCCGAAGCCGGTGATGGAGCAGTAGACCAGGCGGGGGTTCAGGGCGGCGAGGTCCGGGTAGCCGAGGCCGTGGCGGGCCAGGCTCCCGACCTTGTAGTTCTCGAGCAGGACGTCGGAGCGCCCGGCGAGCCGGCGCACCAGCGCCTGCCCCTCGGGGTGGCCGATGTCCACGGCGATCGACCTCTTGCCCCGGTTGGCGGAGGCGAAGTAGGCCGACTCCCCGGTCTCGCGCCCTGCGGCGTCGCGCAGCCAGGGCGGGCCCCAGGCGCGCGTGTCGTCGCCCGCTCCCGGGCGCTCGACCTTGATCACCTCGGCGCCGAGGTCGGCGAGCACCTGCCCGGCCCAGGGGCCCGCCAGGACCCGCGAGAGGTCGAGGACCCGGACGTGGCCCAGCGCGCCCGGGCGCTCCGGGCGCGGCGTCGCGGGGGAGGGCATGCACCGGATACTACGCCAGCGCCGGCCGGTTCCGGGGGCGCCCCGGCCGGCCCGGGGGCTATCCGGCCACCGCCCGGGCGCGGCCGGGCAGGATCCCGCGCAGCACCCGGTCGGCTTCGCGCAGCATCTCCACGGTGGTGTCCCAGCCGACGCAGGCGTCGGTGACCGAGCAGCCGTACCGGAGCTTCGAGAGGTCGGCGGGGATGGGCTGGTTGCCGGGCTCGAGGAAGCTCTCGACCATGAGCCCCACCAGCGAGCGGTTCCCCTCGCGGATCTGGTGGATGACGTCGCGCATCACCAGCGGCTGCAGCTCCGGCTTCTTCCAGGAGTTGGCGTGGGAGCAGTCGACCGCGATGTTGAGGGGGAGCCCGGCCTTCGCCAGCGCCTGCTCGGCCAGCGAGACCGAGACGGTGTCGAAGTTGGGCCGCCCCCCGCCGCCGCGCAGCACCACGTGGCCGTAGCGGTTGCCGCGGGTCCGGATGATGGCGGTCCGCCCCTGCCCGTTGATGCCCAGGAAGGCGTGGGGGCGCCCCGCCGAGACGATGGCGTTGACCGCCGCGTCCACGTCGCCGTCGGTGCCGTTCTTGAAGCCGACCGGGGTGGAGAGCCCCGACGACATCTCGCGGTGGGTCTGCGACTCGGAGGTGCGCGCGCCGATGGCCGTCCAGGCGACGAGGTCGCCGTAGTACTGGGGCGCGATGGGGTCGAGCGCCTCGGTGCCGGCGGGCACGCCCAGCTCGGCGACGTCGAGCAGGAAGCGGCGCGCCCGCTCCATGCCCTCGTCGACGCGGAAGGAGTCGTCCATGTGCGGGTCGTTGATGAACCCCTTCCACCCCAGCGAGGTCCGCGGCTTCTCGAAGTAGACCCGCATCACCACGAAGATGGTCTCTGAGACCTCGGCGGCGAGCCCGGCCAGGCGCCGCGCGTAGTCGCAGCCGGCCGCCGGGTCGTGGATGGAGCAGGGCCCCACCACCGCGAACAGGCGCCGGTCCCGGCCGTCGAGGATGGACTCGATGGCGCGCCGGCCCTGGATCACGGTGCGGGCGGCGCGCTCGGTGAGCGGCAGGCGGGCCTTGACCTCGTCGGGCGAGGGCATGAGGTCGAGGGCGACGACGTTCAGGTTCTCGGTCTGCTGCACGGGCGGCTCCGCGGGAGGGGGAGATGTGAATATCGCATCCGTGGCGCGGGCGCACGGCGCGCGCAGCCCGGGGGAGGCTACCCCAGCCGCTCCTGCAGGAGCTGGCGCACCAGGGCGGCGTCGGCCGCCCCGCCGGTCTCGCGCAGGGCCGCGCCCAGCAGCACGCCCAGGAGCTTCCTCTCCCCGGCCCGGTAGCGCGCCACCTCGGCGGCCCGGGCCTCGAGGGCCCGGGCCACCGCGGCCTCGAGCGCGCCCCGGTCCTCCACCTTCTCCAGGGCCAGCTCCCGCATCCGCGCCTCGGGCTCGCCGCCGCGCTCGACCAGGTCCTGGAGCAGCGCCTTGCCCGCGGACGGGGTCAGCCGCCCGGCGTCGGCGAGCGCCACGAAGCGGCCGAAGGCGGCGGGGGAGAGGGGGAGGGAGGAGAGGGGCCGCTCTCCCGCGAGGCCGAGCAGGTCGTTGAGGAGCCAGCGCCCCACGCTCTCCGGGGCGGGGTGCGCCGCCAGCGCCGACCGGTAGAAGGAGGCGATGGCGGGGTCGGCCGTGAGCAGGTCGGCCTGGGAGCGCCGGGGCGCGGCCGGGGCGGGGGCCGGCTCCCGGCGCGGCCGCGGCG
>DATIFE010000047.1:0-2516 GCA_035455425.1 Anaeromyxobacteraceae bacterium | reverse complement strand
CGTCATCATCTACGAGGACGGCGACTTCAACTTCTTCTCCACCGTGGCCGGCGTCCAGCCGACCTTCGGCGGCTACGATCCCGCGGTGCTGAGGGCCGGGCCCAGCAGCCGGGTCCTCGAGGTCATCGACCTGCCCAAGGGCGTGGTCTTCGGCCCGCCCACCGGCATGGGCGCGGGCGCGGTCCTGCCGGCGCCGCTCAACCTCGTCAACGTGACCACCCCCTGCTCCTTCTGCCTCGCCGGGGGCGACGGGCGCGGCGCCATCCTCTTCGACAGCACCGGCCGGCTCTCGTACTACAGCGCCGACGGGCCGCCGCTCGGGACCGCCGACCTGATGCAGGGCGCCAGCCTCTCGCTGTTCTCGGCCGACGTCGGCGGGACCCGGACCCTGGTCATCGGCACCGCCACCGGCGGCATGCGCGCCTTCAACAATGGCTAGGGAGGCCGCATGACCGGGACGCCGCGGGGCCTCACGCTCATCGAGGCCATGATCGCCATGGTGGTCATGCTCATCGCCGCCGTGGGCATGCTGGGCCTCCACGTCCAGGGACAGCGGATCGACGCCGACGCGCTGCGCATCATGCGCGCCACCGCCATCGCCCAGGACCTGACGAGCCAGATCGCGCTCTGGCCCTACGCCGATCCCCGGCTCGTCAACGCCGACACCGCCAACGACGCCGCCCTGGGCGATCCCGCCTTCGCCTTCGAGGCCACCGGGGCGCCGCCGGCGGACCACGGGGAGGCCGACCTGACGCTCGGCGGCACGCTCTGGAACGGGATCGCGACGGCGGACCTCCCCCAGGGCTACGAGCGGTACTGGAACGTGGCCTACCCGGTGAACCCGGTCTTCGACACCAACGGCAACGGCATCTCGGACTCCATGCAGATCGCGGTGATCGTCCGCTGGCCCTCCGGCGGGGGGTTCCGCCGCGTCGTCCTGCTCTCCGTCAAGGAGAACCCCGCGGAGGCCCGATGAGGAGGAACGCCGCCAACGCCGGCTTCACGCTGGTCGAGCTGCTGGTCTCGCTGGTGATCAGCGCCATCGTCATCGCCGGGGCCCTGGCGCTGCTCAACAGCCAGCAGCGGACCTTCCAGCGCAGCTCCTCCGACCGCGCCATGCAGGAGAACGGCCGCGTGGCGCTCGAGAGCCTCACCGGGAACCTCCGCCTGGCGGGCTACGGCGTCGAGCCGGCACTGGCCTTCGACTTCGGCGCCATCGCGAACCTGGTCCTCGACCGGCTCCCCCCGGGCACGGCCGCCAGCGTGGCCGGCTACCAGTGCCCCGCCGCGGTCGCCTGCCGCGACTCCATCGCCGGGCCGGACGAGATCGTCTTCCACTACCGGAGCCCCTCGTTCATGCGGCCGCTGGCGGCGGCCCCGGGCGTGGGCGCGGCCAGCATCACCATGTGGGGGCCGCTCAACCAGCCCCTCCACGCCGGGCAGATGCTGCAGGTGGCCTGCTTCTCGGGCGGCATGTACTGGGCCTACGTGACCGTGGGGGCCGAGATCCCGGCCGATCCCGCGGCCGTCACCGTGAACGTCCCGCTCCTCGGCGACCTGGCCGGCGCCTTCGGGCGGCAGAACGCGGTGCTCGGCGACACCTGCTTCCAGGCGGTGGCCCCCCCCGGCTCGCCGGCGGTGGTGGTGGCGCCGGCGGCCAAGGTGTTCCTGGTGGAGCGCTTCCGCTACTTCATCCAGAACTACGACCTGGCGGGGAACGCCGTCGCCTGGGGCACGGCTGGCTCGCGCCCCTACCTCATGCTCGACCAGGGGCTGGCCGACGCCGCCGGGAACCCCATCCTCCAGATGGTCGCGCCCGACGTGGAGGACCTCCAGGTCTCCTACGTCTTCCCGCGCTCGGCCGCTCCGGCCGCCGGCGCGGTCGCCGGAGCGGCCCTGACGGCCGACGCCGCCGGCATCGACCTCGCGCCCGCGGTCGCACCGCCGCAGTACTCGGACCCGGCCACGGCCCAGAGCCGCACCACGCACTTCCCGGCCAACATCGGCGCGGTGCGGGTGAGCCTGGTGGTGCGCTCGGCCGAGGCCGACATCCGCATCACCGATCCCGCCGTGGTGCCGGCGGCGGGCAACCGCCCCGACGTGGGCGGCCCCCCGAACTACCGGCGCGCGCGCTTCGACACCAGCGCCGCAACGCCCAACCTCGACGTGCGGGCCCCTTTCTTCCCCTCGTACTCGGCTGGCGCCGGCGACCACCTCAACGTCGGCGGCGGATAGGAGCTCGACCCATGGATCGCGGATCGCAGCGCGGCAGCGCGCTCCTCATGGCGGTGATCGTGGTGCTGGTGATCACCGTCCTCGGCGTGGGCATCATCCGCTTCGCCTCCCGCGAGGTGGCCGGCTCCACCGCCGGCGCGCGGCACCAGGCACTGGTGGCCTGCGCCGAGGCCGGCCGGCGCCTCCTCTCCAGCCAGTTCCACGCCGTGGGCGTGACCCCGACCTCCCTCCAGCCCCTCAACGTCCCTCTCGACGGTCCCGCCGGCCAGGCCGCCACCTTC
>DATIFE010000046.1:0-12672 GCA_035455425.1 Anaeromyxobacteraceae bacterium | reverse complement strand
GCCCCCTTCGACATCCTGGGCGTCACGGTCTGGGACCACCCGGAGCTGACCATCCCGGCCGGCGAGTTCCGCACCCCCGAGTCCACCGGCAACCCGGTGCGCGCCGACGGGACCATGTTCTACCCGCACGCCGGGGTCCTGAAGGTCGCGGGCCGGACGGTGGCCGAAGTGCGCGACCTCCTCACCGAGCGGCTCACCCGCGTCATCCAGAGGCCGCAGCTCGACGTGCGGGTGGTGCAGTTCCGCGGCAAGAAGGTGCAGGTGACCGGCGAGGTGCTGGCGCCGACCACGGTCCCCATCACCGACGTGCCGCTCCGGGTGCAGGACGCCATCGCCCAGGCCAAGGGGCTCACGCCCGAGGCCGACCTCTCGCACGTGACCGTCACCCGCGGGGGACGGGTCTACGAGCTCGACCTCCTGGCCCTCTACGAGCGGGGCGACTCGAGCCAGAACTGGCTGCTCACCGACGGCGACGTGGTCAACGTCCCGGACCGCAGCCGGAGCAAGGTCTTCGTCCTGGGCGAGGTGAAGCGGCCGCAGTCGAGGGCCATGGTGAAGGGGCGCATGACGCTCGCCGAGGCCATCGGCGACGTCGAGGGCATCGACCAGACCGCGGCCAGCGGCGTCATCTACGTCATCCGGGGCGAGTACGACAAGCCCAAGGTCTACCGGCTCGACGCCTACAGCGCCGACGCCCTGCTCCTGGCGGTGCAGTTCCCGCTCAAGCCCGCCGACGTGATCTTCGTCTCCACCTCCGAGCTGACGCGGTGGAGCCGGGTCATGGACCGCCTCCTGCCGACCATCAACGTGCTCTGGCAGGGCGTGTACGGCACGTACATCATCAAGAGCATCCGGTAGCGGGTCCATTCCGTTCGTCCTTCGACTACGGGCCCGGCGAGGAACCGGGGGCGGACCCCGGGCCCTACGCTCAGGACGAACGGGGGGGCCAGCACGAACGGGCGTGGTATACTAACGCAAGCTAACGCTGGCTGTCCCCGTTAGCCTGGACGCCCATGAGCCCCCGCTCCGAGAAGCGCCTCTCCGACTTCGCCGCCGTGCTGCGCGCCCGCGCCCGGGAGAAGGGGCGCAGGGCGCCGCTCCGGCCGGAGGAGGTGGAGGCGGTGGCGACCCGGGTGGCGCTCCTCGACCTCGCCGCCGAGGAGATGGGGCTCTACCGGCCCCGGCCGCGGCCCGAGGGTGGCGGCCTCACGGCGCGCGAGGCGAGGCTCCTCGAGCCGGCCATGAGGCGGCTCCGGGCGAGCATCCCCCGGAACGCGCCCGACCCTCACGCCGCCTACCTGGCCCACCTGGCGAAGCTCCGCGCCGACTCCCTCTCGGTGGAGGAGGCGGCGAAGCTCCTCGGCGTGAACCCGAGCCGCATCCGGCAGCGGCTCGGCGGGAAGCCGCGCACGCTCCTCGGCATGAAGGTGGGCCGCTCCTGGCGCGTCTTCCGCTACCAGCTCGAGGGCGACCGGCTCGTGCCGAACCTCGAGAAGGTGATCGCCGCGATGCCGCGCGGGCGGGATCCCACCGGCGAGCACAACTGGCTCACCCTTCCCGACCCGGACCTCGAGGTCGGCGACCGGACCGTGAGCCCGATCACGTGGCTGCGCATGGGGCGGGACCCCGAGCCGGTGATCGAGGTCGCCCGCTGGCTGGGTGTCCCGCCCTGACGCATGGCCAAGCTCCCCGCTCCGCCGCTGCCGGAGGTGCTGCGCGGGACGCGGCCGGAGCTGGTACGCCTGGCAGCGGGAGTCACTCTCTGGCGCATCTACCGGCGCGGGGGGGAGCACGCGCTGGGCTGGTCCAGCTTCCGCTCCTTCGGCCCGAGGGATGCGCGCTTCGACCACCACCTGCCGCCCCCGCGCGACCAGGAGCGTGCCATCTGCTACACCGCGCGCGAGCCGGAGACCTGCGTGGCGGAGGTCTTCCAGGCGGAACGGCGCATCGAGGGCCTCGTGGACGCCCCCTGGCTCGTCGGCTTCGCGCTCGCGCACGACGTCTTCCTCCTCGACCTCACCGGCCGCTGGCCCACGCGAGCGGGTGCCTCGATGGCGATCCACTCGGGCCCGCGCGCCGTTGCCCGGGCCTGGTCGCGTGCCATCTACCAGGCCTTCCCCGAGGCGCAGGGCCTCCTCTGCTGCTCGTCGATGGACGCGAACCGCCACGCGGTCGTCCTCTACGAGCGCGCCCGGGGCGCGATGCCGCAACGGCCCGAGCTCAACCGGGCCCTCTCCGACCCGGATCTCCTGCCCTTCCTCGGCGACGCGGCCCGGGCCTTCGGCTACCAGCTCGGGTGAGCGCCCGTTCGTCCTTCGACTACGGCCCGCGCCGTCTCGGGCGCCTGGGCCCGGCGGGCCTACGCTCAGGACGAACGGGGGTTACGGCCACGGCCGCACGCTGGCGAAGTACGCCGCGCCGTCCTTCTCGTCCGTGACCTGGTGGACGATGCGCTGGTCCTTGGAGATGGTGAGCCGCGAGCGCGTGCGCCGGGCCGGCACCCCCACCTGGAAGGTCACGGTGTCCTTGCGGGCGTCCTCGAGCGTCAGGGTGAGCACGCTGCCGTCGGGGAGCGGGAAGTCCACGGGCTTCTTGAAGGCCACCGACCGCGAGTGCTCCCCCACCTCCTCCCAGCGCTGGTAGGCGAGCCGGCCGAGCTGGGCCTCGAGATCGCGAAGCTTCGGATCCATCGACGGCGGCCCCTGCCGCGAGCCCTTGATGATCCGCACCCGGACCGGGACGGTCGACTCGGCGGCCTGCCCGGCCGAGGGCGCGAGCACGAGGGCGAGGAGCAGGAACGCGCCGTTCGTCCTTCGACTACGCGCCGGCCCGAGCGAGCCCGCGGGCGGCGAGGCGGCGCTACGCTCAGGACGAACGGCTGTGCCCGCCGCCATGTTCCCTCCTAGGTGCCTTCCGGCCCGGTCGGATCGCCGAGCAGCACCACCGGACCCGCCTCGGTCGAGAGCACTACCGGGCCGCGCCCCTCCGAGACCACCTCGACGTCGCCCACCTGCGGCACCACCTCGGGCCCCCTGGAAACGTACAGGATGATCCCGAGCGCGGCCAGCGCCGGCGCCAGGGCCGTCGCTGCGGCTGCGACCTTGTGCCGCGCCACCAAGGCCAGCATCCCGCGCAGCCCCCGCGGCCGCTCGACCCGGGCCATGACCTGGTCCACGAAGGGCGCGAAGTCCACCCGCGCCGCCTCCTCCAGGAGCGCCCGGGCCACCAAACCGTCCAGCGCCCGCTCGTCGGCCAGGCGCGCCCGGCAGGCGCCGCAGCCCTCGAGGTGGGCGTGGAGCGCGCGCTCCTCCTCCGCCGGGAGCTCGCCCGGGCGCGCCGACAGCATGGGCGCGAAGCGCGTGCAGCCCGGCCCGCTCACGGCTCGCCCTCCTCGCCGCCCGCCGGCAGCGCCAGCCCCGCGTACCTCCGCAGCAGCACCTGCATCTTCCTGCGGGCGTGGAAGAGCCGGCTCATCACCGTTCCCTTGTGGATGCCGAGCCGCTCGGCCAGCTCCTCGTAGGAGAGCCCCTCGAGCTCGCGGAGCACCAGGATGGTCCGGTGCTTCTCCGGGAGCTGCGCCAGCGCCTCCTGGATCTTGGAGAGCAGCTCGGCGCGGAGCGCGCTCTCCTGGGGGTTGGAGCCCAGCGCCGTCGCCAGGATGCCCTCGCCGCCCTCGGCCAGGTCGCCCTCCCGCACCTCGTCGATGTCCTGCCTCGACGACGCCCGCTCGCGCCGCACCGAGTCGATGGCCGCGTGGCTGGCGATGCGCAGGATCCAGGTCTGGAGCGACGAGTCCCCCTTGAACTCGGGGAGGTGGCGGTGGACCCGCACGAAGGCCTCCTGGGCCACGTCCCAGGCCAGGTCCCGGTCCTTCACGATGCCCAGCGCCACGGCGTACACCTTCCGCTGGTAGCGGACGACGATCTCCCGGAACGCCTCGCGCTCGCCTTGGCGGACTCGCGTGAGGAGGGAGAGCTCTTCGGCTTCCATGGGTCGGGACGGGGGCAAGCTCGGGGAAATTCAGCGCGGCCGATCGCCAGAGGCGGGGAGAATTACCACAGGACCTCCTCTCCGGTCGGCCGTACCCGGCGGGGGCCTGAATGACAGGTGCCCGGAGGCCCCCCGGGTTACTATCCTTTTCCGGAACCGGCCCGGAATGCTGGAATTCCGGCCCTGTTCCTGACCTGCATGCCCCCGGCCTACGGCGAGATCGAACGGGTGCTCCGCTGGGCCCGCCGCCGGGAGGCGAGGATCCTCCTCCTGGCCGCCTCGGCTCTGGGCCTGGCCGTGGCCCTCCTCGTCGCGCTGGCGGGGGCCTGGGCGCTGGCGCGCGGGGTCGGCCACGCGGGCGCGGTCCGGCAGGTGACCCTCTCGCTGGCCGCTTTCTGCATGGTCGGGGCTGCCACCTGGGCCGCCCTCTCCCTCCTGCGGCGCGCCTCGTCGCCCGAGGCGACGGCGCGGTCGGTGGGGCGCGGCGCCCCGGAGCTGCGGTCGGACCTGGTCTCGGCGGTGGAGCTGTCGCGCGACTACGGCGGGCTCGCGGCGCAGGGCTACAGCCTCCCGCTGGTGGACGCCCACGTGGAGCGGGCGGCCGCCCGCGTCTCCGGGCTCGACCTGGGCCTCGCCATCCCGGCGACGCCGGCCCGCCGCGCCGGCTTGGCCCTGGGCGCCGCCGCAGCCCTGTGCCTGGTCGCGCTGGCCGTGGGCGGGAAGACGCTCGGCCGCGGCTTCGCCCGCCTGGCCGGCCTGGGGCCGCCCGCCCCGGTGGCGGCGCCCGACCCCATCACCGGCGACGTGGAGCTCACCTTCCTCTACCCGGCCCACACCGGGCGCCCCCCGCGCACGGTCTCCGGCACCGGCGGCGAGGTGGCCGCGCCCCGGGGGACGGAGGTGCGCCTCTCGACCCGGGCCGATCGACCGGTGGAGGCGGCGGACATCGTCATCCAGGGAGCGGGGGTGCCGTCCGTCCGTCCTTCGACTCCGGGCCCGGCGGGCCCTGCCGAGCGGGTCTACTCGCTCGAGGTGAAGGACTCCCGCCAGCTCTCGGGCCGCTTCCTGGTGGACGAGCCCGGCAGCTACCGCTTCCGCTTCCGCAGGGGCAGCAAGGTGGTGGCCGAGGGGCCGCCCATCGCCATCTCCGTCGAGCCCGACGCCTTCCCCGAGGTGCGCATCACCGCGCCGGCGCAGGAGGTGGAGGTGGACGCCAGCGCCCGCGTCCGGGTGGACTGGAGCGCCAGCGACGACTACGGCCTGAAGGACCTCTCCCTGGTGGTGAAGCCGCCCGCGGGCCCCGAGGAGCGGCGCCCGCTGCGGACCTTCGAGTCCACCCGGCGGGAGTCGGGCTCCTTCGACCTGGACCTGGCCGCCTGGAAGGCCTCCGAGGGCGAGCGGCTCCTCTACTGGGTCGAGGTGCTCGACAACGACGACGTCTCCGGGCCCAAGCGCGGCGCCTCGGCGACGCAGGTGGTCCGCATCTACAGCGAGGCCGAGCACCGCCGCCGGATGCTGGAGCGGGCGCAGGCGCTCTGGGAGCAGCTGGTCCGCCTCCTCGGCGACCGGCTCGAGCTCCCCGAGGCCGCGCCCCGCCCCGGCCCCGAGCGCATGGCCCGGGCCCAGGCGCTCGACGGCCGGGCCCGCGAGCTCCACGAGAACCTCCGCGACGCCGCGGCGGCGATGCGCAAGGAGCGGGCCGCGCCGCGCGCGGTGATCGACGCCCTCCGCAACGTCTCCTCCGGCATCCGCGCCGCCGAGCAGCCGCTCAGCGCCGCCCGCACCACCGCCCTCCGCCTCGCCGGGACCCTGCCTGCGACCGAGGGCCTCTGGCGCCGAATCTCCGACCTCGACGCCTCCATGGACCGCGAGCTGGAGAAGGACGCGCTCTACCTGGAACAGCTCCTCGACAAGGAGCGGGCGCAGGACCTGGTGCGGCTCGCCAAGGACCTCCAGTCCCGCCGCCGCGACCTGGCCTCGCTCCTCGAGAAGTACCGCAAGGCGCCGTCGGAGGAGGCGCGCCGCCAGCTGGTGGCCGAGATCTCGCGGATGAAGGCGCGGATGCAGGACATGCTCCGGCGCATGGCCGAGCTCGCCAAGGGCATCAGCGACGAGCACATGAACGCCGAGGCCCTGGCCGAGATGGCCCGGCAGAAGGACGCGCTCGGCGGGCTCGACAAGGTCGAGGAGCTCCTCTCCAAGGGCGACGTGGAGGGGGCCATGAAGGAGCTCGACGCCCTGGGGAGCCGGATGCAGGAGATGCTCTCGCGCCTGGAGCGGACGGCGGGCGAGCCCGACGAGAAGACCCGCGAGCTGGTGAAGGAGATGCGGGCCTTCCGCGACCAGATCGCCAGGGTGGAGAAGGACCAGGAGAAGCTCGCCGGCGAGACCGAGAAGGTGCGCCAGGAGTACCGCAAGAAGCTCGAGGAGCAGCTCCGGCGGATGTCCGCGCAGGCGGGGCGGCTCGAGAAGCTGGCCCACGAGTCGCGGGAGGAGCTGGAGCGGGCCAAGGACGGGCTCTCGCCGCGCGCCGAGGAGGACTTCGGGAAGTCGCGCGAGGCGCTCCAGGACCTGGAGAAGTCGCTCCAGGCCAGGGACTTCGACGCCGCGCTGGAGTCGGTGCGCAAGGCCCTGCCCTCGATGCAGCGGCTCGGGCTGGGCCTCGAGGACGACGCCCAGCTCGCCGAGCGCTTCCCCCAGCCCCTGGGCCAGAAGGGGCCGCTCGAGCTCCGCGAGGCGGGGCGGCACGCCCAGCGGGCCATGTCGCCCGCCCGGAAGGTGCGCGACGAGCTGGAGAGGCTCTTCCCCGACCCGAGGAGCGTCCTCTCGCAGCGCGACCAGCAGAAGCTCGACGCCTACTCGCAGCGCCAGCGCGAGCTGGAGAGGCAGGCCGGCGGGCTGCGGCAGAAGCTGCAGGAGCTCTCGGAGAAGGCGCCGGTCTTCCCGCCCCAGTCGCAGGCCATGCTGGGGGAGGCGCAGGGGCACATGGGCCGGGCGGCGGGCGAGCTGGGCCAGCGGAACCCGCAGCGCGGCCACGGCCAGCAGCGGGAGGCGCTCGACGCCCTGGGCCGCTTCCGCAAGGGGCTCGAGGAGATGGCCAAGAACGCCCGGGGCGGGAGCGGCCAGGGCTTCCCCTTCCCCTTCGCCATGGGCGGGGAGGAGGGGCGCGAGGGCGACGATGGCGATCTCTCGCACGAGCGGGTGGAGATCCCCGGGGCCGAGGCCTACAAGGTGCCGGAGGAGTTCCGCCGCGACATCCTCGAGGCCATGAAGCAGGGCGCGCCCGAGCCCTACAAGCCGGAGCTGCAGCGCTACTACGAGGAGCTGGTCAAGTGAGGCGCCTCCTGGCCCTGGCGCTGGCCCTCCTCCCGCTGGCCCGCGCCGGCGCGGACGAGCCGGAGCCGACGCGGCGCGCCCTGGAGGCGCTGGCGGACGAGGACCTGGCGACGGCCCGCGCGGTCATCGAGCCGCTCCTGGCCGAGCACCCGGAGGACCGCGGCGCGGAGGTGCTCGGCGGCATGCTGCGCTTCCACGAGCAGCGCTACGCCGAGGCGGTGGAGCTGCTGGAGAAGGCCGGCGCCGGCCGGGCCGGCGGCATCGACTACCTGGCCCTGGCCCGCGCCGCCCGCGACGTCACCCGGGACCACCAGCACGCCGAGAGCGAGCACTTCCGCGTCTCCTACCCGCCGGGCAAGGAGGAGGTGCTCGTCCCCTACCTGCTCGACGCGCTCGAGGCCCAGCGCCAGGCGCTCCAGGACGACCTCGGCTACGCGCCCGAGGGCAAGGTGACGGTGGAGATCCTGCGCGACGTGCGGGAGCTGGCGCGCCTCTCCACCCTCACCGAGGACGAGATCCGCACCAGCGGCACCATCGCCCTGTGCAAGTTCGACAAGCTGATGATCACCTCGCCCAAGGCGCTGGTGCGCGGCTACGACTGGCTCGACACCGCGGCCCACGAGTACACCCACTTCGTGGTCACCCAGCGCACCCGCAACAACACGCCCATCTGGCTGCACGAGGGGATCGCCAAGTACTCCGAGACCCGCTGGCGCGGCGCCGGCGGCCAGTCGCTCTCCCCCTGGGCGGCGGCCCTGCTCCAGGACGCGGTCAAGAAGGACAAGCTGGTCACCTTCGCCCAGATGCACCCCTCGATGGCCAAGCTCCCCTCGCAGGAGGCGGCCTCGCTGGCCTTCGCCGAGGTGATGGTGGCGGTGGAGTACCTGCAGAAGAAGGGGGGCCGGGCGCTGCTGTCGCGGATCCTGGACCACGTCGCCGGGGGGATGCCGGCGGAGCGGGCGGTGGCCCAGGCGCTGGGCGTCTCCTTCGACTCCTTCCTGGCCGACTGGAAGCGGTACATGGCGGCCCGGCCGCTGCCCGCCGGCGGCGACACCGAGCTGCGCCGCCTGCGCTTCCAGGACGACCCGAGGCAGGGGCACGGCGCCCACGCCGAGTGGGCCGAGATCCCCGACGAGCGGGCGCGCGGCTTCGCCCGGCTGGGCGAGATCATGCGCGAGCGCGGGCGCTGGGCCGCCGCCCGCATCGAGTACGGCAAGGCCATGCGCCGGGTGGGGCCGCGCTACCCGGTGCTGACGAGCAAGTTCGCCCTGGCGGCCATGAACTCGGGTCACGACGCCGAGGCCGAGGCGGCGCTGGCCGAGGCGGCCCGGACCCATCCGCACTACGCCGCCCTGCACGTCAACATGGGGCGGCTCAGGCTCAAGCGGCAGGACTGGAAGGGCGCGCGCGACGCCTTCCTCCTCGCCAACCGGGTCGATCCCTTCGACCCCGAGATCCACGCCGGGCTGGCCCTGGCCGCCGAGGGCACCGGCGACGCCGAGGCGGCCTCGCGCGAGCGGCGCTTCGCGCAGATACTGTCGGGACGGCCGGCGGGCCACGAGCCCGCCGGGCGAAAGGAATGATGCGCCAGGAGACCAGCGACCCCATGGACACCATCGCCGCCGCCCCCGCTGCCGACGCCGACCTCGACGCCGTCCGGCGCCTCGCCGACGCCAGGCGCGCGCTGCTGGGGGAGATCGAGAAGCGCATCGTGGGGCAGCGCGAGGTGGTGGAGCACCTGCTGGTGGCCCTCTTCGCCCGCGGCCACTGCCTCTTCGTGGGCGTGCCCGGCCTCGCCAAGACGCTGCTCATCTCCACGGTGGCCGAGGTGCTGAACCTCTCCTTCAACCGGATCCAGTTCACCCCCGACCTGATGCCCTCCGACATCACCGGCACCGACGTGCTGGAGGAGGACCACACCACCGGCCGGCGCACCTTCCGCTTCGTGCCGGGGCCGCTCTTCGCGAACCTGCTCCTCGCCGACGAGATCAACCGCACCCCGCCCAAGACGCAGGCCGCCCTGCTGCAGGCGATGCAGGAGTACCGGGTGACGGCCAGCGGGCGCACCTACCCGCTGGAGCCGCCCTTCCTGGTCTTCGCCACCCAGAACCCCATCGAGCAGGAGGGGACCTACCCCCTGCCCGAGGCCCAGCTCGACCGGTTCATGTTCTACGTGCAGGTCCACTACCCGAGCGCCGAGGAGGAGGTGGAGATCGTCCGCACCACCACCACCGGCGCCCGGCGCAAGCTCGAGCGCCTGCTCTCGCCCCGGGAGATCACCGACCTCCAGGACCTGGTGCTGCGCGTGCCGGCGGCGGAGCACGTGGTGCGCCACGCGGTGGAGCTCACCCGCCTCACCCGGCCCCGGGAGCCCGGGGCCCCCGACTTCGTCCGGGAGCTGGTCGAGTGGGGGGCGGGCCCGCGCGCCTCGCAGTACCTGGTGCTGGGCGCCAAGGCGCGGGCCATCCTCGACGGGCGCATGGCCGCCTCGGTGGAGGACGTGCGGGCGCTGGCCCGCCCGGTGCTGGTGCACCGCGTCCTGACCAACTTCCGCGCCGAGAGCGACGGCGTGACCAGCGAGCAGATCGTCACCCGCCTGCTGGAGAAGGTGCAGCCCTGACCCCGCCGGGCACATCGCTCCTCGACCCGGAGCTGCTCGCCCGGCTCGCCAGCCTGAAGCTCCGCGCCCGGGCAGTGGCCGAGGGCGTCCTCTCCGGCCTGCACCGCTCGCCCCACCACGGCCAGTCGATCGAGTTCGCCGAGCACAAGGAGTACGCGCCCGGGGACGAGGTCCGCCACATCGACTGGAAGGCCTACGGCAAGACCGACAAGTACTACGTGAAGCGCTACGAGCAGGAGACCAACCTGCGCGCCTGGCTGGTGGTGGACGCCTCGGGCTCCATGGGCTACCGCGGCCCGGGTGCGCACCTCTCCAAGCTCGAGTACGGGAGCGCCCTGGCCGCCGCGCTGGCGTACCTCCTGGTGCGCCAGCAGGACGCCGCCGGGGTGGTGGCGGTGGGAGAGTCCGTGGTCCGGTCGGTGGCGCCGCGGGCGGCCGCCTCGCACCTGGGCGCCGTGGTGGAGACGCTGGAGCGGCTCGAGGCCCGCGGGCGGACCCGCCTCGCCGCCGCGGTGGACCACGTGATGGAGCACGCCGGCCGGCGGGCGCAGGTGCTGCTCTTCACCGACCTGATGGACGCCGACCCGGCGGTGGTGAGGCGGCTGGCGCAGCTGCGCCGGCGCAAGCACGAGGTGACGCTCTTCCACCTCCTCGACCCGGCCGAGCTCGACTTCCCCTTCGAGGACCCGACGCTGTTCCTCTCGATGGAGGACGACCGCCAGGTCGAGGCCCACGGGCGCGAGGTGCGGCGGGGGTACCTGGAGGTGCTGGGCCGCTGGCTCGAGGGCGTGCGGCGCGAGGCCGGCGAGGCCGACGTGGACTACGTCCTCTGCCGCACCGACCGGCCCCTCGACGAGGTGCTGGTGCCCTTCCTGGCGCGGCGGGAGCGGCGCGCGGCGTGAACGTCGGCTTCCTGAACCCGGCGTTGCTCTGGGGGCTGGCCGCGGCGGCGCTCCCGCTCGCCATCCACCTCTTCTTCCGGCGCCGGCCCCGGCCCACGCCCTTCCCGGCGCTCGACTTCCTCCTCCAGGCGCGGCGGGAGAACCAGCGGCGGCTGCGGCTGCGCAAGATCCTGCTCTTCCTGGCGCGGACCCTGGTCCTGGCCGCGGTGGCGCTGGCCATCGCGCGCCCCGAGGCCCGGCGGCCCGAGGCGGCGGCGGCGGCGGCGCGCGGCCCGGCGGCCACCGCCATCGTGCTCGACGCCTCGGCCTCGATGGGCTACCGGCTCGGCGGGCGCTCGCTCTTCGAGCGCGCCCGCGCCGACGCCCTCGAGGCGCTCTCCTCGCTCGGGAGCGACGAGCCCGCCACCGCCGTGGTCTGCGCCGGCGACGCCGGCCCCCGCGCCGAGCCGCCCAGCTTCGACAAGGCGTCGGTGCGCCAGCTCCTGGCCGACGCCCGCCCCACCTTCCTCCACGCCGACCTCTCCGCCTGCACCGCGGCCGCGGCACGCGCCCTCTCCGAGTCGGCCAGCGGCGCCATGCTGTCGCAGCGGCTGGTGGTGGCCACCGACCTGACCGCCTCGGCCTGGCGCCTCGACGCCCCGCCCCCGCTGGTGCACACGCCCAAGGGATCGGTGCGGCCCGAGGTGACGGTCCTCGACGCCGCCCGCGGCGAGGCGCTGCCGGACCTGGGCATCGCCGACCTCTCGGCCGAGCCCGACCCGGCGGTGGGGCCGCGCGGGTTCCGGGTGACGGTGACCATCGCCAACCGCGGCAAGGAGGCGGCCCAGGACCTGCCCGTGTCGCTGCGCACCGGCTTCGCGGCCGGGGGCCCGGTGGCGCTGCGGGCCTTCGCCACCGTCCCGGCGGGCGGGATCGTCCGCAAGCAGCTGGCCATCTCCTTCCCGGCGGGGGGGCCGACGGCGCTGCAGGCCTCGATCCCCGAGGACGCGCTCGGCTACGACGACGCCCGGACGCTCACGCTGGCCGTCCCGCGGGAGGCGCGGGCCCTCCTGGTGAACGGCGCCGCCAGCCCGGTGAAGTACAAGGACGAGGCCTTCTTCGCCGAGGCGGCCCTCGCCTCCCCGGCCTCGCCGGTGCGGCCCACCGTGACCGACGCCGAGTCGCTGGGCAAGGTCCGCTTCGACGCCTTCGACGTGGTGCTGCTCCTCAACGTTCGGTCCCTGGGCGCCAAGGCGGCGGAGCTCCGGGCCTTCGTGGAGAAGGGGGGCGGGCTCTTCATCTCGCTCGGCGACCAGGTGGACCCCGACCTCTACGACGCCGAGCTGAAGGGGCTCCTCCCCCGGCCGCTGCACTTGGTGAAGACCGCGGCCGAGAAGGGCGCGCCGGGAGCGGCCGAGCGGGCCGCCCGCTTCGCCACCGTGGACTACTCCCATCCCGCCCTCTCGGTGTTCTCCGGCGCCGCCCGGGAGGGCCTCGAGGGCACCCGGACCTGGCGCTACATGCTCCTCAAGCCGGCGCCGGCCGACGGCCGCGAGGGGCGGCGCAACGGGGAGCCGCCCGATCACGTCCTCATGGCCTTCGACGACGGGGCGCCGGCGCTGGTGGAGGCGCGCCGGGGCCGCGGGCGCGTGCTGCTCTTCACCTCGACCGTGGACCGCGAGTGGTCGGACTGGACCATCCGCACCAGCTTCCTGCCGGCCATGCAGCGCTTCGCCGCCTGGCTCGCCGGGGCGCTGGAGGAGCGGCGCGACGCGCCGGCGCCGGTGGGCGCGCCCCGCGCCCTGGCGCTCGCCGAGGGACAGAGGGCGGTGGCGCTGCTGGGCC
>DATIFE010000045.1:0-11064 GCA_035455425.1 Anaeromyxobacteraceae bacterium | reverse complement strand
CGGCGCGGTGGCGGCCGGGAGCTGGGCCCCGCTCGGCGGGGTGCGGGGCCTCGACTGCGCCGCCTCCGAGATCGCCGCGGCCGGGCTGGTGGTCGGGGCGATGTGGCTCGCGCTGCGCGGCGGGAGCACCTCCCCGGCCCGCGCGGCGGTGGCCGCCGCGGCCGCGGCGGGGGCGCTCGCCGGGGACGCGGCCCTCCAGCTCACCTGCGCCGGGCGCGGCGACCTCCCCCACCTGCTCGTCTTCCACGTCGGCGGCGTCCTCGCGGCGGCGGCGCTGGGGGGGCTCCTCCG
Source organism: Anaeromyxobacteraceae bacterium (assembly GCA_035455425.1). Classification (GTDB taxonomy): domain Bacteria; phylum Myxococcota; class Myxococcia; order Myxococcales; family Anaeromyxobacteraceae; genus JACRMN01. The sequence goes on along the minus strand of DATIFE010000045.1, from coordinate 10,773 downwards.
CCGTCGCCGCCCCGACGGGAGCCCGGCGGGCGGGGCCCGCTGACGCCGTCGAAGGGTCGCGCGGGCGGACGCGCGCCTGCACCCGAGCGAGACCTGCCGCGCCCTTGGCGGCTCCCGGCCGGATCCGGTATGTGCGGAGCATGAAGCGGGTCCTGATCATCGAGGACGACCCCGCCATCCGCGAGTCGCTGGCCGAGCTGCTGCGCGACGTGGGCTACGCCGTCTCCGAGGCGCGGAACGGCCTGGAGGGGCTGCGCCAGGCCGCCGAGGAGCGGCCCGACCTCATCCTCCTCGACCTCATGATGCCGGGCATGGACGGCTGGCAGTTCCGCAAGGCCCAGAAGCAGGACGCCATGCTGCTCGACGTCCCGGTGATCGTCGTCTCGGCCTTCGGCTCGGGGCGCGAGGAGGCCTCCCTGGGCGACGTGGCGGCGCGCTTCCCCAAGCCCTTCGACGTGATGGCGCTGCTCGAGGCGGTGCGCCGGGCGGCGCCGGACGACGGGCCGGAGCCGCGCCCCGGGCAGGCCTCCTGAGCGGGGGGCCGGGGGCCCCCCGCTTGCCGCAGGACAAGGCGCGCCGCGCGGCCAACCTGCAAGATCCCTCCCGCGCCATGACCAGCCCCCTCGCCTGGAGCCCGGCCCTCGCCACCGGGATCGCCGCCATCGACGACCAGCACCGCCAGCTGCTGGCGCGCGCCGGCGAGGTGCTCGAGTCGCTGGCGAAGGGCGAGCGAGAGGTCATCGAGCGGGCGCTCGCCTACCTCGCGAGCTACGCGAAGTTCCACTTCGCGGAGGAGGAGGCGCACATGCTCCGGCTCGGCTACCCGCGGCTCGACGACCACCGGGCCGAGCACGGCGACTACGTGCGGCGCCTGCGGACCCTCCAGGCCCACTTCGACGGCGAGGGCGACTCGGACGCGGTGTCGACGTCCATCGACTCGCTGGTCTCCGCCTGGCTCCTCGACCACATCGGGCGGGTCGACAGGCACTTCGCCGAGTACGCCCGGACGGCCGGCTCCGGCGGCTGAGCGGGCCGCTCGCCCTTCACTCCCGGGCGCCGGCCGCCGGGGTGCCCTCCGGCAGCGCCCCCCCGCGGGAGGCCTGCGGGGAGAGCCCCTCCGCGACGCCGTGCTCCCGGGCGAAGAGGAGGTAGATGGCGGGCACGAAGAAGAGCGTGAAGGCGGTGCCGATGGCCATGCCCGCCACCAGCACCAGGCCGATGCTGTTGCGCGCCGCCGCCCCCGGGCCGGTCACCAGCGTCAGGGGGAAGTGGCCGCAGACGGTGGCCACGCTGGTCATCAGGACCGGGCGGAGCCGCGTCACCGCCGCGTTCTTCACCGCCTCCAGCTTGCTCTGGCCCTGCCGCTGCAGCTGGTTGGCGAACTCGACGATCAGGATCCCGTTCTTGGACACCAGGCCGACCAGCGTCACCAGGCCGACCTGGGAGTAGACGTTGAGCGTGGTGGTCCAGCCGGTGGTCCAGAAGGGGATGTTGGGGTTCGGCATCTTGAGGAAGGTGAGGGCCAGGGCGCCGAACATGCCCAGGGGGACCGAGCCGGCCAGGATGACGAAGGGGTCGCGGAAGCTGTTGAACTGCGCCGACAGCACCAGGAAGATGAGGACGATCGCCAGGATGAAGGCCGGCAGGAACTTGTTCCCCTCGGTGCGGAGCTGGCGCGACTCGCCGGTGTAGTCGAGGACGTAGCCCTTGGGGAGGATGCGGGAGGCCTCGTCCTCCAGGTAGCGCAGCGCCTCGTCGAGCGGCCGGATCGCCACCCCGCTGATCTTCACCGCGTTGAGCTGCTGGAAGCGCGGCAGGGCGCGGGGGATGACCGAGTCCTTGAAGGTGGCGATGCTGCCCAGCGAGACGAGCTGGCCGGCGGGCCCGGTGACGTAGACGTCCTTCAGCTGCTCCGGGTTCAGGCGCTCGGCGCGCGAGAGCTGGGGGATGACCTTGTAGCTCCGGCCCGCGATGCTGAAGCGGTTGACGAAGCCGCCGCCGACCGCGGCGCCGAGGTCCTGGCCCACCGACGACAGATCCAGCCCGAGCTCCGCCACCTTCTGGCGGTCGAGCTCGATCTCCGACTGCGGCTGGTCGATCTTGACGTCGATGAGGGGCGGGAAGGCGAACAGGCCGCTCTTGGCGGCCTTCTGCTGCAGCTGCTCGGCGAAGCGCAGGATCTCCGAGCTCTCGGCGGTGGAGGCCAGCACCACCTCCACCGGGAAGCCGCCGCCGCCCGGGAGCGCCGGCGGCAGCACCGGGAAGGTCTGGATCCCGGGGATGGCCGCGAGCTTGCCCTGCAGCTCCGGGAGGATCCGGGCGGTCGAGCGCTTCCGCTCGTCCCAGGGCTTCATGCCCACTCCCCAGAAGCCGCCCGAGGGGAGGGTGATCTGGAAGGTGAAGCGCGACTCGGGGACGGACATCAGCTCGCGGTTCACCACCCGGGTGGACTGCATCACCTGGTCGAGGGTGGAGTTGGCCGGCGTGTTGACGATGCCGAAGATGACGCCCTGGTCCTCGGTGGGAGCCAGCTCCTTGGGCGACATCTGGAACATCACCAGGGCCAGGACGCTCACCACCACCCAGGCCACGTAGATCACCCGGCGCGACTCCAGGGCCAGCGCCAGGTGCCGGGCGTAGGTGGCCTTGATGCGCTCGAAGGTGCGGTTGACGAGCCCGGGAAGTCCGCGGTCCTCGTGCCCGGAGCGCAGCAGGGAGGCCGACATCACCGGCGAGAGCGTCAGCGCCACCACGCCCGAGATGGTGACCGCGCCCGCCAGGGTCAGGGCGAACTCCCGGAAGAGCGAGCCGGTGAGGCCGCCCTGGAAGGCGATGGGCGTGTAGACCGCCGCCAGCGTGATGGTCATGGAGATGATGGGCCCGACCAGCTCGCGCGCGCCGGTGAGCGCGGCGTCGACCGGCTTCTGCCCCTGGCGCAGGTGCCGCTCGACGTTCTCCACCACCACGATGGCGTCGTCCACCACCAGCCCGACGGAGAGCACCACCGCCAGCAGTGTCAGGAGGTTGACGGTGAAGCCGAAGACCTGCATCAGGAACACCGCCCCCACCAGGGAGACGGGGATGGCGACCACCGGCACCAGCACCGACCGCAGCGAGCCGAGGAAGAGGAAGATCACCACCACCACGATGAGCAGGGTGTCGGCCAGCGTGGACTCCACCTCGCGGATGGCGCTGCGGATGTAGGCGGTGCCGTCGTAGGCGATGACGGCCTTGATCTGCTCCGGGATCTCCTTCTGCAGCGAGTCCATCTCCGTGCGCACCCGCTGGATGACGTCGAGCGAGTTGGCGTTGGGGAGCGGCCAGACGCCGATGAAGACCGCGGTCTGCCCGCTGAAGTTGACCGCGGCGTCGTAGGACTCGGCCCCCAGGACCACGTCGGCGATGTCGTGGAGCCGGACCACGGCCCCGCCGCGCTCGCGGATGGGGAGCTGGCGGAACTCCTCGACGGAGCGGAGGTCGGTGTTGGTGGTCAGGTTGACCTGCACCAGCGACCCCTTGGTCTGGCCCACCGCCGCCAGGTAGTTGTTGGCGGCCAGCGCCTGCCGCACCTGGGCCGGGCTGACGTTGAGCGCCGCCATGCGGTCGGGCTTGAGCCAGATGCGCATGGCGAAGGTGCGCGCGCCCAGGATGTCGGCGCGCTGCACGCCCTCCAGGGCCGAGAGCCGGGGCTGCACCACCCGCACCAGGTAGTCGGTGATCTCGTTCTGCTGCAGGAGCTGGGACGAGAAGCTGAGGTAGGCCGAGGCGAACTGGCTGTCGGTGGACTCGATGTTGAGGACCGGGACCTCCGCCTCCGGCGGCAGGTCGCGGCGCACCTGGTCCACCTTGGAGGCGATCTCCGACAGGGCCCGGTTGGCGTCGTAGTTGAGCCGCAGGCGGGCGCGGATGATGGAGACGCCCGGCCGGCTGTCCGACTCGATGTAGTCGATGCCGTCGGCGCCGGCGATGACCCGCTCCAGCGGCGCGGTGATGAAGCCGCGCACCAGGTCGGCGGCGGCCCCGACGTAGTTGGTGGTGACCGTGACGGCCGCGTTCTCGCTGCGGGGGAACTGCCTCACGTTGAGCGACCGGATCGCCTGGACCCCGGCGATGACGATCACCACGTTGACGACGATGGCCAGTACGGGCCGACGGATGAAGAGGTCGGTGAACTTCATGGGGCGGGCTCCCGGCCGGTCACTGCTCGCTGGGCTTGGGGTGGATCTCGGCGCTGGGCGCGAGATCGTTCTTCACCACCACGGCGGAGCCGTTGCGCAGCTTGAAGGCGCCGCCGCTCACCACCGTCTCCCCCGCCGCGAGGCCCGACAGGACCTCGACGAAGTCCCCGCGGCGCTCGCCCAGGCGCACGAACTTCTGCTTGGCCACGGTGGTCGCCTTCCCGGAGGGGTCCTTCCCCTCCTCGAGGACGAACACCGAGTCCCCGAAGGGCGCGAAGAGCACGGCGGTGGCCGGGATGAGGAGCACCGGGCGCGTCCCGGAGGAGAGGACCTCGACGTTGACGAACATCCCGGGGCGCAGCCGCCCGTCGGCGTTGGGGAAGGTGGCGCGGATCCGCACGTTGCGGGTGGCCTGGTCCACCTCGGTGTTGATGGTGGTGACGGTGCCGTCCCAGGTCGAGCCCGGGAAGGTGTCGGTCCGCAGCCGCGCCGCCTGGCCCGGCCGGAGCGCCGCCAGCGCCTGCTGCGGCAGCCAGAAGTCCGCGTGGATGGGGTCGACCGACTGGAGCGAGGCGATGGGCGTCCCGGGCAGCACCACCTGGCCCAGCTCCACCTGCCGGATGGCCAGCCGGCCGTCGAAGGGGGCGCGGATGGTCTTCTTGGCGATGGTGGCCCGGAGGCCGGCCACCGACGCCTCGGCCTGCTTGGCCCGCGCCTCGGCCGTGTCGAGGTCGGCCTGGGCGTTGGCCTCGCTCTGGCGGAGGCTGCGGGCCCGCTCCAGCGCGATCCGGGCCAGCGCGGCCTCGACCTCCGCCGCGGCCAGCTGCGCCTGCTCGGTCGAGGTGTCGAGCCGCACCAGGAGGGCGCCCTTCCTCACGGACGAGCCCGAGTCGAAGGCGATCTCGCGGACGGTGCCGGCCAGCTCGGCGCCCAGGGTGACGCCGTGCACGGCCACCAGCGAGCCGATGGCCGGGTGCGTCGGCTGCCAGCTCGTCGCCTCGACCTTGGCCGAGGAGACCGACTCCGGCGGGATGGCGAAGGCCTTGCCGGCCCCGATCATGCTGCGGATCTGGAGGACCTTGACGCCGGCCAGCACCGCCACCACCAGGACCAGGCCGGCGATGGTGGCGATCCAGAGCCGGCGGCGGGTCCTCCTCGCGGCCGGTGTGGTCGGGGGGGAGGAGAGGTCGGAGGATCCGCTGGGCAGGTGAGGAGCGAGCATCTGCGTACGTCCTCGTTCGGGTGATCGGTGGGAGCGCCCCAGGCTTAACCGGCAAGGGCGTTTCGGCGAGCGAAAGATACCGGCGCGCCGCGGAATGTCACGCCCTTCTGGCGCGCCTGGGGCCGCGATCCCCGGAAGGGGCTACCGCCTCCGCGCGACTTCCGGTCCAGCGCCCGCGCCAGCCGCGGCCCGGACGCGTCCCGCGGCGGCGGCGGTATACTCACCCCACCGGGGCCATGAAACCTTCGGACCCTACCGGGCAGCGCCTCGCGGCCGTCTTCATGATGGGCTGCATCCTGCTCAACTACCCCATCCTCTTCCTCTTCACCCGGCGCGGCGACGTCGCCGGGATCCCGCTGCTCTACGCCTTCGTCTTCGGGGTCTGGGTGCTCCTGGTCGCGCTGATGGCGCTGGTGATCGAACGGCCGCGGGAATAGGGGGGGACGTGCTCCAGGGATGGGTGATCGTCCTCGTCTCGTTCGCCTACCTGGGAGTGCTGTTCGCCATCGCCTACTACGGCGACAAGCGGGCCGAGGCGCGCCGCTCCATCATCGCCAATCCGTACATCTACGCCCTCTCGCTGGCGGTCTACTGCACCACCTGGACCTTCTACGGCAGCGTGGGCCGCGCCGCCTCGAGCGGCATCGGCTTCCTCCCCGTCTACCTGGGGCCGACGCTGATGATGGCGCTGTGGTGGTTCGTGATGCGCAAGATCATCCGCATCAGCAAGACCTACCGCATCACCTCCATCGCGGACTTCGTGGCCTCGCGCTACGGCAAGAGCCAGCTGCTGGGCGGCCTGGTGACGGTGATCGCGGTGCTCGGCGTCATCCCCTACATCTCGCTGCAGCTCAAGGCCATCTCGGGCAGCTTCACCATCCTGCTCCACTACCCGCAGATCGTGATGCCGGCCAAGGCGGTGGCCCAGCCGTTCCTGGGCGACACCGCGCTCTACATCGCCATGACGCTGGCGGCCTTCACCATCCTCTTCGGGGCGCGCCACCTGGACGCCACCGAGCGGCACGAGGGGCTGGTGGCGGCCATCGCGTTCGAGTCGCTGGTGAAGCTGCTGGCCTTCCTGGCGGTCGGCGCCTTCATCACCTTCGGCATCTACCGCGGCTTCGGCGAGATCTTCCGCCTGGCCCGCGAGGTGCCGAAGCTCGAGGCGCTCATGACCGTGCCCAGCACCGGCGGCAGCTACGGGACCTGGGCGAACCTCACGCTCCTGTCGATGCTCTCGATCCTGTTCCTGCCGCGCCAGTTCCAGATCTCGGTGGTGGAGAACGTGGACGAGAACCACCTGGGGAAGGCCATCTGGCTCTTCCCGCTCTACCTCCTGCTCATCAACGTCTTCGTGCTGCCGGTGGCCCTCGGGGGGCTGATGCACTTCGCCGGCGGCGGCGTCGACGCCGACACCTTCGTGCTCACCCTCCCCATGGCCGAGCGGCAGGAGGCGCTGGCGCTCTTCGCCTACCTCGGCGGGCTCTCGGCCGGCACCGGGATGGTGATCGTGGAGACCATCGCCCTCTCCACCATGGTGTGCAACGACCTGGTCATGCCGGCGCTGCTCCGCCTGCGCTCGCTCCGGCTCAACGAGCGGCAGGACGTGTCCCGGCTGCTCCTCTACATCCGCCGGGTGGCCATCGCCGTCATCCTCCTGCTGGGCTACGTCTACTTCCGCGTGGCCAGCGAGGCCTACGCGCTGGTCGCCATCGGCCTCATCTCCTTCGCGGCCGTGGCCCAGTTCGCGCCGGCGATCCTCGGCGGCATCTACTGGAAGGGCGCCACCCGCGCCGGCGCGGTGGCCGGGCTCTCGGCCGGGTTCGCCGTCTGGGCCTACACCCTGCTGCTGCCCTCGTTCGCCAAGTCCGGCTGGCTGCCGGCGAGCTTCCTGGCCCAGGGCCTGGGCGGGGTGCTCCTGCGCCCCCAGGAGCTCTTCGGGCTCACCGGCCTCGACGAGATCTCCCACAGCATGTTCTGGAGCATGCTGGCCAACGTGGGCCTCTACGTGACCGTCTCGCTGGCCGGCAGGCCCGGCCTGGCCGAGCGCAGCCAGGCGACGCTCTTCGTCGACGTCTTCCGCCGCACCCACGGCCGCGAGCGCGTCTGGAGGGGAAGTGCCTCGGCCCAGGAGCTGCAGCCGCTGGTGGGCCGGTTCCTCGGCCCGGAGCGCACCCGCGAGGCCTTCCTGGCCTACGCCCGCCAGCGCGGCCGCGGGTCGGCGGAGGAGATCGGCGCCGACGCCGACCTGGTCCACTTCGCCGAGACCCAGCTCGCCGGCGCCATCGGGGGCGCCTCGGCCCGGGTGCTGGTGGCCTCGGTGGTGCAGGAGGAGCCGCCCGGCCTGGACGAGGTGATGGACATCCTCGACGAGGCCTCGCAGGTCCGCGCCTACAGCCGGCAGCTGGAGCAGAAGTCGCGCGAGCTGGAGGCCGCCAGCGCCGAGCTCCGGGCCGCCAACGCCCGGCTCCAGGAGCTCGACCGGATGAAGGACGACTTCATGTCCACCGTGACGCACGAGCTGCGCACGCCGCTCACCGCCATCCGCGCCTTCTCGGAGATCCTCTTCGAGGACCCGCGCACCCACCTGCCCGAGCGCCGGCGCTTCCTGGGCCTGATCGTCAAGGAGACCCAGCGGCTCACCCGCCTCATCAACCAGATGCTCGACATGGCCAAGATCGAGTCCGGGGCGGAGTGGCACGCCTCCGAGATCGACGTGCGCGAGGTCATCCAGGAGTCGGTCGAGGCCACCAGCCAGCTGTTCCGCGACCGGAGCGTGGAGCTCTCGGTCCGCCTCCCGCCCGAGGCTCCCCAGGTGCGCGTCGACCGGGACCGGCTGGTGCAGGTCCTGCTGAACCTCCTCTCCAACGCCGTGAAGTTCTGCCCGGCGACGGGGGGCCGGGTCGAGGTCCGGCTGGCGGTCTCGGAGGACCTGCTCCGCGTGGACGTGCAGGACAACGGTCCCGGCATCAGCCCGGCCGACCACGACGCCATCTTCGAGAAGTTCCGCCAGGCCGGGGGCGCCCGGGCCGGCAGGCCCCCGGGCACGGGCCTGGGCCTCCCCATCAGCCGGCGGATCATCGAGCGCTTCGGCGGGCGCCTGTTCGTCCAGAGCGAGCTCGGCAAGGGAGCCACCTTCACCTTCGTCCTGCCGCTCGAGGCTCCCCCCCGGGCGGCCGAGCGGGTGGCGGCGGGGCAAGCGACCGGGCAGGGGGCGGAATGAGCCGACGCATCCTCATCGTGGACGACGAGCCCAACATCGTCATCTCGCTCGAGTACCTCATGAAGCGCGAGGGGTACGAGACCGCGGTCGCCGGCGACGGGGAGGCGGCCCTGGCCTCCCTCGCCGAGAGGACCCCGGACCTGGTGGTCCTGGACGTCATGCTGCCGAAGCTGAACGGCTTCGAGGTCTGCCGGCAGATCCGCGCCGATCCCCGGTGGAAGGGCGTCCGGGTCCTGATGCTCACGGCGCGGGGCCGCGACACCGAGGTGGCCAAGGGGCTCGGGGTGGGCGCCGACGCCTACGTGACCAAGCCGTTCTCGACGAAGGACCTGGTGGCGCTGGTGAAGCACCTGCTCCCCGCGGCCGGGTGAGCGGGGCGCTCGGCCCGCGCGCCGGCGGCGCGGGCCCGGGAAGGCGGTCCATGGCGGAAAGGGAGCGCGGGATCGGCGGAGGGGAGGGCGGGCACCGGGCCCCGCTGAACCTGTACAGCCCGCTCTCGGCCATCATGCGCCGCGAGCTGGCCCAGGTCCCGCTCTCGGCCACGGTGCGGGTGGCGCTGGAGACGATGGACCGCAAGCTCGCCGACTGCGTGGTGGTGACCGATCCCTCGGGGAGGGTGCCGCTGGGCGTCTTCACGCTCCAGGACCTGGTGCGGCGGGTGACGCTGCCCGGCGGCGACCTGGGGCAGCCCATCGCCGGCGTCATGACCAGCGGGCTCGTGACCCTCACCCCGCAGGCGACCGCCCACCAGGCGGCGCTGACCATGGCCCGCGCCGCCGTGCGGCGCCTGCTGGTGGTCGACGTCGAGGGGCGGCTGGCGGGGATGGTCGGCCAGGAGGACCTCTTCGGCCTGCAGGAGGTGGGCGTCAAGGAGGTGAGCAACCAGATCCAGGCGGCCACCGACGTCGAGGGGCTGGGGAAGGCGGCGCTGGGGATCGGGAAGCTGGCGGACAGCCGCCTGGCGCAGGGCATCGGCGCCGAGACGCTGACCCACTTCATCTCCACCCTGAACGACCTGCTCACCATCCGGGTCATCGAGCTGACCGCCGACGAGTTCGACCTGCCGCCGGTGCCCATGTGCTGGATCGCGCTCGGCTCCGAGGGGCGCCTGGAGCAGACCTTCAGCACCGACCAGGACAACGGCATCATCTTCGAGGCCGACGACGGCGAGGCCGAGCAGGTGCGGCAGCAGCTGCTGCCCTTCGCCCGGGCGGTGAACCGGAAGCTCGACGCCTGCGGCTTCCCGCTGTGCAAGGGCGACTACATGGCGGGCAACCCGCGCTGGTGCCTGCGGCCGGCCGAGTGGCGGCGGGCCTTCGCCGGCTGGATCGAGCACCCGGAGCCCCGGGCGCTCCTCAACGCCTCGATCTTCTTCGACCTGCGGCCCATCTACGGGAACCAGGCGCTGGCGGAGCGCCTGCGCGAGTGGGTGCTCGGCGCGGCGGCCGCGCGGCCGCTGTTCCTGCGCTTCATGGCCGAGAACGCGGTCCAGGTCCGGCCGCCGCTGGGGACCTTCCGGGACTTCGTCACCCAGCGCTCCCGGGAGTTCCCCCACACCATCGACCTCAAGATGCACGGCTCCCTGCTCTTCGTCGACGCCGCCCGCATCCTGAGCCTGGCCCACGGCGTCCCGCACACCAGCACCGCGCAGAGGCTTCGCGGCGTCGCGGACGCCGGCCACATGAGCCCGGAGAGCCTGGCCGGCGCCGTCGACGCCTTCTACTTCGTGCACCTCATGCGGCTGCGGCAGCAGCGCGAGGCCCCGGATCGGCCCGGCGCCGCCAACCGGGTCGACCCCCGGCGCCTGCGGCGGGCCGACCGCTACCTGCTCAAGGACGCGCTGCGGCAGGCGGGCCGCCTGCAGAGCCGGCTGGTCCAGGACTACCAGCTGGCGACGTACTAGTGGCGCGCCCCAGGCGATTCGACCCTGGGGCTCCGGCGCAGGGGTCTCGCCTTCGGGCGCTGTCCTCGCCCGCGACCGGGGAACGCGATCCGCGCGAACCCGCGGCGCGGGGGCTCCTCGCTGACGGCGGTCGCGCAAGCCACCGGATGCGCCGGACGGCGGCGCTCCTCGCCGGCAGCTCGTCGCGGGCGAGGAGCAGAGCCGCGCGCTCGAAGTGGCACCCGGCGGGCTGCGGAGGCGCCCGCCG
>DATIFE010000044.1:0-10444 GCA_035455425.1 Anaeromyxobacteraceae bacterium | reverse complement strand
GTTCCGCGCGGGTCCGGCTGCCTCGCCGGGGCAACCCGGGCCTCCGGGGCCTGGGCCGGCCCCGCCGCCGCCGCGGCCACCGGAGCCGGGGGCGGCAGGGGCGCGCGGGCGTTCGCCGGGAGGACCTCGGACGGCGAGCCGCGGTCGAGGAGCAGCGCGATGGCCACCGCGCCGGCGACGCCCGCGACGAGGCCCACGCCGGCGGCCATCCACTTCCGCGCCCCCGGCAGGATCCGGGGACGGGGATGGCCGGAAGGTGGCTCGGCGGCCCCGGGCGGACGGGGCTCGGGAGCGCCGCGGGGAGGCGGGGGCACCGTCTCGAGCCCCACCACCTTGCCGGCCGCCACCCCGAGGGGCGTCGAGCCGGTGATGGCGTCCATCCGGCGCCCGATCTCCGCCAGGGCGCGATCCGTCTCGGAGCCGGCGGCCTCGGCCGGACCGTCGCCGGGGGCATCCGGGGCTCCGTCGGCGGGCGGCGGGGCGAGCCAGGGGTCCTCCGGCAGGAGCGGCGGTGCCTCGGGGACGGCCGCCAGCTCCTTGGCCAGCGAGGCGAAGGGGTCCTCCTCCGCGCCTCCTGGCGCCATCCGGGGCAGACCCTCCCGCAGCGCGACCGCGATCTCCCCCGGCGCCGCCCGGGGCTTTCCCTCCAGCAGCGCGACCGCGAGCGCCTCCGCGATCCCCTGCGGCGTGGGCACCGGCGTGCCGACGGCGGACGGCATGGTCCCCGGCGGCGCGCCCCGCGCCGGCACCACGATCAGCTCGCCGCACTGCCGGCAGCGGATCCGGAAGCCGCGGACGGCGAGCCCCTCGTCGGCGGCGTAGGCCCGGCCGCACTTCTCGCACGTGAATCGCACCCTGCAAGATCCTAGTCCGTCGTTCCGCCCCGCTCCAGGCCGACGAGCGGCTCCTCCTCGCCGCACGCCTCCTCCTCCTCGATCCAGGGGTCGGTGCCCCCGGCGCCCCCGAGCCGGGCGGCGAGGTCGCGGTCGAGGAGGTGGGTCGCCACCACGTTCCCCAGGGCGTGGAGCAGGTTGCCCTTCACCGCCCGGTTCTCGGCCGAGAGCTCCCGGAGGAGCTGCTTCACCCGCTTGCGCCGGAGGTTGGGCTGCGAGCCGCACAGGTCGCAGGGGATCACCGGGAACCGCATCGCCTCGGCGAAGGCCGCGATGTCCTCCTCGGCGGCGTAGGCCAGGGGCCGGATGACCACGTTGCGCCCGTCGTCGCTCCGCAGGCGGGGCGGCATGCTCTTCAGGGCGCCGGAGTAGAGGGCGCTGAGGAGCAGGGTCTCGATCAGGTCGTCGCGGTGATGGCCGAGCGCGATCTTGGAGCAGCCCAGCTCCACCGCCGCGTTGTAGAGGATCCCGCGCCGCAGCCGGGAGCAGACCGGGCAGGTGGTCTTGCCCTCGGGCACGAGCCGCTTCACGATGGAGTAGGTGTCCTTGCGGAGCATCACATGGGGGACGCCCGTCGACTCCAGATGGGTCCGGAGCACGTCCGCGGGGAACCCCGGCTGGCCCTGGTCCAGGTTGACGGCCACCAGGTCGAAGGACACCGGCGCGCGCTCCCGCAGGCGCTGGAGGAGGTGCAGCATGGTGAGGCTGTCCTTGCCCCCCGAGACGGCGACCAGGATGCGGTCCCCCTCCTCGACGAGGCGGAAGTCCTCCACCGCGCGCGCGGTGGCGCGCAGGAGCCGTCGCTCGAGGGCCGCCGCGTCCTTCATCGGGGCAGGTATACCATCGGGGCTCCCATTTTCCTTTGACGTTCTCCGCAGGGCTGCGGTAAAGCCGGCCCCGAGCGAGAGGGTTCGATGAGCGCGAAGGAACTCGGCAGAAAGCACACCTGCTGGAAGTGCGGCACCAGGTTCTACGACCTGAAGAAGGCCACACCCGTCTGCCCCAAGTGCGGCGCCGATCCCCGGGAGAGCCCGGCCCTCAAGCCGGCGGCACAGGAGCGGAAGGTGCGCCCCGCCCCCAAGGTCGAGCCCGAGGAGGTCGACCTCGGCGAGGCCGAGCTCGAAAAGGACCTGGAGGAAGAGGAGGGGTTCGAGGAGGAGGTCGAGGAGGCCGACGACGAGGAGCGGTAGCCGCCTCCCTCGCGCACGGGCCCGCGATCCCGGCGGCGGGTGACCGCCGCCGCCGCGCTTCCGCTTCCGCCCACCCCCCTCGAGGCACCTCGCGGCCACCCGTTTGGGTCCGCGGGGCTGGCCGGTTGCCCATCGGCCGAGGGATGCATAAATCCCCGCTGACCCGATGCACGCATCCCTGCTCGCCCTCGCGACGGCTCCTGCCTCGCCCCGGCCCGCCGTACGGCTCGCGCACCCCACCCGATAGCCCATGTCCTCTCCTGCCGTCGCCGCTGCAGTCCGCCCCTCCCCCCTCGCGGTCGCCCGCGACGTCGTGGCGCTGGGGAAGCCTCGCCTCGCCACCCTGGTGGTGTGCACGGCCGCGGGCGGCATGTGGCTCGCGCCCGGTCACCGCGACGCCGTGCGCGCGGTCGCCCTGCTCCTGGGCACGACCCTGGTGGTGGGCGCCGCCAACGCCCTCAACAACTGGCTGGAGCGCCAGGTGGACGGGCGGATGCACCGCACCCGGGCCCGCCCGCTCCCGGCCGGCAGGCTCGATCCCTGGGTGGCGCTGGCGCTCGGCCTGGCGGTGCCGGCGGTGGCGCTCCCGGCGCTGGCCTGGTTCACCAACGGTCTCACGGCCACGCTGGCGGCGCTGGCCCTCTTCTCCTACGTGGCCGTCTACACGCCCCTGAAGCAGAAGAGCCCGCTGGCCCTGTTCGTGGGCGCGGTCCCGGGCGCCATCCCGCCGCTCATGGGCTGGACGGCGGTGACCGGCCGGATCGACCTCCCCGGGCTGGCGCTCTTCGCGGTGCTCTTCTTCTGGCAGCTCCCCCACTTCCTGGCGGTGTCGATCTACCTCAAGGACGACTACGCCCGCGGCGGGTTCCGGGTCTTCGCCCTGGTGCACGGCGAGCGCGCGGCCGTGGTGGCCACGCTGGTCGCCACCGTGCTGCTCGTCCCGGTGACCCTCTCGCTCGTGCCCCTGGGCCTCGCCGGGCCGGCCTACGGCGTCGCCGCCGCGGCGCTCGGCGGCGGGCTGGTGGCCTTCGCCATCTCCGGCTTGTGGGCCGAGATCCCGGTGCGCTGGGCGCGGAGCTTCTTCCTCGGCACCCTCGGATACCTGACGCTGCTCCTCGCCGCGATCCTGATCTGGTCGCGGTAGTCCCGTGGTCGCCGCGTCCCCGCAGGCCGCTCCCCTCCGGCCGCCAGACCCCGCTCCGCCTCCCGGCGCCGTCGCGAGCGCTCCCCCGCCCCCGGCGCTGGCCGCGCGCGGCCTCGGCTTCCGCTACGGCGAGCGGGAGGTGCTCTCCGGCGTGGACTTCGAGGTCCGGCCGGGGGAGATCTTCGGCTTCCTCGGGCCCAACGGCGCCGGGAAGAGCACGCTCTTCTCCATCCTGGCCGGCCTCCTCCCCCCGCTCGCCGGGACCTTCCTCCGGGACGGCGCGCCGGTGGGCCCGCGCGACCCGGCGCTGCGCGCGCGCACCGGGGTGGTGTTCCAGTCCCCGAGCCTCGACGGGAAGCTGACCTGCCGGGAGAACCTGCTCCTCGCCGCCGCCCTGTTCCGGGTGCCGCGGGCGGAGGCCCGGGAGCGGGCCGCCCGGCTGCTCGGGGAGGCCGGGCTCGCCGACCGGTCCCGGGAGCCGGCCGACCGCCTCTCCGGCGGGCTGCGGCGCCGGCTGGAGCTGTGCCGGGCGCTGGTCCACCGCCCCTCCCTGCTGCTCCTCGACGAGCCCACCACCGGCCTCGACGCCGCCTCGTTCGCCCGGACCTGGGCGACCATCGAGGAGCTGCGCCGCGCCGAGGGGCTCACCGTGCTCCTCACAACCCACCGCCCCGAGGAGGCGGAGCGCTGCGACCGGCTGGCGGTGCTCTGGCACGGGCGGGTGGCGGCCTGCGAGACGCCCGAGGCGCTCCGGTCCCGGGTCTCGGGCGACGTGCTGGCGCTCGAGGCCGACGACCCCGGCCCGCTGGCGGTCGAGCTCCGCGCCCGGCTGGGCCTCGAGTCCCGGGTGCTCCCCACCGGCGTCGAGGTGGTGCGGGAGCGGGGGCACGAGCTGGTGCCGCGGATCGTGGAGGCCTTCCCGCCGGGCCGGTTCCGCTCGGTGGCGCTGCGCCGCCCCACGCTGGCCGACGCCTTCCTCCGGCTCACCGGCGCCTCGCTCGCGGAGGACGAGTGAGCGGGCGCCTGGGATGGGACGCCGCCACCGCCGCGGTGCTGTGGCGCCGCGACCTGGTGCGCTTCTTCCGCCAGCCCTCGCGGCTCGTCGGGGCGCTGGGCCAGCCGCTCATCTTCTGGCTGGTCATCGGTACCGGGATGGCCGCCACCTTCCGCATGCCCGGCAGCCCCGTCGGCTACCTGCAGTTCTTCTACCCGGGCGTGGTGATGATGGTGGTGCTCTTCACGGCCATCTTCACCACCCTCTCGGTCATCGAGGACCGGCACCAGGGATTCCTGCAGATGGTGCTGGCCGGACCGGGGTCGCGCGGCGCGGTGGTGGCCGGCAAGTCGCTGGGGTCCGCCAGCGTGGCGCTCTCGCAGGCGGCGCTGTTCCTGCTGCTCTCGCCGCTGGCCGGCTTCGCGCCCGGCTCGGTGCGCTGGCCGCTGCTCCTGGCCGCGCTGGCGCTGGCCGCGGTGGGGCTGGCGGCGCTGGGCTTCTTCGTCGCCTGGCTGGTGGACAACGTCCAGGGCTACCACGCCATCCAGATGACCCTGCTGGTCCCGGCCTGGGTGCTCTCCGGCGCCATGTTCCCGCCCTCGCCGGAGCACCCGGTCTTCGCCGCGCTGATGCGCTGGAACCCGGTGGCCTACGCCGTCTCGGCCTCGCGCCGCGCCCTGGCCGGCCCGGCCGCGCCCGGGGCGCTGGCGGGTTCGGCGGCGCGGGACCTGCTGGTGCTGGCGGCCTTCGCCGCCGCTGCGCTCCTCGCCGCCACCGCCGTGGCGCGGAGGCGGGCGTGAGCCTGGGCACCGTCCTGCCGCCGGTCAACGCCGCCCTGAACGCCCTCAGCGCACTGTTCCTCGTCGCCGGCTGGCGGGCCATCCGCCGCGGTGACCGGGAGCGCCACCGCCGCTTCATGCTCTCGGCCGTGACCTGCTCGGCGCTGTTCCTGGTGAGCTACCTCACCCGGGTGGCGCTCACCGGCACCCATCGCTTCCCGGGTGGCGGCGCGCTGCGCGTCGCCTACCTCGCCGTCCTCGGGAGCCACACCCTGCTCGCAGTCGTGAGCCTGCCGCTGGTGGTCGTCACCCTGCTGCTGGCCCTCCGGGCCCGCTTCGACGTCCATCCCAAGGTCGCCCGCTACACGCTGCCCATCTGGCTCTACGTCTCGGTCACCGGCGTCGCGGTCTACGTGATGCTCTACCACCTGGCGCCGGCCGCGCAGTAGCCGCGCCCGGCCGGCCGCTGCCATCCGGGTCAGTTCCTGGTGAGCTTCCAGGAGAAGGTGAAGCCGCCCACGCTGGAGCTTCCCTGGATGGTGTTCCCGGCGTCGGTCACCGTGCCCGTCGCCATGGCGCCCGACGGGCCTGAGCCTCCCAGCCAGATCCCCCCCGCCGAGCCGTCGAACGAGCTTCCGTTGCAGGCGTAGGTCGCCGGCCAGACCGTGGCCCCCGCCGCCTGGTAGGTGGGAGGATCGGTGCTGAAGTCGATCGTCAGGCTGCCCTCGCTCGGGGCGATGTCGTGCGATCCGGGCGTCACCACGCACCCCGAGGCCGGATCCGCCGTGAAGCTGACGTTGCCCCGGGGGAGGAAGACGCCCAGCGTCGGCGTCGAGCTGGCGTCGTCGTAGTCGAAGGTCACGTTGGCGTTCATGGTGTAGCCGAAGGTCGAGCTGGCGGTCCCACTCCAGCTGTAGCCACAGGGGACGTCGGAGGCCTCGACCCGGAGGTTCCCCAGGTCGAACTGGTCGAGCGGCAGGTTGTGGTTGCTCAGGACCAGGAGCATTTCCTTCAGGTTCTGGTCGGGCTGGTCGAGGCAGAACTTCGCCTCCTTCTGGCCGGTGTAGTCGTTCTTCTTCCAGTCCATGCCCGCGATGTGGACGAGGCCGTCGATGTCCAGGCCGTCCTTCTGGGTGATCTCCTCGAAGTTGAAGATCACCTTCTTGAGCGTCGTCCCGGAGACCGGGTAGTCGTAGTAAGCGGCCCGGAGCGGGGCGACGTCCACGGTCGGCTGCAGCGTCACCACCGCGGAGAGGGTCTGCTGGTCCGCCAGCACCGGCTTCTTCCGGTCGGGGAAGTTGGGGTCCCAGGTGACGTAGCGCTTGTCCCGGGTGAGGAGGCCCGGGAGATCGGCGTTCCAGTTCTCCACCGCGAAGAGGCGGAAGTTGGTGGTGAAGTCGAAGACCTGTTGCAGGAGCTGGTTGCCCTGGTCGAAGCCGCTCGCCGAGGTCAGTGCCTGCCAGGAGGCCTGGATGACGTCCGCGCTGCCCTCCTTCTGCTCCATGAAGAAGGGATAGATGTAGGACGCGTACATCTGCAGCGAGTCGTTCGAGTCCGAGTCCACCGAGCGATGGAGCGAGTTCTTGCTCCGCTGGTAGCGGGCGAAGCGCTTCTTGTGCACCTCGGTGAAGCTGGTGGGGCGGGCGAAGCGAGTCTCGGCCCAGACTGCCGAGGCCTCGGTGTACCAGTACTCCAGGGAGCCGTTCGCCACGCTCTGGAACGTGACGGCGCTGTTGTAGGCACCCTGCAGCAGGTGGAAGAACTCGTGCACCACGTCCGACTTGAACCCCGAGTTGAGCAGCCGCTCGCGGCGCAGCAGCAGGAATCCGCTGGAGGTGCTGCCTGTCTTCGGGGGGGCGTCGATCTCCATGGCCAGGGTCTTGGGGTCGTCGAATCCGCTGGTGTCGCCGCCGCGCACGACCGCGTCCGCGTCCCCCAGCAGGTAGAAGTCGATGTCCGTGTCGCCACCAGCGTCGCTGCCGCCGGCGTCGAGGATGGGCGGACCCATGAGATCGGTCTCTGGCTTCCAGATGCCCTCCACCAGGATGCGGGCATTGAGCAGGTCGAAGTCGTCGACCGTCTCGTCGGCCCCGCACTTGACCCACACGCGCACCGGGTAGGTCGTCCCCTTCTCCGAGCGCCATCCCGTGCCGCCGGGGTCCGTTCCGGCCGGGCAGGAAGGCGCGGCGGCCGCCGGCTGGCCCACCGCCCGGCCGACGAGGCGGGCCCCCGCGGGCTGGTTGAAGACGCTCTGGGGGTCCGTGGGCCGGGCCAGGAAGGGGAGCAGCGCCGCCTGGGTCTCCGCGGGCAGCGTGGCCTGGCCGGCCTCGAAGAAGAGGCCGCGGTCCTCCACGATCTCCCCGGCGCCCTGGTACGCAGCGGGGAGGCGGGGATCGCCGAAGAGCGCGTAGGCTCGGTACAGCAGCGAGGTCGGGTAGTCGATGACGCCCGCCTGGAGGTCCTGGGCGATGAGGTCCTGCGAGCTCGGGGCGGCGGCGGTCACGTTCACCGTGAGCGATGCGCTGGCGGCGGCGGCGCCGGACTGCGCCGTGATCCGCACGGCCAGGCCCTGGATCGGCGCGTCGTCCGCCACCCGGACCTCGAGGACTCCCTGCTTCTTCTGGGACGGGAGCACGAGGGCATCCGCGTCCAGCGCGTCGGGAGGGCCGTCGAGAGTGATGGTCACGTCGTCGGCGAACCCCGCCTGGCGCGCCAGCGAGACGAGCA
Source organism: Anaeromyxobacteraceae bacterium (assembly GCA_035455425.1). GTDB lineage: Bacteria > Myxococcota > Myxococcia > Myxococcales > Anaeromyxobacteraceae > JACRMN01. Next base: position 2,717 of record DATIFE010000044.1, on the reverse strand, counting down.
CGTCGGCGCTCGCGCCCTGCGAGACGCTCACGGCCTGGGCGCCGAGGGCGAGCGAGAAGGGCGGCGGCCCCCCGTCCTTCTTCTTCCCGCCGCAGGTCGCCGACAGGCTGGCGAGGGCCACCGCTCCGGCGAGGCGTCCGAGCTGCATGGTGAGGCCCCTCCCCGCTCCCCGGGCGGGAGCGTCCCGTGCACCATGATGATCGGGCCGCCGCCCGCGCCGCGAACAGGTGCGCTCCCGAGAATCCGCCTGGGCCACCCCCCGGCAGGGCCGGGTCGCCGGCTCCCCGCGCCGGCCCGGCAGCTACCGGCGCGCCCGGGGACACAGTAGGATCCGCCGCGAGGAGAGCCCGTGCCGCGCCGCCTGATCACCATCCTCGCCTCGGCGACCGCCCTGCTCGGCTGCCAGGGCGCCGCGCGCGTCGAGGTGGACCCGGGCGCGGTGCAGCTGTGGGCGCGGGGGCAGACGGCCCGGGTGCGCGCCGTGGCGCTCTCCGGGAACGGCAAGTCGCTGCCCGACAAGATCTGCGCCTGGTCGTCGGCCAACCCCGGGGTGGCGGCGGTGGAGCCCGCGGGAAACCTGGCGGTGGTGACCGCCGCCGGCGCCGGGACCACCTCGGTGCGCTGCCAGGTGGGCGGGGCGGTGGGCGAGGTGCTGGTCTCGGTCCGCATCCTCTCGCGCATCGAGGTGTCGCCGCCCCGCGCCGAGCTGAAGCTCCTCGACGCGCCCCGGCCGCTGCCGCTCGAGGTCCGCGGCTACGACCAGGCGGGCAGCCCGGCCACGCCGCGGTCGGTCTCCTCCCGCTGCCGGGACGAGAACGTCTGCCGGGGCGACGACCGGGGACAGCTCTGGGCGGTGGGGGTCGGCGCCACCCGCGCCGAGGTGGACGCCGACGGCACCCGGGCCGAGATCGAGGTCTCGGTCGCCGACGGGCGCACCGCGGCGGGGAAGCCGCGCGCCGTGAAGGGCAACCCCATGCTGGAGTACGAGAAGGCCGCCCGGATCATCCAGGAGGAGCAGCGCAAGGCCGCCGCCGGCAAGAAGTAGCGGCCGCCCCTACCTCAGCGCCGCCTGGATCCGCTGCGCCTCCGCCGCCCGCGGGCCGCGCGGGCAGAGGCGCAGGTAGTCGCCGACGAGGGGCTTGGCGTCGTCGGGCTTCTTCTGCTCGAAGGCCTGCTGCCCCAGCCAGAAGAGCGCCGGGCAGCTGGCGCCGTCGGCCTTGAGCGCCCGGACGTACAGGTCGCGCACCACGTCGTACTTGGCGGCGCTCGCCTGCTGCACCTCGGCCGACTCCACCAGCACCTGGGAGAGGCCGGTGCCCGTCCCGCCGGTCCCGAGCGCCTTCTGCGCCCGGTCGAGCTCGTCGAGGGCCTTCGCCCAGTCCTTGCGCTCGCGCCAGACGCGGGCCCGGGCGATGCGGGCGTCGGTGGCCTTGGGCGACATGTCGATGGCCCGCTGGTACTGCTCCATGGCCCGGTCCACCTCGCCGCCGGTGCGCAGCGCGTCGCCGAGCGACTTGACGAAGGACGCGCGCGCCGGATCGAGCTGGATGGCCTTCTCGAAGTTCGCCTGGGCCCCCCTCCAGTCCCCGGCCCGCAGCTTGCGCCGGCCGAACAGGTCCTGGATGTCGGGGCTGGTGGGGTCGAGCACCTCGGCCTTGCGCTCCTCCTCCGCGCCCTCGCCGGCCTTCCCCAGGGCGTAGAGGGCCCCGCCCCGCAGGGCGTGGGCCATGGCCACCTGCCGCGGCGAGACCTTGTCGCGCGGCAGGGCGCCCTCGCCCGTGCCCAGGACGCGGTCGGCCCCCTTCAGCGCCGCCTCGGGCTGGTCGCGCTCCAGCAGGAGCCGCGCCTGGCCCAGGATCGAGGGCACGTGGTCCTTGGAGAGCCGCTGCAGCACGATCTCGTAGAGCGTCCAGGCCTGGAGCTCGAAGCCCGCGCCCCGCCGCCGGTAGAGCTCGGCCAGGTGCTGCACGACGCGCACGTCGCCGGGCGCGTAGCGCTGCGCCAGGAGGAGCGACTCGCGGGCGCCGTCGAGGTCGCCCACCTGCATCTGGATGATGCCCAGGGTGCCGTGGAGGAGCGCGCTGGTCCCGCCCTCGGAGCCGGAGAGGAAGCGCGAGAGGCTGTCGGCCGCGCCCTTGGGGTCGCCGCCGTAGTAGCGCAGGTAGGCGTCGGCGGCGAGCAGGTGCGAGTGGGTCTGGCCGAGCTTCTTGGCGAGGGCCACCTGCTTCTTGGCCTCCTCGCGCAGGCCCTCGGGCTCGCCGTGCTCGCCCCAGCGGATGGCGTCCACGTAGGCCAGGTAGGAGCGGCCGCCGAGCGAGTCGGGGTCGCGCTCCAGGATCTTCTCGCACAGCTGGCCGGCCTCCTTGTAGGAGGCGTAGGCGTCCTTCTCCAGGAGCTCGCGCGTCTGCTTGAGGAGCCGGTCGATCTCCACCGCCCGCTGCTTGCGCCAGGCCGACATGGCCCACCAGCCGCCCAGCGCCACGACCATGACCGTGGCCAGCAGCAGCGTGCCGATGACCGCGGCGCGCGCGCTCTTCCGGGGCGGCGGCCGGTGGCGGAGCTGCCACTCCTCGGTCTGGAACTTCTCGGCCAGGTGCTCGGCGTAGGCCTCGTTGCGCACCGGCCTGGCCCGGTGGGCGGTCCCGGTGGCGGTCGCCACCGCGCCGGCCGGGGAGAGGTTCTGGACCGGGATGCCCGGCGACGTGGCGGGCCGGGCC
>DATIFE010000043.1:0-29821 GCA_035455425.1 Anaeromyxobacteraceae bacterium | reverse complement strand
GGTGGCTCCGGCCGGCCGGGGCGGCGGCGCCGGCCGGGCCGGCGGCTCGGGCTCCGGCTCCACCTCGACGCCGGCGAGGTCGGCGAGGTCGACCACGATGCCGGGCACGGTCTCCGGCGCCTGGCCCACCGCCCGGGCCTGGGCCAGGCCCAGCAGGAGCAGCGCCGCCAGGATGGCGCGGGCCCGCTCCTGCGCCACGCCCGGCTCGGCGAAGAAGTCCTCGAGCGCGATGGCGGTGGTGAGCCGCTCCACCAGGCGCGACTCGGCGCGGCTCCACCCGAAGGCCGCCGCCAGCCGCTGGTAGCCGCCGGCCAGGGAGAGCGGTCCCGCCGCCCCCAGCTGCAGCGCCGAGGCCACCAGGGCCGCCGCCTGCGGCTTCTCCAGGGTCTGGACGATGACCTTGAGCGGCTGGATGCGGATGGCGCGGGTCCAGTCCGGCGGCGGCTTCGAGCCGTCGAAGCGGAAGGTCCCGGACTCCAGCGATCCGATGCGGGAGAGGTACTGCTCCTGCTGCTCGGTGAGGGCCGCATCCACCTCCGCCTGGGTCACGGCGCCCATCTCCACCAGCACCTGTCCCTGGGGCCGCCCGGTGGCGGCCATGCCGCCCAGGCTCTCGTTGAGGGTGGCGACGTCGATCCGCCCCTGGGAGAGGAAGATCTGCCCGAGGGGCTTGAAGCCCGCGTAGGACTGCGAGCCCACCGGGATGCCGTCCCGGACGAAGATCTTCGACGTGCCGCCGTCGTGCTCCACGAGGAGGGCCCCGGTGGCCCGGAGGTTCAGCGCCTCGATGAGCACGGCGGCGAAGGGCACCCGCGAGAGATCGCCGGGCTCGAGCAGGAAGGTCGTGTTCACCCCGCCGCCATCTTACCGCAGACCACCCGCAGCGCCTCGTAGACGGCCGCCCCCACGGCCACCGCCAGGTTGAGGCTGCGCCGCCCCGGCAGCATGGGCAGGCCGACGCACCGGTCGGGCCAGGCGGCCAGGAGGGCCGGCGGGAGGCCGAGCTGCTCCTGGCCGAAGACCAGAAAGTCCCCCGGCGCGTAGTCGGCGCCGAAGGCGCTCCGCTCGGCGCGGGCCGTGAAGAGGTGCAGCTTCCCCCGGCCCTGGCCCAGCGCCCGCGCCTCGAAGTCGGGCCAGTCGTGGTACACCTCGGGCGCGACGTCGGACCAGTAGTCGAGGCCGGCGCGGCGCAGCGCCTTCTCGGAGAGGTCGAAGCCGACGGGGCCCACGAGGTGTAGCCGGGAGCCGGTGACGGCGCAGGTGCGCGCCACGTTGCCGGTGTTGGGCGGGATCCGGGGGGAGACGAGCACCACCTGGAGCCCGGGGACGACGGGGGCGAGCGAGGGCATGGCCGGGATCGGCATCGTGAGCAATCCCCGGTCGTGGCGCAACCGCCGCCACCCCGAGACCGCGGAGCGCCTGCGCCGCCTCCTGGGGGACTCCGGCGAGCTGCGCGAGGCCGCCACGCCGGAGGCGCTCGCCGCGGCGCTGGCCGCCTTCCGCCGGGCGGGCGCCGACGCGCTGGTGGTGAACGGCGGGGACGGGACGCTCCACGTGGTGGCGACCGCGCTGGCGGCCTCCTGGGAGCCCCCCTGGCCCCGCCTCCTGCCCCTGCCCGGCGGCGCCATGAACACGGTGGCGGCCGCGCACCGCATCTCCGGCACCCCCGAGGCCGTCCTGGGGAGGCTGCTGCAGCTCCGGCGCTCCGGGAGCCCGGCCCCGGCGGTGGAGCGCGACCTCCTGCGCGTGGAGGCCGAGGGCCCGGGCCCCCAGGTCGGCTTCCTCTTCGGCACCGGCCTGGCCGTCTCCTTCCTCGAGGCCTGGTACGCCACCGGCCACCCCACGGCGGCGAGGGCGCTGTGGCTGCTCCTGCGGGTGGCCGGCTCGGCGGTGCTGGGCGGCCCCCTGGCCGAGCGGCTCACCCGGCTCGACTCCCTGCGGGTCACCGCGGACGGGGAGGAGTGGCCCGCCGACGCCTTCCTCTCCGTGGTGGCGGGGGCCATCCCGGAGATGGGCTTCGGCCTCTCGCCCCTCACGCGCTGCGACGAGCAGCCGGGCTTCTTCCACGCGGTGGGCGTCACCGGGTCGGCGGCGCAGCTGGCGCTCCGGATCCCGGCGGTGTGGCTCCGGCGCCCCTGGCGGCGGCCGCTGGCGGTCGACGCCGTGGCCCGGGACCTGTCGCTGGAGGCGCCGGCGATCCGCTACACGGTCGACGGCGACCTCTACCAGGCCCCGGGCCCGGTCCGGGTGCGGACCGGCCCGCTGGCGGAGGTCCTGGTGGTCTGAGGTTCGGGAGCCCCCGGACCCATCGGGCCCCATTGACGGTCCGTGGAGGGACGCCTAGATTCCCCTGTCAGGGGGGGCGTGACGGGCGCATGCGCTTTGGCTTCAGCGGGGTGAGCGACGTCGGGCTCGTGCGCGAGGTCAACGAGGACGCCTTCCTCCTCCTCCCCGAGGAGGGGCTCTTCTGCGTGGCCGACGGGATGGGCGGACAGGCCGCCGGCGAGGTGGCCGCCCGCATCGCCGTGGAGGAGATGGCGGAGTTCTTCCGGCTCACCGGGCGCGACGCCGAGGCCACCTGGCCCTTCCCCGAGGAGCGCGACAGGAGCTACGGCGAGAACCGCCTCCTCGCCGGGATGAAGCTGGCGAACCTCCGCATCCACGAGCGGGCCGGCGCCGACGACGGGCTGCAGGGAATGGGCACCACCCTGGTGTGCGCCTCCTTCGCCGGCCCGGGGCGCGAGCTGCTGGTGGGCCACGTGGGCGACAGCCGCGCCTACCTGCTGCGCGGGGGAAGCCTGTCGCAGCTGACGCAGGACCACTCGCTCCTCAACGACATCCTGCGCGCCCGGCAGCTCACCCCCGAGGAGATCGCGGCCTTCCCCCACAAGAACGTGATCCTGCGGGCGCTGGGCATGCACGAGTCGGTGGAGGTGGACGTCCAGCGGCTGGAGGTCCGCGAGGACGACCTCCTGCTCCTGTGCTGCGACGGCCTGACCGGCCCGGTGCCCGACGCGCGCATCGCCGAGATCCTGCGGGCCGGCCGGGGCGACCTGCGTCGGACCGCCCAGGCGCTGGTGGACGCCGCCAACGCCGCCGGGGGACCCGACAACGTCACCTGCGTGCTGGCCCAGCTCCTGGAGGCGTGAGCCCCGGCGCGGGCGCCGCGCCCACCCGGAGCTCCCCGGCCGCGATGGCCCGCTCCACGATCTCGCCGGCCCCGATGGCGGTGCCGTCCCACACCACGGCCTCCCGCACCCGCGCTCCCGCGCCCACCCGGCTCCCCCGGCCGACGAAGGCCCCGGGGCCCACCACGGCGCCGGACTCCACCCGGGCGCCGGCGCCCAGCGCCGCCGGCGCCTCGAGCCTCGCGCCCGGCCGGACCTCGGCGCCGGCCCCGAGCCACAGGCCCTCGCCCGCCGGCGACAGGCCGGCGAAGGGGTCGGCGCCGGGGAAGCTCTCCAGCGGGAGGCGGCCCGCCAGCAGGTCGAGGTGGGCCGCCAGGACGCCCTCCGGGGAGCCCAGGTCCCTCCAGTAGCCCCCGTCGGCGCGGCCGCGCACCCCGCCCCCGGGGAGGAGCGGCGGGTAGACGTGGCGGTTCACGTCGCAGGCGAAGGGCTCGGCCGGGACGAGGTCCAGGACCCGCGGCGAGAGCACGTGACAGCCGGTGAAGTGCCAGGCGCCGAGCGGGCCGGCGCCGCCGGGCCCCAGCCCGGCGATGCGGCGGACGGACATGGCCCCGTCGGCCTCGACCGCGGCGTAGCCCCCGCCGGCGGGCATGGGCGCGAGCAACAGGGTGGCCAGGGCCCCGCTGCCGCGGTGCGCCCGGAGGGCGCCGGGGAGGTCGGCGGCGAAGAGCACGTCGCCGTTGAGCAGCACGATGTCGCCGGCGCCGGCGAGGAGCGCGCGCGCCTCCCGCAGCGCGCCTCCCGTCCCGGCGATGGCCGGCTCCCGCGAGACGGCCAGGGGGAGCCCGAGTGCCGCCGCCGACTCCCGCGCCGCCCGCTCCATGGCGCCGGGGAGGTGGTGGACGTTGACCACCGCGCGGCGGGCGCCGGCCCGGGCCAGGAGCGCCAGCGCGTAGCGAACCAGCGGCAGGCCGCCGAGCGGCACCGCTGGCTTGGGGACCCGGTCGGTGAGCGGCCGGAGCCGGGTGCCGAGCCCGGCGCACAGCACCATGCCGACGAGGTCGCCGCCTTCCATGGTAGAGGCAAGCTAGCAGATGTCTCCCCAGGACCGCCTGCGCCTCTTCTACTTCCTCTACTACGGCAGCGTGGGCGCGTACCTGCCCTACTTCGCCGCCTACCTCCGCGGGCTGGGCTTCAGCGGCGCCGAGATCGGGACGGTGCAGATGCTCCCGCCGCTGCTGGCGGCGCCGGTGGCGCTCCTGTGGGCCACCGCGGCCGACCGGCTCGGCTCGCCGGCCCGCGCCCTGCGCCTGGTGACCGTCTGGACGCTCCTGGCCATCGCGCTGCTCCCCTTCGCCCGCACCCCGCTGGCGGTGGGCGCGGTCCTGGTCCTCCAGGGGCTCGCCGACCGCGCCGTGGTCCCGCTGGTGGACTCGGTGTCGATGGAGCTGGTGCGCCACGACCCCCGGCTCTCCTACGCGCGCATCCGGCTCTTCGGCTCGCTGGGGTACATCGCCCTCTCGCTCGGGCTGGGCCTGCTGCTCGGGCTCCGGGGCGAGCGGCCGGCGGACGCGGCCGTGCCGCTGGCGGTGCTGGCCTGCGTCGCCGGCTACGCGCTCGCGGCCCGCCGCCTCCCCTCCCCTCCGCCCCCCGGGGAGAGGCCCGCCCTGGCCGAGGCGCTGGGGCTCCTGCGCGACCGGCGCCTCCTGGCGTTCCTGGCGGCGGCCATGATCCACTGGGGCGCGACCGCGCCCTTCCACGTGCTGCTCGGCGTCCACGTCCGCGACCTCTCGCTGCCGGCCTGGGTGGCCGGGGCCGCCACCTCCGTCGGCGTGGGCGCCGAGATCGCGGCGCTGCTCGCCTTCCCCCGGCTCGAGGCGCGCCTCTCGCAGCGGGCCCTCCTGGCCGTCTCCTTCGGCGGCACCGCGCTCCGCTGGCTGCTCTGCTGGCAGGTGCGGTCTCCCCCGGCGCTGCTCCTGGTGCAGCTGCTCCACGGCCTGACCTTCGGCGTCTTCTGGGGCGCCAGCATCCGCACCCTGGGCCAGAGGGTGCCGCCGCGGCTGCGCGCCACCGGGCAGGCGCTCTTCTCGGCGGTGGTGTTCGGCGCCGGCAACGCCGCCGGCTACCAGCTCTCGGGGCGCGGCTACGACGTCTACGGCTCGGTGGCCCCGCTCTTCGGCTGGGCCGCCGCGGTGGAGCTGGCCGCGCTGGCGCTGGTCCTGGTGGCGCTGGCGCCGGCGCGCCCAGCTCACACCTCGGCGTGGAAGCCGTAGGCGGTGGCCTCCTGCCAGCGGCGGATGGCGCGGAAGGCGTCCTTGAGCCGGCTCCGCTCCATGGCGGGGAGGTCGGCCAGCGCCACGGTGTTCTGGGGAGGCTTCCCCTCGGCCACCAGGCGCAGCTGCAGGCGCAGGCGCAGGCCGAGGAGGAAGCGGTAGGCCTCGGACACCGACGCCAGCTCGTCCTCGTCCATGAGGCCGGCCCGGGCGGCGGCCTCGAGCCGGTCCAGCGTGTTGCGCGCCGGCACCCCGGCCCCGAGCGCGTAGCGGCGGGCCAGGAAGACCACCGGCGAGATGCCATGCATCTTGAGGTCCACCGTGGACGACGCGCCGCGGAGCCGCAGGACCAGCTGGGGCGGGGGGTGGAACCGGAGCGCGTCCTGGGCCAGGAGCCGCAGGAACACCGGCCGGTCGGCGGCGCGCGCCACCACCTTCTCGAGCGGCTCCAGGTCGAGCTCCCCGCCCACGCGCCGGTAGTCGAAGAAGATCGAGGCCACCAGGATGGCCTGCGGCGTCGGGACCTCGATCCAGCCGGCGAAGCGCTGCGTCCAGTCCGAGAGCGTGCCGTGCCACTGGCGGGCCATGTAGCCGCCCGGGCAGCGGGGGAACCCCGCGGCCTCGAGGTCGGCGTCGACGCGCTCGGCGAAGGCCTGGTACCAGTCGCGCCGCCCCGCGCCCTCGTCGGCGTACACCAGCGCGTTGTCCTGGTCGGTGAGCAGCGTCTGCTCCATCCGCCCCTCGGAGCCGAAGACGATCCAGGCGTAGGGCGCCGGCGGCGGGCCCAGATCGGCCTCGGCCCAGTGGAGGATGCGCTTCAGCAGGGCGTCGTTGAGCCGGGCCACCAGCCCGGCGATGGCGCTGGCGTCGAGCCGCCCGGCCAGGCAGGCCCCCGCCATCTCGGTCACCCGGGCCGCGTAGCCGGGCAGGCTCTCGCGGGACTGCAGCCGCTCCACGCTTCGGAGCACCACCATGGGGCCCTGGGCGGTGCTCCGGATCAGGTCGGTGGAGGTGAGCATCCCGACGATGGCGCCGTCCCGGACGACCGGGAGGTGGTGCACGCCGGCGTCGAGGAGGGCGGTCCAGGCGTCGTAGATCACGGCGTCCGCGGACACGGTCCGGAGCGGCCGGCTGAAGACCTCGGTCACCGGCACGTCCGGGCCGCGCCCGGCCGCCAGCACCCGGGTGCGGAAGTCGCGATCGGTGAGGATGCCGGGCGGATCGGTCCGCACCAGCAGCGAGGAGATGCCCTTCTCGCTCATGAGGCGGGCCGCGGCCCCCACCGTCGCGCCTGGCTCGGCCCACACCGGGGGCCGGTGGATGAGCTGCTCCACCCGCAGGGAGAGATCGGGGCGGAAGGTCGTCACCGGCGAGTGGTCGAGGCTCGCCTTGAGCCGCTCCCCCAGGCCGACGGCGAAGTGGGCGGCGAACCGGGCGTCCTGCAAGAGCCTCTGGAAGACCTCTCCCGGAAGGCGGTAGGCGAGCAGGTCCTCCTCCACCAGCACGTCCATGGTGGCCCGGCCCAGGATGAGCGAGGTGTAGCCGAAGATCTCGCCCTCCTCGAGGACCTGGAGCGTCTGGCCCTCGCGCTCCAGGCGCACCGTTCCCTTGCGGACGACGTAGAGGTGCTGCAGGGGCTCCCCGCCGGCCCGCACCAGCCACGAGCCCGCCGGGAAGAAGCCCACCTCCAGCCGACGCGCCGCCTCCTCGAAGAGGGGGGCGGGCAGGCCGTGGAACGGCGGCAGGGACCGGACGTAGGCGACGGGATCGATGGAGGCCATGCCCGCCGCCGAGGCTAGCACGGCCCCGGCGCGCCCCCGGCGGCAACCCTGTCGCACGGGAAAAAAGACGGGCCGCCGCCCCGGAGGGCAGCGGCCCGGATCCGCGGCCTCTCGCGGCCCCGCGGATCAACCCTCGATGTCGTGGATGATCTTGAGGAGGTCCTTCTCCAGCCCGGGCGAGAGCGCCACCTTCACCTTCTTGGCGCCGAGGGTGGCGGCGTAGCGCGGGTCGGCCTGGCTCCGCTCGTAGGCCTCGCGCAGGTGGGCCGAGAGCTCGTTCTGCTGCTTCACGGTCAGCTTCTTGGCCTGCACCAGGGTCTTGAGGTTGTGCTCCGCCCCGTCCTGCATGAACCAGGCGATGCCGAACCGGTCGGGCGGTCGGCCGATGAAGGCGTAGGTCGCCATCTCGCCCGCCACCAGCTCCACCGGATCGTGGAGCTTGGCGGCGAAGGCCTCCAGCACCGCCCGCTGCTTCTCGATGCGCAGGGCCCCGGGCGTGGCGGGGTCCAGGGCCGGCAGCTCCTTCTCCGTCCCGAACAGCTTGCCGAGGAATCCCATCCCGTCCGCTCCTTTCGTCCCAGGAAGAAAAAGGCCGCAGCTGGAGATCGATCTCCAGACGGCGGCCCGGCCATCTGCTCGAACCCTCCGGAGAGGCTGCCTCCGGACCCCTTGGCGGCTTGGAAGATCCCCTCTCGCCCTTCGGTCACCTCCCGTGAATCACTGCATCCTGCCCAGGACCTCGTCGAGGATCACCAGCGCCACCCACACCGCGGCCACGACACCGGTGGTCACCGCCAGCACCCGCACGTAGGCCGTGCCCGGGGGCAGGAACCGGGCCACCAGGCGGACGACCGGCGAGATGAGGAGCCGGAAGAAGGCCCTCACCTTGCTCTGCGGGTTCTGGCTCCTGCGCTCCACGATCCATGCGAGCCCCGCGTAGATGAGCACCATGAAGGCCAGGAGCCGGAGCATCGTGACCAGCCGGAGAAGCACCGGGCTCATGGCGGCTGGAGCGGGGCGGAGGAGTGGCCCTCCGCCCCGCCCGTCCAGGTGGCCCTACGTGCCCTCGGTGATCGCGGCCGACGCGCCCCCGGTCTTGGGGTAGCGGATGTCGACCACGAAGTCCTGCATCTCCTTGGGCGGCGCCTCCGTCAGCAGCGAGACGATCCAGATGGTGATGAAGCCCAGCGGGATGCCGAAGACGCCCGAGGCCACGGTGGTGGTGCCGAACCAGGACATCCCGTAGAAGCGGCTCCCCACCATGTAGACGATGGTGGTGGCGAGGCCCACGGCCATCCCGGCGATGGCGCCGGCCTTGTTGGCCCGCTTCCACCAGATGCCCATGACGAGCGCCGGGAAGAAGGAGGCGGCCGCCAGGCTGAAGGCCCAGGCCACCAGCTCCACGATGATGGCCAGCCGCGCCGTGGCCGTCCAGGCGGCGATCAGGGCCGTGGCGATGAGCAGGACCTTGGTGATGGTGAGCCGCCTGATGAGCGAGGCCTTGGGGTTGATCACGTTGTAGTACAGGTCGTGGGAGATGGCGTTGGCGATGGTGAGCAGCAGGCCGTCGGCGGTGGAGAGGGCCGCCGCCAGGCCGCCGGCCATGACCAGGCCGGTGATGACGAAGGGCAGCCGCGCGATCTCGGGGGTCGCGAGCACCACGAAGTCGGTGCTCTTGACCACGAAGTCGCCGAGCTGGACCACCCCGTCGCCGAGCTTGTCCACCACGCTGAAGAGGCCGGCCGGAGCCCAGAGGGTCACCCAGCGCGGCAGCTCCGACATCTTCGAGCCCACCAGGTTGTGGTAGACGGCCTCGCGGGCGAAGGAGGCGTAGGCCGGCGCCGTGAAGTAGAGGAGGAAGATGAAGAACAGCGACCAGGCCACGCTGGTCCGCGCCTGCCGGACCGAGGGCGTGGTGTAGTAGCGCGTCAGGATGTGCGGCAGCCCGGCCGTGCCCACCATCAGGCAGAAGGTGAGCGCCAGGAAGTTCCACATCCCCGTGCCCTTCGGCACCTGGAGGTAGTTCTCCCACTTGGCGCCCGGCGCCACGAGCGGCTTCGCCTGGGCGTCGGCGGTCTTCTTCTGTCCCTCCAGCTTGGACTTCTCCTCGCCGGAGATGCCGGGCGCCTTCATCTTCTCGGCCAGTGCCTTCGACTCGTCGGCCCAAGCCTGGCGGGTGGCCACGTTCAGGGGATCGGTCGCGAGCTCGTGGACGCGGGCGTTGTTCTTCTGCAGCAGCTGCCCGTACATCACCTGCGGCACCGGCACGGAGAACAGCCTCCAGGAGAGCACCACCACCGGCACCAGGTAGGAGAGGATGAGGATGATGTACTGGGCCACCTGGGTCCAGGTCACCGAGCGCATGCCGCCGAGCACCGAGCAGAAGAGCACGCCGATGAGGCCCACGAAGACGCCGACGTTGAATGGCAGCCCGATGAAGCGGGAGACGATGAGGCCCACGCCGGTCACCTGGGCGATGAGGTAGGTGAAGGACGCCAGGATGGCGGCCAGCACGCCGATGATGCGCGGGGCGTGCCCGCCATAGCGGGCGCCGAGGAAGTCGGGGATGGTGTACTTGCCGAACTGGCGCAGGTAGGGGCCGAGGAAGACCGCGAGGAGCAGGTAGCCGCCGGTCCAGCCCATGACGTAGGCCAGGCCCGAGAAGCCCTGCGCCGAGAGGGCGCCGGCCATGGAGATGAAGGAGGCGGCGCTCATCCAGTCGGAGCCGGTTGCCATGCCGTTGTAGATCGCCGGCACGCCGCGGCCGGCGACGTAGTACTGGTCGGCGTCGCTGGTGCGGGTCACGATGCCGATGACCACGTAGATACCCATCGACAGGGCCATGAAGAGCCAGCCGATGTACTTGCTGGGCAGGCCGAAGACGGCCTCGGCGATGCCGATGAGGATGGTGACCGCGAGGAAGCCGACGGTGTAGAGGCCGAAGATCTTGTTGAGGTTCATGGTCAACCCTCCTCGCGGATGCCGTACTCGAGGTCCTTGGCGTTCATGAGCTTCGCGTAGACGGCGATCTCGACGACGAACACCGCCAGCGACCCCTGCGCGGCGATCCAGTAGCCGAGCGGGAAGCCGAAGATGACGATCTCGTTCAGTTCGCCGGCGAAGATGCCGCCCAGCAGGTAGGTCACCACGAACCAGATGACGAGCAGGATGACCGTCAGCTTGACGTTGTAGCTCCAGTAGCTTTGGCGCTGCTCGGGTGTCAGTTCCGCCATGAAACCTCCGGTAGGTTTTCGGCCGCGAGAGACCCTTTTCCCAGCCCGCTGCTCTTCCTGCTCCAGACCCCAGAACGACGAAAGACCGCCCCGAGGAGGTCACCCTCCTCAGGTAGCGGCCCGGCTACCTGCGCATTGCGCCTCCGGAGTCGACTACCTCCGAACCCAAGGAATGTCTGTCACTCCCTCGTCAAGTCATCTCCTGTCGATCGGTGTCGGTACGCGTAGCACACGCCTTCGCGCGCTCGCAAGACGCGCCGCAGAATTGGGTGTCATCCCGCAGATTTTTCTGCGCTGCGTCAATATTGCTCCCCCGGATCGGGGGTACTCAGCGCAGATCGCGGACCGTCCTCGCGCCCAGGGCCTTGCGCAGGACCAGGAAGAGCTCAGCGGTGGCCACTGCGTCGGTGAGGGCGTCGTGCTCCTGGTAGTCCGGCAGACCGTGGTCCCGGCGCGCCCGGGCCAGGTTGACCGTGACGAGGTCGCTCGAGAGGTCGGGCCGGGAGAAGTGGCTCACCCGCCGGAGCAGGTTGGCGGTGTCCACCACCCAGGGCGAGGGCCAGTGCCTCCCCAGCCTGCGGAATTCGCGGCGTAGGAAGGCGACGTCGATGGACCTGTGGTGGACCAGCAGGACGCCCTGGCGGATCCGCTCGTCCACCTGCGGGAGCACCTCCGCCAGCTCCGGTGCGGCCTCGACCTCGCCCCAGAGGAGCTGGTGCGCGCGTACCGACCGGGGGTCGATGACCCCGCCCTCCGGCGGCCGCACCAGCGTGCGGTAGGCCTCGCCCAGATGGACGATGCCCGAGCGGATGGGGACCATGCCCACCGCCAGGATGGGGTCCTTCTTCAGATCCAGGCCGCCGGTCTCCAGGTCCAGCGCCCAGTAGACGACGCTGTCCCAGGCCGGCGAGTGGAGGAACCAGCGGAGCACCCGGGCATCCTAGACCACCCGCCCGATCGTCGGTTCGCGGCCCCCAGGGACCCGCGCGAATCGTGCGGCCGCCGGCGCAAGGAGCCCAGCCCGGGCCTCGACCGCCGTTCCGCGGGGACGACGAGCTGGCACCTGCAGCGGCCCAGTTCACCAGTCGTTGCAGGCACTTTGCATGCCGCCATGCGTCATGCGTTCCACGGCCATGGCAAACCCGCAGCCCGTGCGCGGAGGTGTGACCATGGATGCACTTTGCTTGAACGGCCAGCCCCCGATGTGGTACCCGTCTTGGCCTCTCTCGCGGCCCCGCGCAACTCCCCCCTCTCTCGGAGGAAATACCCGTATGGCCATGCCTCAATCGACCGCGCCCCAGTCCGCTGCGGCGCAGCCGGGTGGAATGACCAGCGAAGAGAAGCTCGTCGTCTTCGCGTCGTCCCTCGGGACGGTCTTCGAGTGGTACGACTTCTACCTCTACGGCTCGCTGGCTGCCTTCATCTCCAAGCACTTCTTCGTGGCGGTGAACGAGACCACTTCGTTCATCTTCGCCCTGCTCGCCTTCGCCGCCGGCTTCTTCGTCCGCCCCTTCGGCGCCATCGTCTTCGGGCGGCTCGGCGACCTCATCGGCCGCAAGTACACCTTCCTCGTCACCATCATGCTGATGGGCAGCGCCACCTTCGTGGTGGGCCTGCTTCCGGGCTACGCCACGCTCGGCATCGTCGCGCCCGTCATCCTCATCGTCCTGCGCCTCCTCCAGGGCCTGGCGCTCGGCGGGGAGTACGGCGGCGCCGCCACCTACGTGGCCGAGCACGCGCCTCCGGGAAAGCGGGGCTACTTCACCAGCTGGATCCAGACCACCGCCACCCTGGGCCTGTCCCTCTCGCTCATCGTGATCATGGTCTGCCGCGCCTTCCTGAGCGACGCGGTCTGGGCCGACTGGGGCTGGCGCATCCCGTTCATCCTCTCCATCGTCCTCCTTGCGGTCTCCATCTGGATCCGGCTCAAGCTGCAGGAGTCGCCGGTGTTCAAGCGGATGAAGGAGGAGGGCAAGCAGTCGAAGGCGCCCCTGACCGAGTCCTTCCTGCGCTGGGGCAACCTCAAGATCGTGATCCTGGTCCTCCTCGGCGGCGTCGCCGGGCAGGGCGTCGTCTGGTACACGGGCATGTTCTACGAGCTGTTCTTCCTCACCCAGACGCTGAAGGTCGACGCGGGAACCGCCAACCAGCTGGTGGCCATCTCGCTCATCATCGGGACGCCGTTCTTCATCGTCTTCGGCATCCTCTCCGACAAGATCGGCCGGAAGAAGATCATCATGGCGGGCTGCCTCATCGCCGCCGTCACCTACTTCCCCATCTTCAAGGCGCTCACCCGGTACGGCAACCCCTCCCTCGAGGCGGCCACCGAGGCCAACCCGGTGACCGTGGTGGCCGATCCGGCCGAGTGCACCTTCCAGTTCGACCCGGTCGGCAAGGCCACCTTCAAGACCTCCTGCGACATCGCCAAGAGCTTCTTCGCCAACCAGCGCATCCCCTACACGAACGAGGCCGCTCCGGCCGGCACGGTGGCCCACGTCAAGGTGGGCGGGCAGACGCTCACCAGCTTCGACGGCCGGGCGCTCTCCGCCGCCGACTTCAAGGCGAAGAAGGCCGACTTCGACAAGCAGCTCAAGGACGCCACCAAGGCCTACCCGGCCAAGGCCGATCCCAACCAGATGAACAAGCCCATGGTGATCCTGCTGCTCACCATCCTGGTGATCTACGTGACCATGGTGTACGCGCCCATCGGCGCCTGGCTGGTGGAGCTCTTCCCGGCCCGGATCCGCTACACCTCGATGTCGCTGCCCTACCACATCGGCAACGGGTGGTTCGGCGGCTTCCTGCCCACCATCGCCTTCGCGCTGGTGGCGGCCAAGGGCGACATCTACTACGGCCTGTGGTACCCCATCGCCGTCGCGGTGATGACCTTCGTCATCGGCACGCTCTTCATGCACGAGACCGACACGAAGGGCTCGATCCACCACGACGCCGCCTGAGACCGTCCTCCGGGACGTCCCGCCCCCTGCGCCTCCCGGCGCAGGGGGCTTTCGTCTTCCCGGGGGCGTCAGGAGCGGGCCCGCACCACCGTCACGGTGCAGGGCGCGTCGGCCGACACCTTGGTGGAGACGGTGCCCAGGAGCCCCCCCAGCGTCACGTCGCGCGGGGGCGCGCCGATCACCAGGTGGTCCACCTGGTTCTGGCGCGCGTACTCCAGCAGCGCCGCCGCCGGGTCGCTCGCCTCGATGACGTGGTAGGAGACCTGTCCCGGGGGCAGCTTCAGGCTCTCGGCCCAGTGGCGCAGCAGCACCAGGTGCTTGATGCGCTGGCTGGTGGCGGCCTTGTCCCGGTCCGCGGCCACCAGCTCGGTGGCGGGGCGGATCACCGTGACGCAGGCGAGCCGCGTCTGCTCGCCCGGCGCCACCAGCTTCCGCACCGCGGCGCGGAGCGCCTCGTTGCGCGCCTCGTTGGTGTGCTGGGTGGCGATGGCCGCCAGCACGATGGGCGCGGCGGCGACGCGGGCGCCGGGGCGGAGGAGGGAGCGGTGCTCGTAGCCGGCGGCGCGGACCCGGCGGAGGAGCCGGGCGCCCAGTCCGGTGCGGCGCCGGCGCCGCCCCCGGTCCGTCAGCGCGACCTGGTCCGGATGGCCGAGGTCGAATGCCACCTGGGCCGCCGAGGCGTAGCGCTCGTCGGGGTCGGCCTCCAGGCAGTGCAGGACGATCTCCTGCAGCCACTCGGGGACCGAGGGGACCAGGGCCCGGGGCGGGAGCGGGTCGCGCCACAGCCGCGAACGCAGGCCGGAGGGCGTCATGGGGGCGCCGTAGGGCATCTCGCCGGTGGCCAGCTCGTACAGCACCGCCCCCAGCGAGAAGACGTCGCTGCGCGGGTCGTTGCGGATGCCCACCACCTGCTCCGGCGAGATGTAGGGCGCCGACCCCATGGGCCGGCGGAACTCCTCGGCCAGCAGGTCGGGATAGTGGCCGTGGTGCGCCAGGCCGAAGTCGATGAGCACCGCCTCCCCGCCGGGCCGGAGGATCACGTTCGACGGCTTGACGTCGAGGTGGATGGCCTCCTGCAGGTGCAGGGCGTGGACCGCCGTGGCCAGCGCCGACCCGAGCCGCACCACCTCGCCGGTGGCGAGCGGCCCCTTCCCCACCCACTCGGAGAGCGAGCGCCCCTCGACCCATTCCATCACCAGATAGGGCTGGTCCGCGAGGTCGCCGGCGGCGACGAACCGGGGGACGTGCGGCCCCCGCAGCGCCTGGAGCACCATCCGCTCCACCTCGAAGGTGACCACGGCCTCCCCGGGCTCGCCCGGCCCGAGCCGCGGGATCTTCATGATCATGGGGAAGCCGGCGTCGGGCCCGCTGACCCGGTAGATGACCCCCATGCCGCCCGAGTGGATGCGCTCCCCGACCCGGAAGCCGTCGATCACCGCGCCGGGAACGGGGAGCTCGCCCGCCATTCACTCTCCCTGGGCGAGCCGGCGGGCCAGGCGCACCGGGAGCCCCGCCGCCCGCACCTTGGCCGCCGCCGCCTGCCAGTCGTAGGGGACGCGCTGGAAGGTGAGCGTGGCGCGCTCGGTGTCCAGCAGGGCGTAGCAGGCGGCCGTGTTCCCGTCGCGCGGCTGCCCCGCCGCGCCGACGATGGCCAGCCAGCGGCGGCGGGGGCTCACCGGGATGGGGACGCCCGGGACCGGCCGGAAGGCCACCGGCCGGGCGGCCTGGCCGGTGAAGTAGAGCACCGGCTCGTGGACGTGGCCCGAGAAGACGTAGCTCGCCCCGGCCGCGGCCTCGAGGCTGTGGGCGGCGCGCAGCGGGTCGGACACGTAGATCCACCGGGAGGGCGCGTCGGCGCTGGCGTGGACGAACACCATGTCCCCCTCCCGCGCCAGGAGCGGGAGGCCGGAGAGAAAGGCGCGCTGGCCATCGGAGAGGCGCGCCCGCGTCCAGGCGATGGCCTGCTCGGCCGCCTGGTTCATGGTCTCGGACTCGCCCTCCAGGGCGGCCTGGTCGTGGTTTCCCCGCACCACGATGGCGCCCCGCGAGGCGTGCGCCTGGACCAGGTCCACCACCGCCGCCGGGTCGGCCCCGTAGCCCACCAGGTCGCCGAGGAAGGCGTGCCGTTCCGCCCCCTGCTCCCCGGCGTGGGCCAGGCACGCGGCGAGCGCCTCGAGGTTCGCGTGGATGTCGGCGAGGAGCGCGAGCTTCATGGCCTGCGATCGGCCGGCACGCTACCACGGCGGCCGGCGCCATGGTTGCGCGCGGAGCGGCCGCCGGGGCCGGGCGCGGCGCAGGCCCTGCGCATGGATTGCCGCAATCCTTGCGCACGGCGTGCAATCGCGAATTGACGGCCGAGCGTCAAATCGCGCGCTTCCCACCCCTGCGCGGACTTGCTATGGGGTCGGCTTTCGCCAGGGAGGGGATCGCCCATGGAGGTGGCTCGCGTGACTCGGCCCGCAGACCGCGCCGGCAAGACCGCGCACGAGGTCATCCAGTCGCCCGACTTCAAGGCGCTGGTGCGGAAGCGCTGGACGGTGAGCATCGCCCTGCTGGCCCTGCTCTTCGTCACCTACTACGGCTACATCCTCCTCATCGCCGCCGACCGGCCGCTGGTCTCCCAGCGGATCGGCGCGGTGACCACCCTGGCCATCCCGCTCGGCATCGGCACCATCGTGGCCGCCTGGATCCTGACCGGCTTCTACGTGTGGTGGGCCAACCGGAAGTACGACCCCGAGGTCGAGCGGCTCAAGGGCCAGCTCGAGCGCTAGCCCCACCCCTCCCCGGAGACACACGCGATGATCCCGGTTCTCGCCGCCGGAGCGGCCCCCCTGCAGACGTCGCTGGGCAGGCCCACCGCCGCCTCCATCGGCTTCTTCTTCGCCATCGTCGTCCTGACGCTCATCATCACCTACTTCGCCGCCCGCAGGACCAAGACCTCGAGCGAGTACTACGCCGCCGGCCGCTCGGTCTCGGCCGCCCAGAACGGCCTGGCGCTGGCGGGCGACTACATGAGCGCCGCCTCGTTCCTGGGCATCTCGGGCATGGTGGCGCTCAAGGGCTACGACGGGATGATCTACGCCACCGGGTGGCTGGTGGGGTGGCCGGCGCTCATGTTCCTGGTGGCCGAGCCGCTGCGGAACCTGGGCAAGTTCACCTTCGCCGACGTGGTGGCCTTCCGCCTGCGCCAGACGCCGGTGCGCATCGCCGCCGCCTTCGGCGGCATCGCCACGGTGCTCTTCTACACCATCGCCCAGATGGTGGGCTCCGGCTCCCTCATCAACCTGATGTTCGGGATCCGCTACGAGTACGCCGAGCTCATCGTCGGCGTGGTGATGCTGCTCTACGTGCTCTTCGGCGGCATGCTGGCCACCACCTGGGTCCAGATCATCAAGGCGGTGCTGCTCCTCATCGGCGTCTCCGTGCTCACCGTGCTGGTGCTGGCGAAGTTCGGCTACGATCCCACCAACCTCTACGCCGCGGTGGTCCGGGAGTACGGCCAGGCGGCCCTGGAGCCGGGCGGGCTGGTCTCGAGCCCGGTGGAGGCGGTCTCGCTGGGCCTGGCGCTGATGTTCGGCCTCCTCGGCCTCCCCCACATCCTGATGCGCTTCTACACCGTCCCCGACGCCAAGGCGGCGCGGAAGTCGGTGCTCTACGCCACCGGCCTCATCGGCTACTTCTACCTCATCATCCCGGTCGTCGGCTTCGGCGCGGCGGCGCTGGTGGGCCGCGACTTCATCTCCCGGGTGGACAAGGGCGGCAACATGGCGGCGCCGCTGGTGGCCGAGCTGCTCGCCGGAACGCCCTTCCTGGGCTTCATCGCCGCGGTGGCCTTCGCCACCATCCTGGCGGTGGTGGCCGGCCTGACGCTGGCCGGGGCCTCGGCCTACTCCCACGACATCTACGTGAGCGTGATCAAGAAGGGCAAGGCGACCGAGGAGGAGCAGGTCCGGGCGGCCAAGACCGCCACCGTGGTCTTCGGCGTGGCCGCGGTGCTCCTGGGCATCCTCTTCAAGGGCCAGAACGTGGCCTTCATGGTGGGGCTCGCCTTCTCCATCGCCGCCAGCGCCAACTTCCCGGCGCTGCTGCTCTCGGTGGTGTGGAAGCGCTTCACCACCATGGGAGCGGTCTGGTCCATCGTCACCGGCGCCACCCTCTCGGTGGTGATGATCTTCCTCTCCCCCACCGTCTGGGGCGAGATCCTCGGCCACCTCGACGCGGCCGGGAAGCCGCTGGGCATCATCCCGCTCAAGAACCCGGCCATCGTCTCCATGACCGCCGCCTTCGTGGTGGGCATCGCCGTCTCCCTGCTCTCCGAGGAGAAGGAGGCGCAGGCGGCCTTCGAGGAGGAGAAGCTCCGGACCTACCTGGGGGTGGGGGCGGAGTAGCCCCCGCCTGCGGACCCAGAGGCCTCGCGCGTCGCTGCGCGACGCGCTCGTGCTATGGCGCCAGCTCCGGCACGTGCCGGGCCAGCACCTCCTGCAGCTCGCGCAGGTCCGGCAGGCGGGCGAAGGCCTGGCGAACGTAGCGCAGCGAGGCGGGGATGGAGCGGAGGAATCCGGGGTTGCCCTTCACCCGGTCGATGTAGACGAAGCGCCCCGCGTCCTTGAGCTTGCGCTGCACCGTGAGCCGGTCGAAGACCTCGCGCAGGGCCGGGTAGGGGACGCCGGCTCCGCCTCCCCCGCTCGCGAGGTAGTGGAGGAGGGAGCGCTCGACCAGGTCGTCGGGCAGCTCGACGTAGCTGTCCCGGAGCAGCGCCACCAGGTCGTACGCGGCCGGGCCCAGCAGCGCGTCCTGGAAGTCGATGACCGCCAGCTCGCCCGACGGCAGGACCATGAGGTTCCGCGACTGGTAGTCGCGGTGGGTGAAGCCCGGGGGCTCGGCGGCCAGCCGGCGGGCCAGCCGGTCGAACTCCCGGTCCACCACCCCGCGCTCCGCCGGCGAGAGCCGCGCGCCCTTCCAGGCCTCCAGCAGCCACTCGCGGAAGTGGTCCAGCTCCCAGCGGTACAGGTCGAGGTCGAAGGACCGGGTGTGGGCGACGCAGCGCTCGGGCGACCGGGCGGCGGCCTCCCGCAGCCGGGCCAGGTTCTCCACGGCGATCCGGTAGAGCCCCTCCCACGAGGAGGCGGGGCGGCCCCCGGCGCCGCCGGAGAGGAGCCTCGCCTCCAGGGTCTCGTCGCCCAGGTCCTCGAGGACCATCAGGCCGCCCTCCGGGTCGTCCCGGTAGAAGGCGACGATCTCCGGGACCCGGACCCCGAGCCGCCGGAGGAAGCCCTGCACGTCGACGAAGGGATCCACCCCGGGCGCGCCCCCCTTGGTGACCTCCTCGGGCCTCGGATCCGGCGGCATCACCATGACGACGTGCGAGGAGGGAGGCCCCGGGGCGAAGGTGCCCACCCGCCAGTAGCTCCGCATCGAGGCGTGCCCGGCGAGGCGCCGCACCGGCGCACCGGCGAGGTCGCCGCGCCCGGTGGCCCGGGCCACCGCCTCGCGCACGCGCTCCTCGGTCGTCCTGCGCTCCCTCGCCGTCACCGGAAAGCCCGTCTCCGCCTCGCGTTGACACTCCCGGGAGGGGGCGCCTATAAGCGCGGGTCCTCGTCCCCTCGCCCCGCGGAGCGATGCGCATGCCCTACCACGAGAACGTCCTTTCGGCGATCGGGCGGACGCCCCTGGTGAAGCTCGGGAAGGTGGTGGGCCCGGGCGACGCCACCGTACTCGTCAAGCTCGAGTACCTGAACCCGGGCGGCTCCATCAAGGACCGGATGGCGGTCCACATGGTGGAGAAGGCCGAGCAGGCGGGCCTGCTGCGCAAGGGCGGCACCATCGTCGAGAACACCAGCGGCAACACCGGGGTCGGCCTGGCCATCGTCGCCGCGGTCAAGGGCTACCGCTGCATCTTCACCATGCCGGACAAGATGTCCAAGGAGAAGCAGGACACGCTCAAGGCCTTCGGGGCCCAGGTGGTGGTGACGCCCACCAACGTGCCCGCCGACTCCCCCGAGAGCTACTACTCGGTGGCCAAGCGCATCGCGGCCGAGACGCCCAACAGCTTCTACGTGAACCAGTACCACTCCCTGGACAACGTCGAGGCCCACTACCGGCTCACCGCGCCGGAGATCTGGGAGCAGACCGGCGGCCGCCTCGACGCCTTCGTGGCCGGCCTGGGGACCGGCGGCACCATGAGCGGCTGCGGGCGCTACTTCAAGGAGAAGAGCCCCAAGATCCAGAACGTGGGGGTGGACCCGGTGGGCTCCGTCTACCACTCGATGTTCAAGACCGGGAAGCTCTCGCAGCCGCACGTCTACAAGGTGGAGGGCATCGGCGAGGACATGATGTGCGGGGCCATGGACCTCAAGGTCCTGGACGACGTGCGCCAGGTGGACGACCGGCAGTCCTTCGCCATGGCCCGCCGGCTGGCGCGCGAGGAGGGCCTCTTCGCTGGCGGCAGCTCCGGCGCCGCGGTGCACGTGGCGGCGCAGGTGGCGCGCGAGCTCGGCCCGGGGAAGGTGATCGTGGTGCCCCTGCCCGACGGCGGCCGCTCCTACATCTCCAAGTTCTTCTCCGACGAGTGGATGCGGGACAACGGCTTCCCGCTGGAGGGCGGCGAGGGCCTGGGCCAGGCCACGGTGGGAGACGTCCTCGGCCCGCGCCGCGGCAAGGTCCTCTGCGTCCGCAAGACCGACAAGGTCGAGGTGGTGGTCAAGGCCCTCAAGGAGCACGACGTCTCGCAGATGCCGGTGGTGGACGCCGAGGGGCGGGCGGTGGGGATGATCCACGAGTACGACCTGCTGAACTTCCTCATCGAGGGGAAGCACCGGCTCTCCGAGACGGTCGAGGCGCTGGTGCAGCCGCTCCAGGGCCTGGTGGCCCTCGACACGCCGGTGGCGAAGCTGCGCGCCATCTTCAACGACGACAACGTGGCGGTGGTGAAGGAGGGCGACAAGGTGACCGGGGTGGTCACCAAGATCGACCTCATCGAGTTCCTCGGCGCCCGGATGAAGTAGCCCATGTCCGCGCCCGACGAGAAGCCGCGCTTCGAGACCCTGGCCATCCACGCCGGGCAGGCTCCCGATCCCACCACCGGCGCCATCATGACGCCGGTGTACCTCACCTCGACCTACGTCCAGGCGGGCCCGGGGGTGCACAAGGGGTTCGAGTACTCCCGCACCCGGAACCCCACCCGCGACGCGCTGGAGGGGTGCCTGGCGGCGCTGGAGGGAGCCCGGCACGGGCTGGCCTTCGGCTCGGGCCTGGCGGCGACCGACGCCGTGCTCCACGCCCTCCAGGCCGGCGACCACGTGCTCCACTCCGACGACCTCTACGGCGGCACCTTCCGCCTCTTCGACAAGGTCTACCGGCGCCACGGGCTGGCCTTCGACGCCGTGGACATGAGCGACCCGGCGAACGTCGAGGCCGCCATGCGCCCCGAGACGCGGCTGCTGTGGATCGAGAGCCCGACCAACCCCATGATGAAGATCGTGGACCTGGCCGCGGTGGCGCGCATCGCCCGGGCCCGCGGCGCCCGCACGGTGGTGGACAACACCTTCGCCACCCCCTTCTTCCAGCGCCCGCTGGAGCACGGCATCGACACCGTGGTCCACTCCACCACCAAGTACCTGAACGGGCACTCCGACGTGGTGGGCGGCGCGGTGCTCACCTCCGACGAGGATCTGGCGGCGCGGCTGCGCTTCCTGCAAAACGCCGTCGGGGCCGTGCCCGGGCCCATGGACGCCTTCCTGGTCCTGCGCGGCCTGAAGACGCTCCCGGTGCGGATGGAGCGGCACGCGCAGAACGCCCTCCGGCTGGCCCGGCACCTCGAGGGCCACCCGCAGGTGGAGCGGGTCACCTACCCCGGGCTCCCCTCGCACCCGCAGCACGCGCTCGCCGCCCGGCAGATGAGCGGCCCCGGCGGCATGCTGACCTTCGTCCTGCGCGGCGGGCTGCCGGCGGCGCGGGCCTTCCTGGGGGCGGTGCGGGTGTTCGCCTGCGCCGAGTCGCTCGGGGGCGTGGAGAGCCTCATCGAGCACCCGGCCATCATGACCCACGCCAGCGTGCCCCCCGAGACACGCCGGAGGCTGGGGATCTCGGACGGGCTCATCCGCGCCTCGGTCGGCATCGAGAGCGCCGAGGACCTGGTCGAGGACCTGGAGCGGGGCTTCGCGGCCGCCGCGAGGGCGGTCTAGGGAGCTACGCCTCCTCCTCGGGCCTCGGCTGCGGGCCCGGGACGATGCCGGCGATGTCCGGGTCGACGCCCGACTCCCCCGGCGGGCGCTCCTTCTTCTCCTTTCGCCGCTGCTCGCGCTCGGCCTGCTTCTCGCGCTGCTTCTCCAGCCGCGCCAGCTCCTTCTGGCGCTTCAGGGCGCCGGGATTCCTTGGTGACATGTCTTTTCCCTTTCCGGGCCGTGCCTCGCCCGCGCTCGAGGGTCGACCCTTTTCATACCGCGGAAACGGCCGTTCCGCACGGACCGCGTGCCCTCGCCGCGGTCAGGCGGCCGGGGGATCGGCCGCCGGGGCCGGCGCGGCGCGCGGGGCCACGCGCAGCGCGGGGAAGAGGAGGCCGGCGAGGAAGGCGGCCAGGGCGATGCCCGCCGAGGCCCAGAAGACCCGCCCCAGGCCGCGCTGCAGGGCCCCGGAGAGCGCCCCGAGCAGGGCCGGGGGCAGCAGGCTGCGCTCCGGGCCGAGCAGCTGCTCCACCTGCTGGGCCGTGGCGCCGCCCTGCAGCGAGGCGGCCAGCACGCCGCCCAGGATCCCCACCGCCAGGGTCCCGCCGATGGTGCGGAAGAACATGGTGCTGGCGGTGGCGATCCCGCGGCGGTTCCAGGGCACGCTCGTCTGGACGGCGATCACCAGCGGCGTGTTGGCCAGCCCCAGGCCCACGCCGTAGAGGGCGGTGAGCAGGCGCGGGGCCATGAGGCCGGTGCCCGGCCCGAGCAGCAGCGCCAGGCCCAGCGCCGCGGCCAGCGAGAGGAGGAGCCCGCCGCGCACCAGCACCCGGTAGCCGACGCGCGGCAGCAGGCGCCCGGAGAGGGCGCTGGCCACCGGCCAGCCGATGGCCATGGGCGCGATGGCGCTGCCGGCGTCGGTGGGGCTCCCGCCCAGGACGCTCTGGACGTGGAGCGGGACGAAGGTCACGGTGGTGATCATCGCCGCCCCCACCAGCGCCCCCACCGCGGAGGCGCTGGCGATCACCGGCTGCGCGAAGAGCTCGAGCGGCAGCAGCGGCTCCCGGGCGCGCCGCTCCACGGCCAGGAACAGGGCCAGCGCCAGGGCCGCCGCCGGGGCCGCCCAGAGGAGCAGGTCGCGCGCCCGGGTGGCGACCAGGACCAGCACCACCGCCGCCGAGAGCAGCGCCGCCCCGAGGACGTCGAGCCGGTGCTCGTGCCGCTCCACCCGCTCGTGGTACCCGAGCCAGAGGATGGCGGCGCAGGCCAGGCCCGGCGGGACGTTGACGTAGAAGACCCAGCGCCAGGAGAGCCACCGGACGATGGCGCCGCCGAGGAGCGGCCCGACCAGCCCGGCGACGCCCCACACCGCCCCGAAGAGCCCCTGCATCCGGGCGCGCTGGTGGACGTCGAAGAGGTCGCCCACGATGGTGAGCGCCATGGGCTGGATGGCCCCGGCCCCGAGCCCCTGCACCGCCCGGAAGGCGATGAGCTGCTCCATGTTCCGGGCGTGGCCGCAGGCGAAGGAGCCCGCCAGGAACAGGGCCACGCCGGCGATCATCACCGGCTTGCGGCCGCGCAGGTCGGCCAGCTTGCCGTAGATGGGCACCGTGACCGTGGCGGTCAGCATGTAGGCGGCGAAGGCCCAGGCGTAGAGGTGGATGCCCCCCAGGTCGCCCACCGCCGTCGGCATGGCGGTGGAGACCACCGTCATCTCCATGGCGGCCATGAAGAGGCCGAGGAGCAGCGCCGCGACGGTGAGCGGGCGGTGGGTGGTGCGCACGGGACGCTCCGAGTACCGCCGGAGCCCCGCGCCGTCAACCGGCGCCGCCGGCCGCCAGCACCGCCTCGGCCAGGACGCGGAGGTCGCGCAGGCCGTGGACGAAGGCGCCCGGCGCGCGGAAGGCGGCGTCCACCCGGCGCCCCACCTCCTCGAAGGCCAGCGGGCAGCCGGCCAGGCTCCGCTCCAGCGCCTCCCGGGCGAAGGCCGGGGCCATGAAGTCGCCGCGCAGCCGCGCCTCCAGGACCCGCCCCCCGGCGCCCCGCACCAGCGCCTCGGCGAAGCCGATGGGGATCTCGGCCGGGCCCGACCGGGCCAGGCCCGCCTCGTCCTCCTCGGCGGCGAGGGGCGGCGCCTCGGGGAGCGCTCCCTCCCAGGCGACCGCCTCGAGCCCGGAGGCGGCGGCGTACCCGCGCGCCACCGCCTCGGCCACCTCCCCGGCCGCGACGGCGCGGCCGGCGAGAGCGGAGAGGGTCGCCGCCGGCGGGCCGGCGGCCCGCGGGTCTCCGTGCGCCGGGTACCCGCCCAGGCCCTCCGGGAGAGCCAGGTCCCGCGACACGGCCACCAGCGCCTCCAGGGCGGTGCCGCCGGCCTCCGTCCCCTCCTGCGAGACCACCGCCACCCGCCGCCCGTCGGACGAGACCACGTCGCGCCCGAGCCAGGCGGCGGCGCGCGCGCCCGAGGCCCGCAGGCCCGCGAGCAGGCCGCGGACGTAGCGGTTCAGCACCTTGTCCGCCGCGAAGGGGCCGGGGAAGAGGGAGGCGCCGGGCGGTGCCGCGGCCAGGACCAGCAGCGCCCCCTCGCCGGCGAGGAGCGCGCGCCCGCCGCCCAGCCGCCGGGCCACCGGCAGGCCCCGTTCCCGCGCCGCCGGGAGCCGCAGCGCCGACGCCGCCCGCTGGTGGCGCCCCAGCAGGACCGCCTCGCCGGCGAGCGGGGCGAGGAGCAGCACCGGCTCCCCGCCCTGGCGCGAGAGCAGGGCGCGAGCGGTGCGCAGGCAGCGCTCCGGCGGACCGGGGTCGAGGCGCGCGACGAGCAGCCGGGGCATCGCACCCGTGTAATCGCCTGCCGCCGATCCCGCCGCGCCGCCCCGCGACCCCCTGGCGGCGGCTGCCGGGCGCGCGCGTCAGGCCGGCGGAGGAGCCGGCTGCGGCAGGGCCGGCCTGCCCCGGCCGGCCTCCTCGGCGATGGCCCGGCGCGCCTCGCTCTCGCTCCGCACCCAGGCGCGCGTCGAGCCGGGGGCGTCGTCCCAGACCAGGACGCAGCGGCCGGCGCAGAAGTTGACCTCGAACTCGTCCCAGCCGATCCCGACGCCGCGGCAGGCCTCGCCGCGGAACCCGAGCGCGAGCCGGCCGTCGAGCTGGCGACAGGGCCAGGCCCCCCTCGACTCGGCGAACGAGCGCACCTGGGAAACGGCCCGCGTGATCCGGAGCATCTCGAACCTCCAGGCCCCCTGGTGTCCCGGTTGCCGGGTACAAGGTGGGCCGGCTGGGGTGGCGGCGACAGGGCCCTTCCGGGCCACCTGCGTCGTTTGCCCGATTCGACCGTCGGCCGGAGCGACCGTTTGCGCCATTCCGGCATCCGCATCCCGCCCTCCGGGCGGGGGCCGGCGGCGCGGGGGCCGGCAGCCGGCCGGGGCACGGACGCCCTGCGCCCGGGGCGGGGGCGGTGCTAGTGTCCGGCCATGCTGCAGCTCGGCCGCTGGCGGATCGCCGCCATCCAGGACGGCACCTTCGCCCTCGACGGCGGGTCGCTCTTCGGCATCGTCCCCCGGCCCCTGTGGGTGAGACACGCGGCGCCCGACGACCGGAACCGGGTCCGGCTCGCCGTCCGCTGCCTGCTGGCGGTGGACGAGGAGAGCGGCCGGCGCGTCCTGGTGGACGACGGCATCGGCGAGGGCTGGGACCCGGCCTGGGGGACGCGCTACGGCGTGGACCGGAGCGGGGGCGGCCTGGAGGCCGGGCTGGCGGCGCACGGCCTGTCCCGCGCCGACATCACCGACGTGGTGCTCACCCACCTCCACTTCGAGCACGCCGGCGGCACGGCGCGGCCCGGGCCCGGGGGCCGCCCCGAGATCGCCTTCCCCCGCGCCACCGTCCACGTCCAGCGGCGCGCCTGGCTGTGGGCCCAGGCGCCCACCGAGCACGACCGCGCCGCCTTCCGACCGGAGGCCTTCGAGCTGCTCACCCACTCGAGCCAGCTCCACCTGGTGGACGGCGAGGTGGAGCTCTTCCCCGGGCTCGAGGTCATCGTCTCCGAGGGCCACACCACCGCCCAGCAGCTGCCCCGCCTCCACGGCCGGGGCACCCACCTGACCTGCTGCGCCGACGTCATCCCCACCGCCGCCCACCTGCGGGTCGCCTGGGGAACGGCCTTCGACCTCCGGCCGCTCACCACCATCGAGGAGAAGAAGGTGCTCCTGGCCGAGGCGCTGGAGGACGACGGCATCCTCTTCTTCGGGCACGATCCCCGGGTCGCGGCCTGCCGGCTGCAGGAGAAGGACGGCCGGCCCGCCTTCCGGGAAGCGGTGGTGCTGTAGGCGATGGAACCCACGGTCTCCATCACCCGGCGCGGCGCCGAGCGCCTCGCCGGCGGGCACCTCTGGGTCTACCGCTCCGACGTGGAGCGGGCGCCGGCGGAGCTGGCCGCCGGCGAGGTGGTGGCGGTGGTGGACGGCCGGCGCCGCTTCCTCGCCAAGGCGTTCTGGTCGGCGCGCTCGCAGATCGCGCTGCGGGTGGTGACGCGGGACGAGGAGCCGGTGGACGAGGCCTTCCTCGCGGCCCGCATCGCCGGCGCGCTGGAGCTCCGCCGGCGCGCCTTCGGGGGCGCAGGCGACCCGCCCGCCATGCGCGTGGTGCACGGGGAGGCCGACCTGCTCCCGGGCCTGGTGGCCGACCGGTACGGGGAGGTGGCGGTGGTGCAGACGCTCATCCCCGCCACCGACCGGCGCAAGGAGCTCCTCGCCGACCTGCTGGCGAGCGCGCTGGGGCTCCGGGCTGTGGTGGAGCGGAACGACGTGAGGGTGCGCGAGCTCGAGGGGCTGCCGCAGGTGAAGGGGATGCTGCGCGGCGGCGACCCCGGGCCGGTGGAGTACCGCGAGGGGGAGGCGCGGATGCGCCTCGACCTGCTGGGGGGCCAGAAGACCGGGGCCTTCCTCGACCAGCGCGAGAACCGCCTGCGGGCCGGCGAGTACGCCCGCGGGCGCTGCCTCGACTGCTTCAGCTACGCCGGGGGCTTCGCCCTCCAGCTCGCCCGGGGCGCCGAGCGCGTCACCGCGGTCGAGATGCAGGCCCCGGCGGCGCTCCAGGCGCGGGAGAACGCCGGGCTCTCCGGCGCCGCCAACCTGGAGGTGGTGGAGCAGAACGCCTTCGACTTCCTCCGCGACGAGGCCGAGAAGGAGCCGGCCTACGACCTGGTGGTGCTCGACCCGCCGGCCTTCGCCAAGAACAAGGCCTCGGTCCCGGCGGCGCGCCGCGGGTACAAGGAGGTGAACCTGCGGGCCATGCACGTGCTCAAGCCCGGCGGGATCCTGATCTCCTGCTCCTGCAGCTACCACGTCCCCGAGGCGATGCTGGAGGAGATCCTCCTCGACGCCGCCCGCGACGCCGGGCGG
This sequence comes from Anaeromyxobacteraceae bacterium, assembly GCA_035455425.1. Taxonomy (GTDB): domain Bacteria; phylum Myxococcota; class Myxococcia; order Myxococcales; family Anaeromyxobacteraceae; genus JACRMN01. The sequence goes on along the minus strand of DATIFE010000043.1, from coordinate 2,897 downwards.
CCGGCGCAGGTGCTGGAGCGGCGGGGCGCGGCGCGGGACCACCCGGTGCTGCTGGGCGTCCCCGAGACGCGCTACCTCAAGTGCTTCGTGTTGCGGCTCCCCTGAGGGCGCGCCGGGATCAGCTCGTCCCCCCCGGCGCCAGCAGCCCGGCGGCCGGGAAGAGCAGCACCTCCTCGATGGTCCGGGCCCCGGCCAGCAGCATCAGCAGCCGGTCGAAGCCCAGCGCCACGCCGCCGGCGGCCGGCATCCGCGAGAGGTCCTCGAGGAAGCGCTCGTCCACGGGGTGGAGCGGCCGCCCCAGCCGGCGGCGCTCCTCCCGCTCGGAGAGCAGGCGCCGCCGCTGCTCGGCGGCGTCGGTGAGCTCGGAGAAGCCGTTGGCCAGCTCGAGCCCGCCGGCGTAGAGCTCGAAGCGCTCGGCGACGAGCGGATCGCCGGGCTTGAGCCGGGCCAGCGCCGCCAGCGGCGCCGGCCAGTCCACCAGGTAGACCGGCCGGGCGGCCCCGAGCCCCGGCTCGATGCGCTCCAGGAAGATGCGGAAGAAGAGGTCGTCGAAGGAGTCGCCGGGGCGGCCCGGGTCGAGCCCGGCCGCGCGCGCCGCCTCGGCGAGCCTCTCGGCCCGCCCCTGGCAGGCCGCCAGGTCCACCCCGGCGCGGGCCCGGAATACCTCGGCCACCGACAGGCGCTCGAAGGGAGGCGAGAGGTCGAGGGCGCCGGCGGGCCCGCACACCCCGTGCCCGGCGCAGAGCTCCAGGGCGCAGCCGCCCACCAGCGCCTCCAGGTCCTCCATGATGCCCCGGTAGTCGGTCCCGGCCCGGTAGAGCTCCAGCATGGTGAACTCGGGGTTGTGGTGCGCCCCGAGCTCTCCGTTGCGGAAGACCCGGGCCAGCTGGAAGATGCGCGGCAGGCCCCTCGCCAGGAGGCGCTTCATGGCGTACTCGGGGCTGGTGTGGAGCCAGAGCGGCTGGCCCGGCCCGCCCCCCTCCGGCAGGAAGCGGGTCTCGAAGGCGGCGACGTGCGGCTCCATCCCGGGCGACGGCACCAGGCACGGCGTCTCCACCTCCAGCCAGCCCCGGGCCCCGAGGTGCCCGCGGACCGCCGCCGCCAGCCGGGCCCGCGCCCGCGCCGCTTCCCGCAGGTCCATGCCGCGAGGATAGCCGCCTTCGGCCCCGGCGCACCGTTTCCGGAAACCCCGCCGGTCGTCTACCATGGCGCGCCTTGCGAACCCCGCTCGCCATCGCCCTGCTCTGCGCCGCCTGCGCCGCCTGCGCCCACCAGAGGCCCCTGCCGGCGCCGGACCCGGCGCCCCCGCCGCCCCCGCCGCCCGATCCGCTGATCGCCATCCGCGCCGACGTGGAGGCGCTGCTGGCGGCGCAGGGGGAGATCCTGTGGCGCTCCTGGACCGCCGGCGAGGCCGGCGACCCCGCCAGCGCCCTGGCGGGGCGCGAGCGGCTCCTGGCTCCCGAGTCGCTGGCGGCCGTGCGCGAGGCGGGGGCCCGGGCCGCGGGCGACGAGCGGCGCGCCCTGGATCTCCTCCGGGCCTTCCTGGTCGGCGAGCGGCTCGGGCGGGACACGGCCGCCACCGGCGAGCGGCTGGCGGCGGCGCGGGCCGGCGCCACCTTCCCGTGGGAGGGGCGCGAGATCCCGGTCCGGAAGGCCAGCGCGCTCCTGGCCCAGGAGGCCGACGGGAGCCGGCGGGCCCGGATCGAGAGGGCGCTGGCGCTGGCCGAGGGCCGGCAGCTCCCGCTGGCCGAGGCCCACCGGCGCGCGCTCGACGCGTCGGCCCGGGGCCTCGGCGCCGGGGGAGCCCTGGAGCTCGCCGCCTCGCTCCGGGGGGAGACGCTGGCGGCGCTCTCGGCGCGCGCCGAGGAGGTCCTCTCGGCCACCGAGGCCCCCTACCGCGCCCTGATGGAGGCGCTGGCCCGGGCCGAGCTCGGGATCCCGCTCGACCAGCTGCGCGGCCGCGACCTCCCGCGGCTCTTCGCGCTGGCCCAGGAGCCGCGCGCCTTCCCGGCGGGCGAGGCCGCCCCCCGCGCCCTGGCGACGCTCCGCGGGCTCGGCATCGACCTGGCGGCGCGGCCGGGGGTGGTGCTCGACCTCGAGGCGCGGCCGGGGAAGGACCCGCGCCCGCTGCTCCTCCCGGTGCGGGTCCCGGGGAGCATCCGCGTCTCGTGCTCGGCCGCCGGCGGCGTGGCCGAGGCGCGCGGGCTCCTGCGCACCCTGGGAGGCGCGGCCGCCTACGCCGAGGCGCGGAGCCCGGTGCTCGAGTTCCGCGTCCTCGGCGGCGTCACCGCCGACGCCTGGGGCGGCCTCTTCGCGGAGCTGGCCGGGAATCCCCTCTGGCTCGCGGAGCAGTCCGGGCTCTCCGGGCACAGCCTCGCGCCGGTGGTGCGGGCCGCCGCCGCCCGGCGCCTGCACGCGCTGCGCGAGGCGGCGGCGCGCCTCCTGCTCGAGCTCTCCCGCGCCGGCGGGAAGGCCGCCGGGCCCGGGGTGGCGCAGGCCCTGTGCCAGCGGGCCTTCGCCCACCCGGTGGAGGCGGACGAGGCGGCCCTCTTCGCCGCCGAGCCCGACCCGCTGCTCCGCTCGGCCGACGCGGTGGCCTCGATGCTCCTCTCGGCCCAGGCCGAGGCGTTCCTGGAGCGCCTGGGGGACCCGGCCTGGTGGCGCTCGGCCGCGGCCGGGGCGGCGCTGCGGGCCGCCATGGCCGGGGGCTCGCGGCTCCCTCCGGAGGGCCTCTCGCGATCCTTCGGCTTCGAGCGGCTCGACGCCGGCGCGGCGGCAGCCGCGGCCCGCGCCCGGGCCGAGTGGGCCGGCGGCGCCTTCTGACCGCCGCGGCGCTTTTCCTCGTTGAAGGGGGCGCGCCGCCGTCCTAGTCTGGCGCAGACGTGCTCCGGGAGGGC
>DATIFE010000042.1:0-13207 GCA_035455425.1 Anaeromyxobacteraceae bacterium | reverse complement strand
CCCGGGAACCACCGGCGAGGTGGGCGCCGGCGCGGGCGCGCGGGCGCCGGAGGGGCGCGCCGGAGCCGGGATCCCGGGTGTCCCGGGCACCGGGCTCACGACCGGCGGGCGGTAGGGCGCCTGCGCGAGGGCCAGCGACGGTGCGAGCAGGGAGGCGGCGAGGAGGTGGCGCATGGGGGGTCTTCCGGGCCCGGGTCACGGCCCGCTGATGTTGTAGTCCTTCCGGATCACGTGGCCGTTGCGCTCCAGGTCGATGGTGACGTGCGAGGCCTCGCGGAGCTTCTGGTAGATCTCGAGCGCCTTGTCGGGCGAGTTGATCTCGTAGCCGTTGATGCGCTGGATGACGTCGCCGTTCTCGATGCCGATGGAGGAGTAGAGCGAGCCCGGCTGGATGGAGAACAGCTTGAAGCCGTTGGCGACGCCGTTCTTGAAGCTGGGCACGATGCGGGCCTGGGTGGCGATCGTGTTGAGGTTGGAGAGGCTCTGGTCGATGACCCGCTTCGGGATCTCGTACTGGTTGTCGGCCAGCTTCCGCACGCCCGAGGCCCCGTCGGATGCCGGGCCCTCCTCGACGCCGGGCCGGGGCGGGGCGTATCCGACCGCCGCCGGGGCGGTCTCGGACTGGTCGAAGTCGATGTACTCCTTCTGGCCCGCGTTGCAGACCACCGCCACCACCCGGAAGCCGGCGCCGGTGGCGTCGCGCGGGTCTCGCATCTTCTCCACCGCCAGCAGGGTCGCCCCCTGGAAGCGGTCGCCGATGCCGTAGATGCGCGTCTCCCGCGTCGCCAGGTCGGCGATCGAGGCGATGGACCACTCGGGCCGCTCCGCCACCACGCCGGCGACGAGCTGGGCGCGGAGCTGGGTCCTCACCGGCGCCGCCCGCACGTCGGAGCAGTTCTTGGGCGCCGGCGGGGCGGCCTCGACCGCCGCCACCTCCGCCGGCTGGGGCGGCTTCAGGTTGAGGAGCGGGTAGAGCCGCTCCACCTCGAGCCGCGCGGCGGCCGGCGCCGGCGCCGAGGTCGGCAGCGTGGAGAGATCCACCTGCGGCCGGGGGCGGATCGAGGCCGCCAGGACCGTGTTCACCGTGCGTGCGGAGAGCCAGGCCGCGGCCGCCACCAGCAGGCCGTGGGCGATCCAGGCGTACTTTCGGAAGAAGACGTCGAGCATCGGGTGCAGCTACCCCCAGGGGGAAAATGCAGGAGCAACCGATATGCCATGGGATGCCTGGGAGCAACCCCACAAGGTCGCGCCACCACGGGAAGAATCCCTCGCCGCGCGCTCCCGCCTGGCCCTGCGGGAGCATCGGCTGCCAATATGGCAAACGAAGCCCCGGCCGGCCTTCCCGGGTGCCAGAATGGCAGGCCGAGGTGCTCAGTCCTCGCCGTCGGGGCCGACGAGACGCCCCTCGTCGTCGCGATCGAGCTTGCGGTAGATGGTCCGCGCGGCGATCCCGAGGATCCGCGCCGCCAGGTTCTTGTCGCCGCGGGTGTGGCGCAGGGTCTCGCGGATCACCATCCGCTCGACCTCCTCCATGGGCGTTCCCACGGGAATGGAGATGGCCCCGGCCGCCGCGGCCGGCGGCTTCTCGGGCGCCTCGCGGCGGGCGGCCTCCGGCAGGTCGCCGACGTCCAGGGTCTCGCCGCGGCACAGGACCACGGCGCGCTCCACGGCGTGCTCGAGCTCCCGCACGTTGCCCGGCCACTCGAAGGCCTCGAGGGCCGCCAGCGCCGCGGGGGTGAAGCCCCGGATCGCCTTCCCGTGCTTCTCGGCGAGCCGCTTCAGGAAGGCGCTCGCCAGCACGGGCACGTCCTCGCGCCGGTCCCGCAGCGGGGGCAGGCGCACCGCCACCACGTCGAGCCGGTAGAAGAGGTCCTCGCGGAAGCGGCCGGCCCGGACCTCCGCGGCCAGGTCCTTGTTGGACGCCGCCACGATGCGCACGTCCACCTGCACCGGCTGCGTCCCGCCGAGCCGCTCCACCACGCCGTCCTGCAGGACCCGGAGCAGCTTCACCTGCACCGCCGGCGACATCTCGCCCACCTCGTCGAGGAAGAGCGTGCCGCCGTGGGCGCGCTCGAAGCGCCCCTCCTTGCGCCCCGCGGCCCCGGTGAAGGCCCCCTTCTCGTAGCCGAAGAGCTCCGACTCCAGGATGGTCTCGGGGATGGCCGCGCAGTGGATGGGGACGAAGGGCCCGGCGGCGCGCGGGGAGAGGTCGTGGAGCATCCGCGCCGCCAGCTCCTTGCCGGTGCCGCTCTCGCCGGTCAGCAGGACCGTGGCCGAGGTCGGCGCCGCCTGGCGGAGCGCGTCGAGCGCCGCCCGGAAGGCCGGGGCGTTGCCGATGAGCCCGCCCACACCCAGCGTCGCCAGCTGCGCCTTGAGGGACCGGTTCTCGGCCACCAGCGAGGCCCGCTCCAGCGCCTGGCGCACCGACTTGACGATCACGTGGCGCCGCACCGGCTTGGTGATGAAGTCGTAGGCGCCCTCCTTCATGGCCGAGACCGCCGTCTCCACCGTCCCGTAGGCGGTCATCAGCACCACCTCGGTGTCGGGCGAGACCGCCCGCGCGGCGCGCAGCAACTCCTCGCCGCTCATGCCCGGCATCATGAGATCGGTCACCAGCACCGCCACCCGCTCGCGCCGCAGGATCTCGAGCGCCCGCGGCCCGCTCTCGGCGGTGAGGACCGACCAGCCCTCCCGGGCGAAGATGCGCTCCAGCGAGTCCAGGTTGGAGCGCTCGTCGTCGACGATGAGGACGCGGGAGACCACGGGGGGATGATAGCCCGGCGCGGGGGCGCCGGGGCGGCACCGGCCTCAGCGGGAGGGCGGAGGCGCCGGCGGCGCGGGCGCGGCCGGCGCCGGGGCGGGCGCCTGGCCCGGAGGCGGAGCGGGCGGGGCCTCCACCGGGACCGCCGGGGGGACGCGGCCGGCGGGCACCTGGCGCCGGGTACCGGCGCGCTCCTCCGGGCAGGCGCACAGGAGCAGGGCCGCGACGAGGATCTCGACGAGCCCCTGCCGCGCGACCCGGTCCATGGGCGGCGGTCAGGCGTCCGGCGTCTCGCCCTTGCCCTCGGCGGGCTTCGGCTCGGGCCGGGGCTTGCCGGCGTTGGCCTTGGCGCGCTTGGCGGCCCGGTTCTCCTTGGGGGCCTCGGCCTTGCGGGGCGCCGGGGCCGGCGCCTCGGCCTTGCGGGGCGCGGGAGCGGCCGCGGGGGCGGCGGCGTAGCGGGTCTTGAAGCGCTCGATGCGCCCGGCGGTGTCCATCAGCTTCTGCTTGCCGGTGAAGAAGGGGTGGCAGCTGGAGCAGATCTCGATGTGGAAGTCGCCTCGGGTGGAGCGCGTCTCGATGACGGCGCCGCAGGCGCAGACGACCCGGGCGGCCTTGTACTCGGGGTGGATGGCTGCCTTCATGGGATTCCCTTCCGGCCGCCGCTTGCACCGCGCTTCCGTGCGCCGTGGTCCGGGCGGAGCCGCGGGATCTAGTCTCTTCCGGGGCTTGCCGTCAAGCGATCCCGCTCCTGCGGGCGGGGCGCGGGCCGGGCCCGGGCCTACTTCCCGCCGCCCACCATCATCTTGAAGAACTCCTCGTGGTTCTTCACCTGGCGGAACTTGTCGAGGATGAACTTCATCGCCTCGACGTTGTCCAGGCCGTTCAGGATGGTCTGGCGCAGGATGTAGATCTTGGAGAGCCAGTCGGGGGGGAGCAGCAGCTCCTCCTTGCGCGTGCCGCTCTTCCCGATGTCCATGCAGGGGAAGATGCGCTTCTCCATCAGCTTGCGGTCGAGGACGATCTCCGAGTTCCCGGTGCCCTTGAACTCCTCGAAGATCACCTCGTCCATGCGGCTGCCGGTGTCGATGAGCGCCGTGCCGATGATGGTCAGCGAGCCGCCCTCCTCGATGTTGCGCGCCGCCCCGAAGAAGCGCTTGGGCTTGTGGAGGGCGTTCGAGTCCACGCCGCCGGAGAGGATCTTGCCCGAGGGCGGGACCACCGAGTTGTAGGCCCGGGCCAGGCGGGTGATGGAGTCGAGCAGGATGACGACGTCGCGCTTGTGCTCCACCAGGCGCCGCGCCTTCTCGATGACCATCTCGGCCACCTGCACGTGCCGCGTGGCCGGCTCGTCGAAGGTGGAGGCCACCACCTCGCCCTTCACCGTCCGCTCCATGTCGGTGACCTCCTCGGGCCGCTCGTCGATGAGCAGCACGATCAGGGTCACCTCGGGGTGGTTGGCGGTGATGGCGTGGGCCATGTTCTGCAGCAGGACGGTCTTCCCGGCGCGCGGCGGCGAGACGATGAGGCAGCGCTGTCCCTTGCCGATGGGCGAGAAGAGGTCGACCACCCGGGTGGTCATCTCGGCGGGATCGTGCTCGAGCCGCAGCCGCGAGGTGGGGTAGAGGGGCGTGAGGTTGTCGAAGAGGACCTTGCTCTGGTTCTCCTCCGGCGGGCCGCCGTTGATCTCGTCCACCTTCAGCAGCGCGAAGTAGCGCTCGCCGTCCTTGGGCTGGCGCACCGTCCCTCGCACCGAGTCGCCGGTCCGCAGGTTGAAGCGGCGGATCTGCGAGGGGGAGACGTAGATGTCGTCGGGCCCCGGCAGGTAGCTGAAGTCCGGGCTGCGCAGGAAGCCGAAGCCGTCGGGCAGCACCTCCAGCGTCCCCTCGCCCCCGACCTCCATCTCCTCCTTCTTCTCCTCGGCCACCTTGGACTGGGCCTGGAGGATGGCGAAGATCAGGTCCTGCTTCTTCATCGCGCCGGCGGCCTCGACCTGGAGGCCGCGCGCGAGCTCGGCCAGCTCGGCCACCTTCATGTGCTTCAGGTCGGTGATGCTCGAGGGGGCGGCGGAGGGGGCGGCAGCGGGCATGGTGCGTCTCGGGGGGGTCGCGGCGACGGGGTGGAGGTCGCGCGGTTGACTCGGGGTCCGGCGGGACTCTGGGGGGGGATGCTGCGGCGCCGGGGATGGAAGGCTCATTCGTAGGACAGGCCCGGTCGCCATGTCAACAGGTTGCGCCGGCGGATCGCCCCGGGGAGGCACGTGCGCCGAGGTCGCACACCGGCCCCGGACGCGTGCCATGAACGCGGCGCATGCGCCGATGCGTGGCACGGTTGCAGCATGGGGTAAGCTGCGCATGGCGGCCCTTGGAGACACATTGGTCGATTCGGTCCTCGCAGGAACGCGGCGCTTCGTGGCCGCGATCTCGCCAGCAGTGAAATCGCGCGCCGGCGCCGAGCCGCGCGTGGCGGCCGATCCGCGCGAGGCCTTCACCTACTGTGCGGAGACCGGGGGCCTGCTGGTGCTGGAGTACGCCGGGCCGGAATGGCTCCCGGTGGTCCGCGACCTCCGCAGCCTGTGCGGCGACGCCATCTCGGTGGTGGTGGTGGTGGGCCAGGAGCGGCTGGCGGAGATCGGCGGGCTGCAGCGCGCCGGGGCCGACGAGGTGGTCGCCTGGGACGGGCGGGCCGATCCGGTCGCCTGGGCCGTGGAGCGCATCCTCGCCGCGCGGGGCGGCGGTGTGGCGCCCGGGGCCGCGGCAGCCGCCACGCCGGTCCACGGCTTCACGGCGCCCTCGCCCACGCCGCCGGTCCTCCACCGCGTGCCGGCGCCGGCCCCGACGGCGGCCGCTCCCGCGAGCCCGACGCCTCGCCCGGCGGTCGCCGCTTCCCTTCCCGAGCCGCCGCGCATCGCGCCGCCCGTCCTGACCCTCGCGGAGGGGGCGACGGCGGCAGGCGCGCCCGGTCCGGCACCGCGGACGACGCCTCTCCCCGGGCCCGCGGGGTCGGGTGCGCTGTCCCCGAGCCCGGCGCCCGCCGCCTTCACCATCCGCGAGGTCCCCGCGCCGCCAGCCGTCCCCACCGCCGCGCCCTCCTCCGCCGCCGGCGCCTGGCCCTCGGGCGTGCTGGCCGGCCCCGAGGCGGAACGCCTCCTGGCGGCGGTGGTGTCCGGCGCCGCGACCGAGCCCGGACCGGCCAGGGCCACGGCGACCCAGACGGCCCAGGCGCTCTCCGACATCGAGCGACGCGCCCTGGCGGACATCGCAGTGCCGGTCGACGCCGCGCTGTTCCGGCGGGCATCGGCGCTCCGCCTTCGCGTGGCCCTGGCGCTGGGAGCCGCGCCGGCGGTGGGGAGCCCCATCGACTCCGCCGCGGTGCAGTCGCTGCTCGCCGAGCTCGACTCGACCCTGGCGGAGCTCAAGGCGGCCGCCGAGGCGGGCGAGGGCGTGCACCCGGGCATCGAGATCCTGCGCAAGTCCCTGGTGAAGGAGGCCATCGACCTGACCGACGCGGTCGCGCGGATCGCCCCGGCCCAGGCCCCGGTGGTCCAGGCGCCGGTGCGGCCCGCAGCCGCGACGCGCCTCCTCTCCAACCGCTCGGCCGTGGAGGAGCACGCGCGGCCGCCGGTGGGGCGGGGATGGATGGTCCTGCTGGTGCTGGCCGCCCTGGCCGCGGGGGCGTTCCACGGCTACCGCCTGCTCGCGCGGAAGCCCGTCGTCCCGCCCCCGTCCTTCGGCGGCGCGCCGCAGGACGCCGTCGGCGTCCGGCAAGGCCCGGTCTCGGTGGTGGTGCCGGAAGCCGGCAAGGCGCTCGACCCCAGGCAGGTGGAGAGGTTCAAGGCCCTGGAAGAGGCGAAGGGCAACGCCGTGAAGGAGGTCGCTCCCGGCATCTACGTGAGCGTCCCGGTCGCGCCGGCCGAGGGAGCGAGGAAGCCATGACCCGAGCCACGACCCTGCGCCGCGGAGCGCGCGGCTTCACGCTCATCGAGCTGATGGTGGTGGTCGCCATCATCGGGCTGCTGTCCTCGATCGCCATCCCCAGCTACCAGCGCATGACCCTGCGGGCCAAGGCCTCGGAGCGCCGCGCGGTGATGACCTCCATCGCCCGCGCCATCGAGGACATCGCGCAGAACCAGCAGCACCTTCCCGGGTTCGACCCCAACAACCTCATGGCTCCCACCGTCTTCGCGGGCCCGGCGAATCCCCCGGTCCTGCCCCGGACCACGAAGGCGCCCTTCAACTGGGCTCTCCCGGGCTGGAACCAGCTGCCGATCCTGGTCGAGGGGGGAAGCTACTACCAGTACGCCTTCGTGGCGGCGGACGTGCCGGCCGCCCGGACCACCACCATGTTGGTCCTGGGAACCGGCGACGTCGACGGCGACGGCATCAACAGCATCCGGTCGCAGACCTACCAGGGCATCGGGTACTCCTTCCAGCTGACGGCCGAGGTGCCGCCGCCCGGCGTGAACGAGGACATCTTCTAGGGTCAGCCGCGGCGGTCTTGCCCGCGGGCCCGTCCCGCGCCATCTTCGGCCCGATGGCTGCCCCGACCGAGCCGCGCAGGCAGGCGGAGGATCTCCGCGACCGGATCCGCGCCGCGGACCACGCCTACTACGTCCTCGACAGCCCGCTCCTCTCGGACGCCGAGTACGACCGGCTGATGCGGGAGCTGCAGGAGCTCGAGGAGACGCACCCCGAGCTCCGCGCCGCGGACTCGCCCACCCAGCGCGTCGCCGGGGCGCCCTCCGAGAGGTTCGCCAAGGTCCGCCACCGCGAGCCCATGCTCTCTCTCGGCAACGTCACCACCGACGAGGAGCTGGACGAGCTGGAGGAGCGGGTGAGGCGCCTGCTCGGGCTCCCCGCCGGCGAGGCGGTGACCTGGGTGTGCGAGCCCAAGCTCGACGGCCTGGCGGTGGAGCTGGTCTACGAGGGGGGCGAGCTTCGCTCGGGGTCCACCCGGGGCGACGGCGAGACCGGCGAGGACGTGACCGCCAACCTGCGCACCGTGGGGCGCACCGGCGCCAACCGCGGCGTGCCGCTCGGGCTGGAGGGCTCGCCGCCGGCCCGCCTCGAGGTGCGGGGCGAGGTCCTGCTCCAGAAGGAGCACTTCGAGCGCATGAACCGGCAGCTGCTGCGCAGGGGCGAGGAGCCCTTCGCCAACCCGCGCAACGCCGCTGCCGGGTCGCTCCGCCAGCTCGACTGGCGTGTCACCGCCCGGCGGCCGCTCTCCTTCATGGCCTACGAGGCGCTCTCCCCCGGCGACGAGCCCGCCTCCCGCGCCCCGTGGAGGACGCACTGGGAGAAGCTCCAGGCCCTGGCCTCCTACGGGTTCGAGACCAACCCCGAGAACCGGCTCTGCCGCGGCATCGCCGAGGTGAAGGCCTACCGCGACCGCATGGCCCGGCGGCGCTTCGATCTCCCCTACGACACCGATGGCGTGGTGGTGAAGGTGGACGACCTCGACTGGCGGCGGCGGCTGGGCGCGGCCACCAAGTTCCCGCGCTGGGCGGCGGCCTTCAAGTACCCGCCGCAGGAGGAGACCACGCAGGTGGTCGAGATCTTCGCCTCGGTGGGCCGGACCGGCGTGCTCACGCCGGTGGTGGTGGTGAAGCCGGTGCAGCTCTCGGGCGCCACCGTGACCAACGCCACCCTGCACAACGAGGACGAGCTGCGGCGCAAGGACGTCCGCATCGGCGACTGGGTGCTGATGCGCCGGGCGGGCGAGGTCATCCCCGAGGTGGTCAAGGTGCTGCCCGAGAGGCGCACCGGGGCGGAGCGCGAGTTCGCCTTCCCCCGGGCCTGCCCGGTGTGCGGCGCCCGCGTGGTGCGCGAGGAGGGCGAGAAGGTGTGGCGCTGCACCGGCGCCGCCTGCCCGGCGCAGCTGGTGGGGCGCCTGTGCCACTTCGCCCAGCGGCGCGCCATGGACATCGAGGGGCTGGGCGAGCGGGTGGCGGAGCAGCTCCTGGAGCGGGGCCTGGTGAAGGACTTCGCCGACCTCTACGCCGTCCCGGTGGAGGCCTGGGCGGACATCCAGTTCGCCGTCGAGAAGGAGGGGGCCAGCAAGACGGTCCAGTTCGGGAAGCTGCGCGCCGACAAGATGCGCCAGGCGCTGGAGCGCTCCAGGGACACCACCCTGCGCCGCCTGCTCTTCGGGCTCGGCATCCCGCAGGTGGGCGAGGCCACCGCGGCGGTCCTGGCGCGCCGCTTCGGGGAGATCGGCCCCTTCCTCGACGCCTCGGAGGAGGAGCTGATGGAGGTGCGCGACGTCGGCCCGGAGGTGGCCCGCGAGATCCGCGCCTGGACCGCAGAGCCCCAGAACCGCAAGGTGGTGAAGCGGCTGCTCCAGGCCGGGGTGCGGCCGGCGCCGGAGGCGGCCCCGGCCGGCGGGGCCTTCGCCGGCAAGACGGTGGTGCTCACCGGCGGGCTCTCCCGGCTCGGGCGCGACGAGGCCAAGGCCGAGATCGAGCGGCGCGGCGGCCGGGTCTCCGGGTCGGTCTCCCGGAAGACCGACCTGGTGGTCGCGGGGGAGGAGTCCGGCTCCAAGCTCAAGAAGGCGCGGGAGCTCGGGGTGCGGGTGGTCGGCGAGGAGGAGTTCCTGCGCATGCTGGAGGAGCGGTGACCGCCGGGCCGGCCCGGGCGCGGATCCTGGTCGCGGGGATCGTCCAGGGCGTCGGCTACCGGCAGTCCGCCGCCTGGGAGGCGGACCGCCTCGGCCTCGCGGGCTGGGTGCGGAACCTGCACGACGGCAAGGTCGAGGTCCTGGCGGAGGGCCCGCGCGACCGGGTGGAGTCCCTGGTGGCCTGGTGCTGGCGCGGCCCGCCGGCGGCGCGGGTGAGCGACGTGAGGGTCGACTGGAGCCCGGCTGCGGGGGACCTGCAGGGCTTCGGGATCACGTACTGATTGCACCTCGGGCCGGCCTCGCCGGCCCGAGGCCTGTCGCGAGCGGAGTCGTTGGCCGGGGGGAACGGATCCGGTGGCCCGCATCGGCGGCTTGAACCCCTCCGACCGGCCATGGTACGAGTCGCCCTCTCCGGCCGCCGAAGCGGCCGGCGCAGTCCCCTCTCGCGGCGGGCAACAGGCGGTTCGAATCCGCCGCCCGGCGAACATGCAGACCTCCCTCCTCGACGAGTTGATCCTCTCGGCGCAGAAGCCGTCGCGCTACGTCGGCGGCGAGTTCGGCGCCATCCAGAAGGACCTCTCCGCGGCGCGGCTCAAGTTCGCGCTCGCCTTCCCGGACACCTACGAGGTCGGCATGTCCAACCTCGGGTTCCGGCTCCTCTACCACGCCCTCAACGACGCGCCCGGCGTGGCCTGCGAGCGGGTGTTCCTCCCCTGGCCGGACATGGAGCGGATGCTGCGGGAGCGCGGCCTGCCGCTCTTCACCCTCGAGTCGCGCGCGCCGGTGCGCGACTTCGACGTGCTGGGCATCACCCTCCAGTTCGAGCTCTGCTACACGAGCGCGCTCGCCCTCATGGACCTGGCCGGGGTGCCGGTCCTCTCCCGCGACCGCGGCCCCGGCGACCCGGTGGTGGTGGGCGGGGGCCCCTGCGCCTTCAACCCCGAGCCGGTCGCCGACTTCTTCGACTGCTTCGCCGTGGGCGACGGCGAGGAAGTGGCGGTCGAGATCGCCGAGGCGGTGGCCGCCTGGCGCGAGGCCCGGGGCACCCGGCGCGAGATCCTCGAGGCCCTGGCCCGCATCCCCGGGGTCTACGTCCCCTCGCTCTTCGCGCCGCGCTACGACCCGGCCACCCGGGTGCTCCGGGAGATGGAGCCCCTGCTCCCCGGCCACGAGCTCGTCTCGCGGCGGGTGATGCCCGACCTCGACGCGCTCTCCACCAGCGCCTACGAGCGGCCGGTGGTCCCCTTCATGCAGACGGTCCACGACCGGCTGCCCATCGAGCTGCAGCGCGGCTGCACCCGCGGCTGCCGCTTCTGCCAGGTGGGGATGATCACCCGGCCCACGCGGCAGCGCAGCCCGGAGAAGGTGCTGCGGGTGGCCGAGGTGGGGCTGGGGGCCTCGGGCTACGAGGAGGTGGGCCTGCTCTCGCTCTCCTCCGGCGACTACGACTGCCTGGATCCGCTCCTCGACGACTTCCTGGCGCGCTGGGAGGGCGACCGCATCGCCATGTCGCTCCCCAGCCTGCGCACCGAGACCATGAGCGCCTCGCTGGCCCAGCGCATCGGCCGGATCCGCAAGACCGGGTTCACCCTGGCGCCGGAGGCGGCCACCGAGCGGATGCGCGCGGTCATCAACAAGGGCAACCGCGAGGTGGACCTGCTGCGCGCGGTGGAGTCCATCTTCCAGAACGGCTGGTCGCTCCTCAAGCTCTACTTCATGATCGGCCTGCCCGACGAGCGCGACGAGGACGTGGTGGCCATCGCCCGGCTGGCGAAGCGCAGCCTGCAGGCGGCGCGCCGGGCGCTCCCGCCGGGCCAGGGCTCGGCGCAGATCAACCTCGCCGCCTCGACCTTCGTCCCCAAGCCCTTCACCCCCTTCCAGTGGGAGCCGATGATCTCGCCCGACGAGACCCGGCGGCGCCAGCAGCTGATCCACGCCGAGCTCGGGGGCCGGCACGGCGCCATCCACTTCAAGCCCCACGACTCGCGCCAGTCGTGGATCGAGGGGGCGCTGGCCCTGGGCGACCGGCGGGTGGGCTCGGCGGTGCTGGCGGCCTTCCGGGCCGGGCAGCGGCTCGACGGCTGGACCGAGTGGTTCGACGAGCGCCGCTGGCAGGAGGCCTTCGCGGCCTGCGAGCGCGAGCACGGCGTGGGGGTCGACTTCTTCGCCCGCCGCCGCCGCCGCCTCGACGAGGCCCTGCCCTGGGACCGCATCGACTGCGGCGTGACCAAGCCGTACCTGGCGAAGCAGCTCGCCGCCGCGAAGAACCTGGCCGAGGTGCCCGACTGCGTCCTCGCGCCCTGCACCGTCTGCGGCGCCTGCGACTACGACGTGGTGAAGAACCGCGTCCACCTGGCCAAGGACTACCAGCCGGCGCCGGCCCGGCCGCCGCGCCCGCCGGAGCCGGCGGAGCGCACCCACGTGCGCGTGCGCCTGGGGAAGCTGGGCCGGCTGGTGGCGCTCTCGCACCTCGAGACCATGACCGCGGTGCTCCGGGCCGTGCGCCGGGCCGGCCTGCCGGTGGCCTACTCCCAGGGCTTCCACCCGAAGCCGCGCGTCTCCTTCGGCCCGGCCCTCCCGGTGGGCGTGGAGAGCCACTGCGAGTACCTCGACCTCGAGCTGGTCGGCCGCCAGGACGCCGCGGCCATCGGCCAGCGGCTCGCCGACAGGCTCCCCGCCGGGATGCCCCTCTACGAGGCGAGCCCCCTCGATCCCCGGGCACCCTCCATCAGCGAGTCCCTCCGCGCCATGCACTATCTTGCCGAATTTCCTGAGGATTGGGACGAGCAGCGGCTGCGGGCGCGCGTCCAGGCCTTCGAGGAGGCGGAGCGCGCGGTGGTTCGCCGCGCGGCGCCCCCGAAGGACCGCGGCCGCCGTCGGAACGAGAGGATTGCGCCGGCGAAGGAAAGAGAGATAAACCTGAAGCAAATCGTGACCCACCTCGCCGTGGAGGGCGACGGAAGGGTCGCGTTCAGCTTGAAGGCGGATCCGTCGGGGAGCGCCAAGCCAGCCGAGGTGCTGGCGGCCATCTTCGGAGACGGCGCTCCGCCCAGGGGAGTGAAGGTCTTGAAGGAAGGCGTCAGCTTCGCGAGGGCGCCTGCGGCCCGGCCGCAGTCCGGGCCCCCACGCGCGCCTCGCTACATCGACGCCTGAGGATTCGAAACGCCCGCGGCGGGCCGCCGCCAGAGCGGCCGCCGGGCGCACGGGAATGCGATGCTGAGCAGCACAGGCTCACCAGCCGACGGGACGAGCCCGGCGCCACCGGGATCTCGGCCGTCGCGGTCCACAGCGGACCTCGCTCCTCGTGCGCCCGGTGAAGGATGGCCGGGCAAGCGAGGTCCGACATGGCTGGCTCCAGCATCCTGGTGATCAACGCCGCCGGCGCGGAGACGCGCGTGGCGCTGGTCGAGAGCGGCAGCATCCACGAGTTCTACCTCGAGCGGAAGCGCGAGAAGGGCATCGTCGGCAACATCTACAAGGGGCGCGTGGTCCGGGTGCTCCCCGGCATGCAGGCCGCCTTCGTCGACATCGGGCTCGAGAAGGCCGCCTTCCTCTACGTGGGCGACGTCTACGGCGACCCGGACTTCTCCGAGGAGTTCGAGCTCACCGAGGGCGAGCACGCCCTGGTGCAGGAGGTCCCGAGCGAGCAGGAGGCCGAGGAGCAGGAGCTCCGCGTCCGCAGCGGGGGAGCGCCGGAGGGCGCGGCCGCCGCCGAGGCCGAGCCCGCCGGGGAGACCGCCGAGCGCCCTCCGGGCGACGGGTCTCCCCCTGCCGAGCCGGCGTCTCCCGCGCCGCCCGAGCCCGTCGCGGCGCTGGCCGAGCCGGCACCCGAGG
>DATIFE010000041.1:0-10706 GCA_035455425.1 Anaeromyxobacteraceae bacterium | reverse complement strand
GGGGAACGGGTGGATGCGCCCGGCGACCTGGGCCAGCGCCGCCGCGGCCGCCGGGCTGGCGGGCGTCGCCGCCTGGCAGGGGATCGCCGCCCGCGGCCACGCGCGCGACGCCTCGGCCATGCTGAGGCCCGACGGCACGCTGGAGCCCGGGGTGGACCCGGCGGCCTACGACCGCACCCGCGCCGCCGCCTCGTCGTCCCGGCGCTGGGCCTACGTCTCCCTCGGCGGCGCGGTGGCCTTCGCGGCCGCCGCCGGGGTGCTCGGCTGGCTCTCGTGGGACGACCGCGGTGCGCCGGTGGTCCGCTTCTGATCAGTCCGGCTGGATCTGGAAGTCGTCGCGCGGCCGCACCGCCAGCACGGAGCAGGGCGCGGTCCGGATCACCTCCTCGGTGACCGAGCCGATGAAGAGCCGCCGCAGGCCGCGGCGGCCGTGGGTCCCCATGACCACCAGGTCGAACCCGCCCTCGCGGGCCACGCGGACGATCTCGGTCGCCGGGTGGCCCCCGATCATCTCGGTGATCACCTTGCCCGGCGCGATGGCGTCGGCGTCCTTCTTCCACGTCGCCAGGTCGGCCTGGACCCTCTCGTTCAGGCGGTGCAGGAACTCGGGCGGGGCGATGGGGTCGCCGCGCGTGCCGGGCCACGGCTCCTCCAGCACGTGCAGCAGGTAGACCCGGGCGCCGTGGGCCTTGGCGATCTCGAGGGCCTCGTGCATCCCCCGGCGCGAGTTGTCGGAGAAGTCGATCGGACACAGGATCTTGGTCCAGCCGGGCATGGCGCCCTCCTCTCTCCCGAGCCTCGATGGTACGCCCGTGGCCGGGCGGCGGCGGCGCGGAAGCGCCGCCCGCCCGAAGGAGTGCGACGTTCCTGCGGGGGCTGCGCCGGCTGGTCCGCTACCGCGTCGCGCCGGCGGCGAGCGACAGGGCCGCCTGGAGGCGCGGCGCCAGCTCCGGCCCGTAGTAGGTGCGCCCGGTCTCGGCCTCGCCCCTCGCCATGCGCTCCGGGGCCTCGACGTAGCCGGCGTAGTCGTCCGCCAGCGAGAGGACCTCGGCGCCGGCCCCCGGCGCCGCGCCAGGCGCGCGCCACCTCCTCCACCGGCTCCGCCGGGACGGCGAGGAGCGTCAGCGGGCCCAGGCGAACGGCGGTGACGCGCGCCGCCGACGGCAGCGCGCCCGCGAAGAGGCTCCCGGCGGCCGACCGCAGCGGCGCCGGGAGGGCGCCGGGCGCGAGCGGAGGGAGGGCGGCCCAGGCGCGGGCCACGGCAAACGGGGGCTGCGCGTCGGGCTCCGACAGCGCCGTCTCCGCGAGGCGGGCGGCCACCGCGCCGGCGTAGCCCTCGGGCGTGGGCGCGCCGGGCGCGCGCGCCGACTGGTCGCCGAGGGCGCCCTGGAAGAAGAGGAGCGGCGCCCCCGCCCCCCGCATCAGGGCCCCGGGCCAGTCCCCGGAGAGGAGGCGGTTCCCGCTCCCCAGCAGCGTGGCGTGCGAGCCCAGGACGGCGACGGCGGCGATGGCGGCCCCCGCCGGGTCGGTGAAGCGCACCGACACCAGCCGCCCGTCCACCTCGGAGCCGTCGCGGTTCCACACCAGGTCGCGCGCGTCGCCCACGCCGACCTGCAGGCGCGCCGGCCGGCGGGCGGCCTGCGCCTCCCGGAGGGCCCGCACCACCGCCTCGGCCAGCCGGGAGAAGGCGGCCGGGTGGTACGGGCCGGTCGCGATCCGGCCGCCGAGGAAGGAGTCCCAGTACCCGCCGGGCCCGGCATGCGTGTGCGTGGCCGCCAGGACCACCCGCGAGATCCCCAGCGCCCCCGCCTGTTGCTCCACCGCCGCCGTCAGGGCCCGGGGGACGAGGAGGATCTCCGCCGAGACCAGCGCCACGCTGCAGCCCGGCTCCTCGATCACCAGCGCGCGCACCGCCAGGGGATCGCGCTCGCCCGCCGCGGTCCAGCGGAGCCGCGGGAAGCCGGCGATGGAGGGAGCCGCGCCGAGCGGGAGCGGCACGGCGGCGGCGCCGACGGTGAGCGGCCCCTGGCCCCGGCAGGAGTCGAGCAGGTGCGGCGGCTCGCCGGAGGAGGGGCGCCGGGCGGCCGAGGCCAGCGCCAGCCACAGCAGGAGCACCGCCGCCACGGCGGCGGGGATGAGCAGAAGCTTTTTCAAATCTGGATCGTTATACTCCGCGCCTCGATGGGTTACGACGCCATCCACGACAAGATGAAGGAGGAGTGCGGCCTCTTCGGCATCTGGGCGCTGGGCCGGAGCGAGGAGGCGGCCAACTTCACCTACCTCGGGCTGCACGCGCTGCAGCACCGCGGCCAGGAGTCGGCGGGCATCGTCTCCACCGATGGTCACTCGCTCCACGTGCACCGCGACATGGGGCTGGTGGCCGACATCTTCACCGCCGAGGCGCTGGCGAAGCTCCCCGGGGGCGCCGCCATCGGGCACGTGCGCTACTCCACCGCCGGCCACTCCAGCCTGAAGAACGCGCAGCCCATCGCCATCCAGTACGCCGGCGGGCCGGTGGCGGTGGCCCACAACGGCAACCTGGTCAACGCCGAGGCGCTGCGCGCCGAGCTGGAGGGCCAGGGCTCGATCTTCCAGACCACAAGCGACACCGAGGTGATCCTGCACCTCATGGCGCGGGCGCGCGCGGCGCGGCCGGGCACCGCCGAGCACCTGGCCGGCGCCGTCCGCGAGGCCCTGGGCCAGGTGGCCGGCGCCTACTCCCTGCTCTTCCTCTCCGACAAGGCCATGGTCGGCGTCCGCGATCCCATGGGCTTCCGGCCGCTGGTGCTGGGGCGGATGAAGGGGAGCTGGGTCCTGGCCAGCGAGACGACGGCCCTGGACCTCATCGAGGCGGAGTTCATCCGCGAGGTGGAGCCGGGGGAGATGGTGATCGCCGACGGAGAGGGGCTCCGCTCCGAGCGGCTCTTCCCCGACGCCGGTCCCTCGCGCCTGGGCCGCTGCATCTTCGAGCACATCTACTTCGCCCGCCCCGACTCCATCCTCTTCGGGCGGTCGGTCTACGAGGTGCGGGAGGCCTTCGGCCGGCAGCTGGCCAAGGACCACCCGGTCGAGGCCGACATGGTCATCCCGGTCCCCGACTCGGGCGTGCCGGCCTCCATCGGCTACGCGCACGAGAGCGGCATCCCCTTCGCCATGGGGCTGGTCCGCTCGCACTACGTGGGGCGCACCTTCATCGAGCCGCAGCAGTCCATCCGCCACTTCGGGGTGAAGCTCAAGCTGAACGCCGTGCAGGGCCTGCTCCGGGGCAAGCGCCTGGTGGTGGTCGACGACTCCATCGTCCGCGGCACCACCAGCCGCAAGATCGTGAAGATGCTCCGCGACGCCGGCGCCGCCGAGGTGCACCTGCGCATCAGCTCGCCGCCCACCGCCTGGCCCTGCTACTACGGCATCGACACCCCCACGCGGCAGGAGCTCATCGCCTCCTCGCACACCATCGACGAGATCGCCCGCTACGTGACCGCGGACTCGCTCGGCTACCTCACCCTCGACAGCCTCTACGCGGCCATGGGCGAGTCCCGCCAGGGCTTCTGCGACGCCTGCTTCTCCGGCGACTACCTGGTGGACTTCGCCCGCGCGCCGGCCCGGGGCAATCCCGCGCTGCGGCTGGTGGGCGGGTAGACACCCCGCGACATCCTTCTCGCGCCGGCTCCGGAGCGGGGCGCTAAGCTGCCTACATGCCCGTCCGCGAGCCCTTCCCGCACCGGGTCGAGGAGGGCGCCCTCCGCGTCTACCGGGTCTTCGACGTGGCCGACGAGATCGACCTCGCCCGGGCCGAGGCGCTGGCCAAGGGCACCGGGGCGCGGCACCGCTGGGAGGGGGTGCACTCCTCGGCGGCCATCGAGATCCCGCGCCCGCCCATCCACCTGCAGCTGGGGCGCCGCCAGGTGCCGCTGGCCTCCGGCGCCCGGGAGGCCGAGGCCAGCCTCCACCTCTTCGAGTACGGCGTCGCCAGCGTCCTCTACAAGATCCCCATCCCCCCCGGGACCGGGCTCGAGGACCTGCTGCCGCTCTCGGAGGAGCTCCAGGTCCTCCCCACGCCGGCGCTCGACGCGGCCGCGCGCCGGGAGGCGGAGGAGATCTGCCGGGCCCTGGCGCCGGCGCTGGAGAAGCCGCACCAGTGGGCCGGGCTCGAGACCTACCACGTCTTCGTGGTGCGGGCCTTCGACGCGCCGCTGCCGGCGCGGGAGGTCCTGGAGCGCGCGCCGCTGGCGCGGCTGCTGCTGGGGGAGACCAGCGACACCCCGCTCTCCGAGCAGGAGTCGGCCGACGTGCTGAAGCACCACTTCAGCTACCTCTCCGACGACCTGGCGGTGGTGGACTGGAACAGCGCCTTCCTCTACGAGCCCTCCGGCGTGGCGGACATCGCCGACCTGCTCGAGTTCGCCACCGCGCACCTGCTCGAGCTGCGCTACTACGACGCGCTCCTCGACCGGGAGCTCGGCGCCATCTACGGGGAGATGGAGGCCGGGCGCGCCCTGCAGAAGCTGGTCACCCGCCGCTACGCGCGACTGCAGCGGCGCACCGCGGCGCTGCTGCTCGAGCTCTCGGAGATGATCGAGCGGCTCGAGAACGGGGTGAAGATCGTGGGGGACTTCTACCTGGCGCGGCTCTACCAGGCGGCGGTGCGGCGCTTCCGCCTCCCGGCCTGGCAGGAGGACGTGCTGCGCAAGCAGCGGCTCCTCGCCGACGTCAACCGGCTGCTCAACGACGCCGCCGACGTCCGCCGCGGCGAGCTGCTCGAGACCACCATCATCCTCCTCATCCTCTGGGAGATCCTCTGGGCCGTTCTCCGCAGGTGAAGGGCGTCCCCCGGGGCCCGGGATCCCGCCCCGGAGGGATCCCCACGGAAGGCCCATTTTTCAAGGCGATCGTGAGGTCGGGCAGTTGACGATCGGATCGGGACGCGCTACGAAGGCCGTCAAATCAGCCGGCCGCAGGGGCCGGCCTGCCACGGGAGGACGCTCGTCCATGACGCAGGCTCAGTTCTTCTCGGCCGTCGCCGAGGCTTCGGGGGTGTCGAAGGCGCAGGTCCGGCAGGTCATCACCGCCGTGGAGGAGACGGTCCTGAAGACCCTGAAGCCGGGCGGGAAGATCCCGCTCGGCGGCATCGGGGCCGTCAAGCTCGTGGACCGCAAGGCGCGCATGGGGCGCAACCCGGCCACCGGCGAGGCCATCAAGATCCCGGCCAAGACCGTGGTGAAGATGGTCCCGTCGAAGCTGCTGAAGGACAAGTTCAACAAGAAGGGCAAGAAGTAGCCGCCGGCGACGCCCGGGGCGAGCGCGAGCCCACCCGCGGCCCCCGCAGGGGGACCGCCGGTGGGCTCGACGCGCCTCCGGGGGCCGGCGACGCGCCCGCCGGCCGCGCCGCCAGCGCCCTCACCCCGCGATGCGGAGCAGGGCGCGGACCGTGGCCAGGATCTCGCTCATCTTCACCGGCTTCTGCAGGTACACGTCCACGCCCAGCTCCACGGCGCGGGCGTGGGCCTCGCTCCCGCCCGCGCTGATGGCCAGGACCGGCGTGGCCATGATCCGGGGGTCCGCCCGCAGCTTCTCCAGCAGGGTGAAGCCGTCCATCACCGGCATGTAGAGGTCGGTGATCACCAGGTCCGGCGGCGGCCCCTGCTGGAGGCGCGCCAGCGCCTCGACCCCGTCCCGGCCGTAGTCCACCGTGACGCCGACGCTGCCGTCGGCGGTGGCCAGCTTCTGGAGCGCCTGCTCGTACATCGCCATCACCAGCGGGTTGTCCTCCACCAGCAGCATCCGGTAGGTGCGCCGGGCCGGCCCCGGCTCGGAGGCCGACCGGGCCAGGCGCGCCAGCTGCTCGCGCTGCTCCACCAGCTCGGGCGGGATGCGCACCGCCACGCCCCCGGGCACCCCGGTGGCGGGCGGCCGCGCCCAGGTGACCTCCACCTCGAGCCGGAGCGGCTCGAGCAGGCCCGGGAAGGAGACGAGCAGCGGCAGGCGCTCGCCGACCCGGATGGACCGGCTGGTGCGGATGAAGAGGCCGCCCGCCGAGAGGTTCTCGGTAGCGTCGCGCAGGCCCGGCTCGCCCGGGTAGTCGATCCGGAGCAGGAGCGGGACCCGCGGGTGCCGGCGCTTCTCTCCCTTTCCTGCGTCCATTTCCGATCCCCCCTCCGGACGCCGGGAACATAGCAGAGGCGCGCGGATCTCCTTGACAACCCCGGGTGGCCTCAATAGCCTGCCCGCACTTTTCCGAGGCACCTCGACCGCTTATGCCGTCTCACGACCCGACAGAGCCGGGCGACTGGAAGGACCTGCCGAAGGACCTGGTCGCCCGTTTCGACGCCGATCTGGCCCCCGTGCTCCGGCGCTATCCGCCCGAGCACCGGGAGGCCGCCATGCTCCCCGCCCTCCGCCTGGGGCAGGAGATCTTCGGCCACGCCAGCTCCGCCGTGCAGCAGCTGTGCGCCGAGAGGCTCGGCACCAGCGCCGCCCGCGCCGAGGAGGTGGCGACGTTCTACGTCATGTTCCACACCCGGCCGAACGGGCGCCACCTGGTGGAGGTCTGCACCAACGTCTCCTGCTGCCTGGCCGGCTCCGACCGGATGTACGGGGAGCTGAAGCGCAAGCTCGGGGTGGAGAACGGCGGGACCACCGCCGACGGCCGCATCACCCTGCGCGAGGTGGAGTGCCTGGGCTCGTGCGGCACCGCGCCGGCGGTGCTGGTCGACGAGGAGGAGATGGTGGAGCGTGTCACCCCGGCCAAGCTCGAGAGCCTCCTCGGGAGCCTGAAGTGAGCGACGAGACGCGGATCCTGACCGCTCGCTGGGGCAAGAAGGACAGCCACACCCTCGCCTCCTACCGGGCCGACGGCGGCTACGCGGCGCTGGAGAAGGCGCTCTCGATGCCCCAGGCCGCCATCGTCGAGGAGGTGAAGGCCTCGAACCTGCGTGGCCGCGGCGGCGCCGGCTTCGCCACCGGCCTCAAGTGGACCTTCCTCCCCAAGGACATCCGGCCCCGCTACCTGTGCGTCAACGCCGACGAGTCCGAGCCCGGCACCTTCAAGGACCGCTACATCATCGAGCACGATCCCCACATGCTCATCGAGGGGATCGCCATCACCTGCTACGCCCTCGACATCCACCTGGCCTACGTCTACATCCGGGGCGAGTTCCCCCGGCAGGCCCGGGTGCTGGAGCAGGCGCTCGCCGAGGCGCAGGCCGCGGGCATCATCGGGAAGAAGATCCTCGGCAAGGCCGAGTTCGACCTCGAGATCCACGTGCACCGCGGCGCCGGCGCCTACATCTGCGGCGAGGAGTCGGCGCTGATGGAGTCGCTCGAGGGCAAGAAGGGCTACCCCCGCCTCAAGCCCCCCTTCCCGGCGGTGGTGGGCCTGTGGGGAAAGCCCACCATCATCAACAACGTCGAGACGCTGGCCAACGTCCCCTGGATCGTGGCGCACGGCGGCGCCGCCTTCGCGGCGCTGGGCACCGGCAAGTCGGGCGGCACCCGCCTCTTCTGCGTCTCGGGCAACGTGAAGCGGCCCGGGGTCTACGAGAAGCCGGTCCACTACAACCTCAGGAAGCTCATCCAGGAGGACTGCGGCGGCACCGCCAGCGGCCGGCCGGTCAAGGCGGTCATCCCCGGCGGCTCCTCGGCGCCGGTGCTGGCCGGGAACGAGATCGACGTGTCGCTGGAGTTCGACGCGCTCAAGGCGGCCGGGTCGATGGCCGGATCGGGCGGGGTCATCGTCATGGACGACTCGGTGTGCATGGTCCGGGTCCTCTCCCGCATCGCCAAGTTCTACGCCGACGAGAGCTGCGGCCAGTGCACCCCCTGCCGCGAGGGCACGCCCTGGATGGAGTCGCTCTGCGAGAAGATCGAGCACGGCCACGGCGTCCCGGGCGACGCCGACAAGCTGCTCGACATGGCCAACCACATCGGCGGCTTCACCATCTGCGCCCTGGGGGACGCCGCCGCCATGCCGGTGCAGAGCTTCGTCAAGAAGTTCAAGGCCGACTTCGAGCGCCACATCGCCGAGCATCGCTGCCCCTTCGGCGACGCCGCCTGGGGCGCCTCCCAGGACAGCCGCGACGCCGTCATCGGCGGCATGAGGGCCTGAGCCATGGCCGACCGCGCCGAGCTGCTGGTCTTCTGGATCCTGGCCGTGCCCCTGCTGGTCTCGTCGGTGGGGGTGGTCGTCTCCCGGAACCCGGTCAACGCCGCCATCAGCCTGGTGGCCGCCTTCTTCTTCCTGGCCGGCATCTACGTGCTGCTGGTGGCCCACCTGGTGGCGTTCCTCCAGGTGCTGGTCTACGCCGGCGCCATCATGGTGGTGTTCCTCTTCGTCATCATGCTGCTGGCGCTCCGCGACGAGAACCTGAAGGAGGCCCGGCTCAAGGCCATGCAGTGGGCCGGGATCGCGGGCGCCGCCGGCGTGGCGGTGGTGGTGGCCCAGGCCATCCAGGCGGCCGGGCGCATGCCCTGGAAGACGGTGGGCCCGGAGTTCGGCACCGTCCGCGCCGTGGGCAAGCTGCTCTTCACCCAGTACCTCCTGCCCTTCGAGGCCACGAGCGTCCTCCTCCTCGTGGCCATCGTCGGCGCGGTGGTCGTCGCCAAGCCGAGGATCTGACGATGGCCGAAGCCAACCACTACCTGGCGCTCGCCGCCGTGATCTTCGCCATCGGCCTCGCCGGCGTGGTGGCCAAGCGCAACATCCTGGTGGTCTTCATGTGCGTCGAGCTCATGCTCAACGCCGCCAACCTCACCTTCCTCGCCTTCGCGCGGGCCCAGGGGACGATGCAGGGGCACGCCATCGCCTTCTTCGTCATCGCCGTGGCCGCCGCCGAGGCCGCCGTGGGCCTGGCCATCGTGATCGCCGTGTTCCGCACCCGCGGGACCCTGTGGATGGACGAGGTGTCGTCCCTGAAGAACTGAGGCGGCCGCCCGCCTCGCCGGGGCCCTCCCCCGCCCCCGCTTTCCCTGCCGCCCCCGTCCCCGGGCGCGATAAGCTCGCGCGCCATGATCGCCCGCTGCGCCCGCTGCCAGCAGACCTTCCCCACGGACAGGTTCGGCGTGCAGAAGTGCCCGCACTGCGGCGCCGAGATCCACCTCGCCGACCCGAACGCCCCGGCGCCCCCGCCCGCAGCGCCGTCGCAGGGCTGGGGGGTTCCCCCGCCGCCGCCGGCCGCGCCGCCCTCCCAGGGCTGGGGACCGCCGCCCGGCCCGCCGCCGCCGACGCCGACCGGATGGGGCCCGGTCCCGCCGGGCGGGGCGCCCCCGCCGCCCGCGGGCGACGGCGAGAGCGCCCCCTTCGTCGACCGCGCCCGGCTGGGCTTCGCCGCCTCGTGGATCCAGACCTTCAAGCTGGCGGCCTTCGAGCCGGCCCGCTTCTTCCGGCTGGTCCGGCCCACCCCCACCGGCTCGGCCGTGCTCTTCGGCGTCATCGGCTCCACCCTGGGAGCCTGGGTCTCCCTGGTCTTCAGCTACTTCACCGCCGCCGCCTCGTTCGGGGCGATGGAGCAGCTCCTGCGCCGGATGGAGGACCAGGGCGTGGACCCGCGGGCCTTCAGCTGGGTCTTCGAGCGCGCCACCGGCGCCACGCTGGCCCTGCAGGCGCTGGTGGCGCCGCTGGCGGCCCTGGTCGGGATCTACGTGGTGGCCGGCATCCTCCACCTGGTGCTGCTCGCGCTCCGTGGCGCTCCGCGCGGCTTCGACGCCACCCTCACGGTGGTGGGCTACGGCTACGGCATCTACGTGCTCACCGCCCTGCCCATGTGCGGGGGCCTGGTGGCCGTCGTCTGGTTCGCGGTGGTGGCCATCATCGGGCTGGCCGAGGCCCAGCGCATCCCGACCTGGAAGTCGGCGCTGGCGGTCTTCTCCCCCTTCCTGCTCGCCTGCCTCTGCGCCTGCCTCGGGACCCTGGGCTTCTACCACTGGTTCTCGAACCTGCCGGGCAAGAGCGGCCCCACCTCCCTGTGACCGCGGCCGCCAGGGTCGAGCGGGCGCGGCCCGACAGGACCTTCGGCCACGCCGAGGTCTTCGCCAGCATCTTCGCGCTCTCCTTCCTGGCCGCGCGCTTCCTCCCCCTGCTGGGCCTCGGCTACACCTGCCCGTTCAAGGCGGCGACCGGCATCCCCTGCGCCACCTGCGGCATGACCCGGGCCTTCGTCCATCTGGCGCACGGGGACGCGGCCGGGGCCCTGGCGGCCAGCCCGCTCGGCGCGCTGGCGGCGGCCCTGGCCTGGGCCTTCGCGCTCGCGGCCCTGCTCCGGATGGCCGCGGGCCGCCCCTGGCCGCGGCTCGGCCCCGGCGTGGCGCGGGCCGCGGCCCTGGCCGGCGGGGCGGCGCTCCTCGCAAACTGGGCCTATCTCGTGATAGCCCATTCCCCGTGACCGCCGCGCCGGGAGCCGCGCTCGTCGCTGCCGCCTACCTGCTCGGCTCGGTCCCCTTCGGCGTGCTGGTGGGGCGCTTCTGGACGGGCGTCGACCCGCGCTCGGTCGGCTCGGGGAACATCGGCGCCTCGAACGTGGCCCGGTCCGCGGGGAAGGCGGCGGGGATCGTCACGCTCCTCCTCGACGCCGCCAAGGCGGCCCTTCCCATGCTCCTCGGGCGGGCGCTGCTCGTCCGCCTGGGGGCCGGGCCGGCGGCCGCCGAGGCCTGGTCGGTGGCCGTCGGGCTCGCCGCCTTCGCCGGACACCTCTGGCCGATCTGGCTCCGGTTCC